>JAHJOG010000122.1 GCA_018820395.1 Gammaproteobacteria bacterium | reverse complement strand
CAGCGAGGTGGTGCGGCCCATCGCGTTCGCCGAGTAGTTGACCTGCCGCGCGTCGCCCCACACGCTGCCGGGCTGGCGGTCGTTGGCATCCAGGGACAGGTCGACGCACCGTGGCTCAGCGTGCGTGCGATAGACGACGAAGGCCTGGTCGCGCGGCGCGCCCGGCGTGCTGCGCAAGAGGCGCAAGCGCTCGACCACCCAAGCTTCCAGACGCTCCATGCGCGCGCCCTGCGCCGCCTTGAAACGTTCGAGGAATTCGGCCTCGTACGGCACCGGGTGCCGAGCGTCGTACATGTCGAGTTCGGGATCGACCGAGAGCGGATCGTGTTCGTCAGTCACCGACGGGTCGATCCACTCGCGCAAGAGTCGGGTTCGGCCGAGGTGCGCGGCGCACAGCGCGATGCCATCGACCGGCGGCAGGTCGTCGGCATGCAGGTGCGTCGGATCGCCGTCCGGAAAGTGGTGCGCGCTCAGCTTCTCGGCCTGCGCCTGATAGAAGCTCACCAGCGCGGCGCCGCCGGAATTGCCGATCAGCACCACCTTCTCGTAGCCCGCAGCGCGCAGGAACTTGACGCCGGCGCCCAGGTCCTGGATGGCGCGCTCCATCAGCAGCAGCGTGTCGTTGCCCATGTAGCGCGAGTTCAGCCCCATGCAGCAGATGCCGCGCTCGGCCAACGGGCCGATGAGGTAGTGGCCCATGAAATTGCTGGTCGGGTGCATGACGATCGCGGCGATCTTTTTCGGCCCGGCGGGCGCGCGGTAAGCGCCGTAGATGCGTGGCCGCATCATCTGCAGACCCGACTGGCTCTCCAGCGCGGCGCCCGGCTTGACGTCGATGACGGCGAGCTGCAGGTCGCTCATTCGACGGCCTTCGAAGGCTCGCGCAGCGCGGCCTTGCGCACCGTCCACGCGGCCAGGTCCTGGTGCGCATGCAGCGCGTGGGCGTCCATTTCGGCTTGCGGCACCGTGGGCGTCGTCAGTTCGACGCGGATGCCGTTCGGGTCGAAGAAATAGATCGATTCGATGATGTGGTGGTCGGTCACTCCCAACACCTCCACGCCCGCTGCTTCGAGGCGCGCCTTGGCGGCAGCCAGGTCGGCCACCGAGTCGACGCGCAGGGCAATGTGGTTGACCCAGGCCGGTGTGTTGGGCGAAGGGTCTGCCGCCACGTCGTCGCCCAGGTCGAAGAACGCGATGTACGAGCCGTCGCGCATCTGGAAAAAGATGTGCACGTAAGGGCAGAACTCGCCGGTGCTCGGCACGTGGTCGCTCTCGATCACGTGCACGAGCGGCAGCCCGAGCAGGTCTTCGTAGAAGTGGCGGGTCTCTTCGCTGTCGCGGCAGCGCCAGGCGAAATGATGCAGCCCGCGAACGGGCACGGCGGGCGGCGCTGTGCGTGGGACCGGGGCGGTGGTCATGAATGTCTCCTGTCTGGGCGGGCACCGATGCGGCCGCGATTCCCATTCTGATTCAATCCGAAAATGCGCGGTGCCTCCACAGGACCGTGGCCGACCCGGGCCGCCACCTTGCGGGCCGGTGCGCATCGGCCTCGAAACCTACAATGGACGCAGCCTGCAAGGCGCACTCTCCGGCTGTCATCAATACCTCTTCATCCATGAACGTTCTACGATTCACCGATCTCTGCGCAGAAGGCAAGGCCAAGGGCCAGCGCGTCTTCATCCGAGCCGACCTCAACGTCCCGCAGGACGACGCCGGCAACATCACCGAAGACACCCGCATCCGGGCGTCGGTGCCCTGCATCCGCCAGGCGCTCGACGCAGGCGCTGCGGTGATGGTCACCTCCCACCTCGGCCGGCCGACCGAAGGCGCATTCAAGCCCGAAGATTCGCTGGCCCCGGTCGCGCGCCGCCTGGGCGAACTGCTGGGCCGCGACGTGCCCCTGGTGTCCGATTGGGTCGATGGCGTCGACGTGGCGCCGGGCAACGTCGTGCTGCTCGAGAACTGCCGCCTCAACAAGGGCGAGAAGAAGAACGACGACGCACTCGCGCGCAAGCTCGCCGCGCTGACCGACATCTACGTCAACGACGCCTTCGGTACCGCGCACCGCGCCGAGGCCACGACCTATGGCATCGCGCAGTACGCCCGCGTCGCGTGCGCAGGGCCGCTGCTTGCGGCCGAGATCGACGCGATCACCAAGGCGCTGGCGCAGCCGCGCCGGCCGCTGGTGGCGATCGTCGCGGGGTCGAAGGTCAGCACCAAGCTCACCATCCTCAAGAGCCTGGCCGACAAGGTCGATCAACTGATCGTCGGCGGCGGTATCGCCAACACCTTCATGCTGGCGTCCGGCCTCTCGATCGGCAAGTCGCTGGCCGAACCCGATCTGCTCGGCGAGGCGCAGGCCGTCATCGAGGCCATGCGTGCGCGCGGCGCCGCGGTGCCGATCCCGGTCGACGTGGTCACCGCCAAGACCTTTGCCGCCGACGCAGCTGCCACGGTCAAGGACGCGAGCGAGGTGGCCGAAGACGATCTCATCCTCGACATCGGACCCCAAACCGCCGCCATGCTGGCCGCGCAGCTGCGCGAAGCCGGCACGATCGTGTGGAACGGCCCGGTGGGCGTGTTCGAGTTCGACGCCTTCGCCGGCGGCACCGAAGCCATCGCACGCGCCATCGCCGAAAGCCAGGCCTTTTCCATCGCGGGCGGCGGCGACACGCTGGCGGCCATCGCCAAGTACGGCATCGAGGACAAGGTCGGCTACATCTCGACCGGCGGCGGTGCCTTCCTCGAGATGCTCGAGGGCAAGACCTTGCCGGCCATCGAAATCCTGTCGAAGCGCGCAGCCGGCTGATCGGGGTCGCCGTCGACAGGGCGGGGCGCGTGCCCTATCGCCGGACGGCCAAACTGTATACAGTGCGGAATACAAATTGGAGACCTGAATGAGTACGCCCCGCCTTCCTCGCCACGCCACCAAGATCGTCGCAACGCTCGGCCCCGCGTCCAACACGCCGGAACTGCTCGAGCGGATGATCCAGTACAAGGTCAGCGTGGTGCGGCTCAACTTCAGCCATGGCACCGCGCAGGACCACATCGCCCGCGCCGAAATGGTCCGCGAAGCAGCCCGGCGCGCGGGCCGCGAGGTGGCGATCATGGCCGACCTGCAAGGGCCGAAGATCCGCGTCGGCAAGTTCGCCGAAGGCAAGGTGTGGCTGGAGCCGGGCGCGAAATTCGTGCTCGACGCGTCGCGCACCGCACTCGGCGAAGTCGATGCCGTGGGCCTTGACTACAAGGACCTGCCGCGCGACGTGAAACCGGGCGACAGCCTGTTGCTCAACGACGGCCTGATCGTTCTCACGGTCGATGCCGTGAAGGGCGAGGCGGTGTACACCACCGTGCGCCTGGGCGGCGAACTCTCCAACAACAAGGGCATCAACAAGCAGGGCGGCGGACTGACCGCACCGGCGCTCACTGCCAAGGACATGGAAGACATCAAGACGGCGATGGGCTTTCAGGCCGACTACGTCGCGGTGAGCTTCCCCAAGAATGCCACCGACATGGAAATGGCGCGCCAACTGTGCAACGTGGCGGCCGCCGAATTCGGCCACAAGCCCGGCATGATCGCCAAGATCGAACGTGCCGAGGCGATCCCCAAGCTCGAAGAAATCCTGCGCGCGAGCGACGGCATCATGGTGGCGCGCGGCGACCTGGCGGTCGAGGTCGGCAATGCGGCGGTGCCGGCCTTGCAGAAGAAGATGATCCGCATGGCGCGCGAGATGGACAAGGTGGTCATCACCGCCACGCAGATGATGGAGTCGATGATTTCCAACCCGGTTCCGACCCGTGCCGAAGTGAGCGACGTCGCGAACGCGGTGCTCGACGGCACCGACGCGGTGATGCTGTCCGCCGAGACGGCGTCGGGCCGCTATCCGCTCGAAACCGTGCAGGAAATGAGCCGCATCTGCGAGGCCGCCGAAGCGGCAGAAGACGTGCAGCTCGACGCGGACTTCAGCGGCAAGATCTATTCGCGCATCGACCAGTCGATTGCCATGGGTGCGCTCTTCACGGCCCACCACCTGGGCGCCAAGGCGATCGTCGCCATGACCGAATCGGGTTCGACCCCGCTCTGGATGAGCCGCCACCGTGCGCACATTCCCATGTACGCGCTGACGTCGCGCCTGTCGACGCAACGCAAGATGGCGCTCTACCGCAACGTGCGTCCGCTGCTGATGGACCCCGAAAGCGACCGCGACACCGCGCTCGAACAGGCCGAAGCCCATCTCAAGAAGCGGGGCATCGTGCAGTCCGGCGACGTGTACGCCATCACCTGCGGCGAGCCCATGGGCGCGCCCGGTGGCACCAACATGCTCAAGATCTGCAAGGCGAGCTGACTTCGTGACATCGTTCGAAACTGAAGCCTGACCGCTTCCGTACCCATCCCATGAAACTTTCCTTCGTCACGGCGGCCACGCTCATCGCGTCGACCGCGCTCGCGGCCTGCTCCCCCTTGCGGATCGTCAATGGCCTCGTGCCGAGCGACACCTACCGGCTCGAAGCCGGCATCCCGTACGGCAGCGGACCGCGGCAGCAGCTCGACGTCTATCGGCCGCTCGAACGCAGCCAGCCACCCGAAGGCAACCGCCCCCTGGTCGTGTTCTTCTACGGCGGCACCTGGAGCAGCGGCGAGCGCGCCAGCTACAAGTTCGTCGGTGAGGCGCTGGCAGCGCGCGGTGCCGTGGTGGTGATTCCGGACTACCGACTGTCGCCGCAGGTGACCTACCCCGCCTTCGTGCGCGACAGTGCGCTCGCCGTCAAATGGGGCATCGACAACGCGGCCCGCCTGGGCGCCGATCCCAAGAAGATCTACGTGATGGGCCACAGCTCCGGCGGCTACAACGCCGCCATGGTGGCGCTCGACGCGCGCTGGCTCGACGAGGTCGGCAGCTCGCCCAAGAAGCTCGCCGGCTGGATCGGCCTCGCCGGACCCTACGATTTCCTGCCGATCGAAAACCCCGAAGCGCAGGTGGCCTTCAACTGGCCCGACACGCCCGAGGCTTCGCAACCGATCACGCACATCTCTTCCGCGTCGCCGCCCGCCCTGCTCATCGCCGCGAAGAAGGACAAGCTGGTCAATCCGATGCGCAACTCGGAACAGATGGCGCGCAAGCTTCGCGCCGCAGGTGTGGGCGTGCAACTGGATGAGTTCGACGATCTGAGCCACATCACGCTGGTCGGTGCGATCGCCAAACCGCTGCGCTGGTTGGGCGGCCCGGTGCTGCCGCCCATCGTTTCCTTCCTGGGTCTCGCGTCGGTCCCGTCCGACAAGGTCGCTCGCTAGAATTGGCGATCTTTGTCCGACCCGGCGCCGCCGGGCCGGGATCACCAGATTTCCACGAGGTATTCACCATGGCACTCGTTTCGATGCGCGAACTGCTCGACCACGCCGCAGCCAATGGCTACGGCATTCCGGCGTTCAACGTCAACAACCTCGAGCAGGTGCAGGCGGTGATGTCCGCGGCCGACGAGGTCGGCGCGCCGGTCATTCTTCAGGCGAGCGCCGGCGCCCGCAAATACGCCGGCGAGCCCTTCATCAAGCATCTGATCGAAGCGGCACTGGAAAGCTGGCCGAAGGTGCCGCTGGTCATGCACCAGGATCACGGCCAAAGCCCCGACGTGTGCAAGGGCGCCATCGACCTCGGCTTCAGCTCGGTGATGATGGACGGCTCGCTGCAAGCCGACGGCAAGACCATCGCCAGCTACGACTACAACGTCGACGTCACGAAGAAGGTCGCCGAGATGGCGCACCGCGTGGGTGTCACGGTCGAAGGCGAGCTCGGCTGCCTCGGCTCGCTCGAGACCATGAAGGGCGACAAGGAAGACGGACACGGCACCGACGCCACCATGACCATGGAGCAGTTGCTGACCGACCCGGAGCAGGCCGCGGATTTCGTCAAGCGCACGCAGATCGACGCCCTCGCCATCGCCATCGGCACGAGCCACGGCGCCTACAAGTTCACGCGCAAGCCCACTGGCGACATCCTGGCGATCAACCGCATCAAGGAAATCCATCGCCGCATTCCCAACACGCACCTGGTGATGCACGGCTCGTCGAGCGTCCCGCAAGACCTGCTCGCCGAGATCCGCAAGTACGGCGGCAACATGAAGGAAACCTACGGCGTGCCTGTCGAGGAAATCCAGGAAGCCATCAAGCACGGCGTGCGCAAGATCAACATCGACACCGACATCCGGCTCGCGATGACGGCGGCCATCCGCAAGTTCTTCGCCGAAAACCCCGAGAAATTCGATCCGCGCGAATACCTCAAGCCGGCCCGTGAGGCCGCCAAGGCGATTTGCAAAGAGCGCTACATCCAGTTCGGTTGCGAGGGCCAGGGCCCGAAGGTCAAGGGCGAATCGCTCAAGGTCATCGCCGCCAAGTACGCCAAGGGCGAACTGGCTCAAGAAGTGGTCTGAGGCGCGAGCCCAGCTCCACCAGCCACCTTCGCGGTGGCTTTTTTCTGCGCGCACAATCGCAATTGGATTTGCAATCGCTCAGCTTTCCCGCTCCATCGACGCCGCCATGACCACCGTCCACACCTCGTCCATTCAGAGCCTCCCCTTGCTCGCGCGCGGCAAGGTGAGGGACAACTACGAGGTCGGGTCGGACCGCATCCTGATGGTGGCGAGCGATCGCCTTTCGGCCTTCGACGTGATCATGGGCGAGCCGATTCCGGGCAAGGGCGTGATCCTGACGCAGATGGCGCTGTGGTGGTTCGACCGGCTCGGCCACCTGTGCCCCAACCATCTGACGGGCGAAACGCCGGAGAGCGTGGTCGAGCCGCAGGAAGTGCCGCAAGTCAAGGACCGCTCCATGCTGGTCAAGCGACTCAAGCCCATCCCGGTCGAGGCGGTCGTGCGCGGCTACCTGGCCGGAAGCGGCTGGAAGGAATATCAGCAGAACCAGGCGGTGTGCGGTGTCCCGCTGCCCGAAGGCCTGCGCAATGCCAGCAAGCTGCCGCGCCCGATCTTCACTCCGGCAGCCAAGGCGGCGGCGGGGGCGCACGACGAGAACATCAGCTACGACCAGGTGGTCGAGACGGTCGGCCCGGCCCTGGCGCAGCAGATCCGCGAAACCAGCATCGCGATCTACGAGACGGCCGCTTCCATCGCGCTCGGCAAGGGCATGATCATCGCCGACACCAAGTTCGAGTTCGGCCTCGATGAGGCCGGCACGCTGGTGCTGATGGACGAAGTGCTCACGCCCGACAGCTCGCGCTATTGGCCGGTCGAGGGCTACGAAGCCGCGCTCGAGGCGGGCACCAATCCGCCCAGCTACGACAAGCAGTTCGTGCGCGATTGGCTGGAAGCGACCCGCATCAACGGCAAGCCCTGGGACAAGACCCCGCCCGCGCCGAGGCTGCCGGCGGAGATCATCGAGAAAACCGCGGCGAAGTACCGCGAGGCCCTGGAACGGCTCACGGGCTGAGTCGCGCGAAGGTGAATAGATCACAAAGCCGGCGGCAATAGTCACGCCCCGGCCAGTGCGGGATTTCAGACACTTTCCTCATCCAAACAGATGAGGAGTGCGCGATGAACCCGATGTCTTTCCAGCCATTCGTTCAACCCGCCGCCGACCGCGAGGACGGCGTTCCCGCACCGGATGCCCTGCAGGCCGTGCTGCTCTCGCGGGTGCTCGACGAGATCGACCACGGCCTGATCCTGGTCGACTTGACGGGGCGCATCCTTCACGCGAACTACGCGGCCCGACGCGAGCTGGCCACCGGCCGCGCTCTCGTCAACGCCGACGGCATGCTCGGCACCCGGGAGGCGTCCGCCCAGGCCAGGATCCAACGGGCTCTCAAGGACGCCGAAAGCGATTGCCGCAGCATCGTCGAGGTCGACCATCCCAGCGAGCCGCTGTCGCTGGCCTTCATTCCGATGGCGGTGCTGCATGGAAGCCGGTCGATCGACACCGTGCTCATCATGTGCAGCCGCCGGGCGGGCTGCGAAACGGTCACCATGCAGATGTTCGCGCGCGCCAAGCGCCTCACGCCGGCCGAGCAGGCCGTGCTGTCGCAGCTGTGCGCGGGTCGGCGCGCCGAACAGATCGCCGGGCTCCAGGGCGTGTGCTTGTCGACGGTGCGCACTCACATCAAGAACGTGCGGCAGAAGACCGGGCGCAGCAGCATCCGGGAACTCGTCCATCACGTGTCGCGGATGCCGCAGATCGTCTCGGCGCTGCGCCTGGTGCAGCCGGACTGACGCCCTGCGCCGGCGCCACGCGGACCGTATAGTCCGCGGATGCCGTCGACGTCCGCTTCAGTCCAGGCCCAGCCACCCGATTTCGACGCACTGCCGCCGGCCTTGCGCCAGTTGGCGGCACGCGGCGTGCAACGCCGGTTTCGAACCGACGCCGTGCTGATTGAAGAGGGCGAGACGGGCGACACCATCTTCATCGTGCTGTCGGGCCGCCTGCGCGCCTTCGTGTCCGACTCGCGAGGGCGCGAGGTGACGATGGCGATTCATGGTCCCGGCGAATACGTCGGCGAGATGTCGCTCGACGGCAGCCCGCGTTCGGCCAGCGTGCAGGCGGTCGAGCCGAGCCTGTGCGCGGTGGTCACCCGCCAGACCCTGTTGCAGCACATCGCGTCGGACCCCGAGTTCGCGTTGTCGCTCATCGTCAAGCTGATCGGGCGTGCGCGCCTCGCCACCGAAAGCGCACGCAGCATGGCCTTGCTCGACGTGTACGGCCGGCTCAAGCGGCTGCTGGAATCGCGTGCTCAGACGCTTGAAGACGGCACCCGGCGCATCGAGGAACGCCTGACCCACCAGGCCATCGCCAGCGAGATCGGTTGCTCACGAGAGATGGTCAGCCGCCTGATGAAAGACCTGGAAGGCGGCGGCTACGTCGCCGTCGGCGGTCGCCGGATCATGCTGGTGCGCGACCTGCCGGCGCGTTGGTAGCGTGCGCCGATGGCGTCCGCTGCTTCAGGGGCTGCCGCGCCCGAGCGTGGCGATCGTTCTTCCGGCTGAATCCAGGAGCGCCAGCCGCGAGGCGCCTTGCTGCAGCCGATAGCTGGAAGTTTCCTTCAAGGCGGCGAAGAACTGCGTTTCGTTGATCTCGGCGGCCGGATTGGTGCAGGCGCGGCGGGTCGCGCCGAGTTGGCCCAGCTTCAGGCTGCTGCCGTTGCGCTCGAACGTGCCGGTCAGGAGGTTGCAGCCGCCCGTTCCGCTGACGCGCCCATTGCTGTCGAAGCGGATCTGCGCGTTCTGCCTGGGGTCGTTGCTGGGTTCGATCAGCACGCCGCCGAGCTGTTCCAGCTGCCACATCGGCCCTTCGATGGGCTCGTCGAGGGCGATGCCCGTGCCGCAGCCGGTGAGCGTCAGGGTGGCGGCCAGGGCAGCCGAAGTGATCAGGGAGCGCATGACAGGACTTTCTTTGCAACAACTCGAAATACACGCCATCGTATGCGAGCCCGCGCGGCGCGCCAATGACACCCCGCCGCCGATGCGGGCATCGCGCCGCTAGCTCAGGACGATGCTGCTCAGGCGACGCCGGTAGGTCGCGACGGTTGGGTCGTCGGGCGGGATCTGGCCGTCTGCCACCTTGGGGCGCGGCGGCTCGATCACGTCGAGGATCGCGATGTAGGTCTTGCGCGCCAGGTCGTCGCTCCAGGCCTTGTCGCGCATGAGGATCTCCAGCAGCTCGTCGAGCGCATCGGTCCAGCGCTGCTGGCTCATCAGCACACGCGCCCGTGCAAAGCGGGCGTCGAAGTCGCGCTTGTTGGCGGCAATGGCGCCATCGAACTCCGGCAGCTCGCGCGGCTGACCGGTGCCGGGCGTCGCGAAGTCGATCGCGTCCATCCAGCGCTGCAGCGAATCGAAGCGCCTGACCGTCGCAGCCTTGGCGATCACCGGCGCGAAGGCGACCTTGGCTTCGTCCACCTGCCCCTCGGCGAGGAGCAGCTTCACGTAGTCGAAGCGCGCGTCGTCGTTGGCCGGGTCGGTGGCGACGGCGTGCTGCAGCTTCTCGAGCGCGCCCTGGGTGTCGCCTTCGGCCAGCGCCTCCAGCGCGGCTTCTTCCTGCTCGGCCGCCTCGAGTTCATCGGCGCCGGGCACGTGCTTGTCGAGAAAGGTGCGAATCTCCGCCGCCGGAATGGCGCCGACGAAGCCGTCCACCGGCTGCCCACCCTTGAACATCACGCAGAAAGGGATGCTGCGAACGCCGAACATCTGGCTCAATTGCTGCGAGATCTGCGGGACCTTGTCGGCGTCGAGCTTGGCCAGCGTGAAGCGACCGGCATAGTCGATTTCGAGCTTCTCGAGCACCGGCCCGAGCTGCTTGCAGGGGCCGCACCACTCGGCCCAGATGTCGAGCAGCACGGGGGTGACCATCGAGCCTTCGATCAGCTCGGTTTGAAAGTTTTCGAGGGTGATGTCGATCATCGTGGAATCTGAAGGGTGAAACGTAAAATTCGAACCATGAAGCAAGCAATTCAGGTCGGCGTGGTCATGGGCTCGAGTTCCGACTGGGAAACGATGCACAGCGCTGTCGAGATTCTCGGGCAATTCGGCATCGCCCATGAAGCACGCGTCGTCTCCGCCCATCGAATGCCGGACGATCTGTTTGCCTACGCCGAGGGCGCCGCATCGCGCGGTCTGGCCGCCATCATTGCCGGCGCAGGCGGCGCGGCGCACCTGCCGGGCATGCTGGCGGCCAAAACCACGGTGCCGGTGCTCGGCGTGCCGGTGGCGAGCCGGCATCTCCAGGGCGTCGATTCGCTCTACAGCATCGTGCAGATGCCGCGTGGCATTCCGGTCGCCACCTTCGCCATCGGCAAGGCGGGCGCGGCCAACGCCGCCCTGTTCGCCGTCGCGATGCTGGCGGTCGGCGATGCGGCGCTGCGCGCCAGGCTCACCGACTTTCGCGCTTCGCAGACCGAGGCTGCCCGCGCGATGACCTTGCCGCCACTCGACGACAAGCCGCAGCCGGCCGCCATTTCACCCTTCTCGCCGCAAGGCGGGGGGGCGCTGTGAGTTCGGCGGCCGACGGCCCGGTGCTGCCAGGCGCCACGCTCGGGGTGATGGGCGGCGGCCAGCTCGGTCGCATGTTCGTGCATGCGGCCCAGCGCATGGGCTACTTCACGGCCGTGCTCGACCCCGACGCCGAAAGCCCGGCCGGCCGTGTCTCCCACCACCACATCCACGCCGACTACACCGACGTCGATGCGCTCGCCCGGCTGGCCGGCCTGGCCGATGCCATCACCACCGAGTTCGAGAACGTGCCGGCCACGGCGCTCGAACACCTTGCCGTCGCGCGCCCCGTCGCGCCGTCGTCGGCCGCGGTGGCCATTGCCCAGGACCGCATCCGCGAGAAGGCCCACTTCACGAGCTGCGGCGTCGGCTGCGCGCCGTACGCGGTCATCGAGACCGCAGAGCAGCTGGCGGCGGTGCCCGACAACCTCCTGCCGGGCATCCTCAAGACTGCGCGGCTCGGCTACGACGGCAAGGGCCAGCGTCGCGTGAGTTCGCGCGCCGAGCTCGCGGCGGCCTGGGCCGATTCGGGCGAGGTGCCTTGCGTGCTCGAACAGCTCGTGGCGCTCGACTTCGAGTGCTCGGTCATCGTTGCCCGCGGCGCCAACGGGTTGATTGTGCATTTCCCCGCGCAGCGCAACGTCCATCGCGAGGGCATCCTGGCCGTGACCGAAGTGCACGACCAGAACATGCCCGCGGACATCATGCAGGCCGCGGTCGCGGCCGCCGAATCGATCGCCAAGGGGCTGGACTACGTCGGCGTGCTGTGCGTCGAGTTCTTCGTGCTGGCGGACGGCCGGCTGGTCGTCAACGAAATGGCGCCACGGCCGCACAACAGCGGCCACTGGACCCTCGATGCGTGCGACGTCTCGCAGTTCGAGCTTCAGGTGCGCACCATGGCCGGCCTGCCGCTCAATCCGCCGCGGCAGCACAGCCCCGCGCTGATGCTCAATCTGATGGGCGACCTGTGGTTCGCAGGCGATGCCGCCAATGCCGGCCCCGCCGAGCCGCCGTGGGTCGACGTGCTGGCGTTGCCCGGCACGCACCTGCACCTCTACGGAAAAACCGAGCCGCGGGCGGGCCGGAAGATGGGCCACCTCACGCTCACCGGGGCGCACATCGACGACATCCGCAGCAACGCCGACTTCGCCGCGGCCCTGCTCGGCCTGCCCATTCCCCTGTCCGAATGATCCTCGACGGCCAATCCAGCGAAGCCATCGAGCAGGCGGCCGACCGGCTGCGCGCCGGCGGCCTGGTCGCCTTTCCCACCGAAACCGTCTATGGGCTGGGCGCCGATGCGACCCAGGGCGACGCGGTGGCGGGTATCTTCTCGGCCAAGGGCCGGCCCAGCGACCATCCGCTCATCGTGCACGTGGCGGCCGGCGTCAAGGGCGAAGAATCGCTGTCGCGCTTTGCGCAGCCGCTGCCGCCGTTCGCCCGAAAGCTCATTCAGGCCTTCTGGCCCGGGCCCTTGACGCTGATCGTGACGCGGCAGCCCGGCGTGGCCGCCGAAGCTGCGGGCGGGCAGGACACCGTCGGCCTGCGTTGCCCGTCGCACCCGGTGGCGCAGGCCCTGTTGGCCGCCTGCGCCGAGCGGGGCGTCGCAGGCCTCGCGGCGCCCAGTGCCAATCGCTTCGGCCGCGTGAGCCCGACCACCGCGGCGCACGTGCAGCAGGAATTCGGCGACGAACTGTGGGTGCTCGACGGCGGCGCCTGCGCGGTCGGGATCGAATCCACCATCGTCGACTGCAGCCGTGGCGCTCCGGTGCTGTTGCGCCCGGGCGCCATCACGCGGGCGCAGATCGAGGCCGCAGCAGGCGTTGCGTTGAGCGACCGGCATGCACTGGCGGCGGCCGATCCGCGCGCTTCCGGCACGCTCGAAGCGCATTACGCCCCCACCGCCAAGGTCCGCCTGATGGAAGCGCGCGCGCTGCAGTCGGCGCTCGATGTTCTGGGCGCCGACGCCGCACACATCGCCGTGTGGTCGCGCAGCGCGCTTCGCACGCGTTCGCAGCGCATCGCGCTCCGCCGCATGCCCGACGACGCTGCGGCGGCGGCACAGCAGTTGTTCGCGGTGCTGCGCGCCTTCGACGACCAGGGCACGAAGCTCATCTGGGTCGAGACGCCGCCGGCAGGCCCCGAGTGGGAAGGCGTGCGCGACCGGCTTCAACGCGCCGCGGCGGCCTGAGGCCGCCGCTTCACCCTTACTTCACCGTATCGAACAGCGCCCGAGCCCGCGCGTGGCAGAAAGGCGGCTCGTAGGTGCCGTGGTACGAGGCGTAATACGTCGCGAAGGCAGCCGATGTCGGATCGGTCGGCGCCTTGCCGCCCGGGCCGTAGGCCGCCTGGATCTGCGCATCGACATCCACGGTCGAGACCGTCGTGACCCCGCGAGAGTCGAAGTCGGCCTTCATGGGCACGAGGTGAACGGCCGGTGGCACGGTCGGGTCGCCCGCGCCGCCGCACAGCAGCGTCTTCGCCTTCGGGTTCCAGCCGAACAGGTCGTTCTTCTTCGCGTCGAGGTAGAGCGCGTTGTTCGGGTTGGTCTGAACGTCGGTGATGAAGGCGCTCTGGAACAGGGCGTCGCGCGCCTGCGCCGGCGTTTCACCGTTCGCGCCGGGCAGCGCACCGGTCGATACGAGCGTCGAATAGGTGAGCGTCGGGCTGGGCAGCAGGTTCTCGATGTTCGAGGCGTAAGGCTGCTTGTAGACCGTGTTGATGTCGGTGTAGACGTCGCCGTAGACCTTCTGATAGGTGTTGACGATGAACGGCACGAAGAACTGGTAGCCCGCGATCGCGTTGGTCAGCTTGAACGAACCCGACAGGTTGTAAGGCCCCGCCAGGTGCGCGCCCGCCACCACGTTGAATTCGCCCGCGTTGTCGCGTTCGGCCGCGCGATGCGCCGCCATCGACGAATGCCCGCCTTGCGAGTAGCCGGTGAACATCACCTTGCCCGACAGCGTGGTGCCCACCGAAATCGCCGCGACCCGCGCCGCCCGCAGCGAGTCGATCACCGTGCGTGCTTCTGAATCGGCATGCAAATACGGGTGATAGGGGAAGGTCGACTTGGCATAGCCCAGATAGTCGGTGGCCACCACGGCATAACCCTGCGCCGCATACATCGCGGTCAGCAGGAAGGTTTCGGCGTCTTGCGGGTTGGCCAGCGTGCGCGGCTTCTGCACGTCGGTGCCCTTGGCGTAGGCGACCAGGGGTGCTGCGGCCGTGCAGGCCGCGCCCGAAGGCACCAGCAGCACGCCGGACGCGTTGGTGTTCTCTCCCTTGGGGCCCAGCGTGGTGTAGTCGAGCGCGACCACGCTCACGTCGCACTTGGCCTTGCCGCTGATCGCCTGCAATCCGCTGGACGCGGTCGCGGCGTCGATCTGCGCGGTGGTGAGTGTGGTGAGGACGACCGCCGGTTGCTTGAGCGCGCCGGTGCTCGGTGCGGGTTGGCCGGTGCCGGTGCCCGTGCCTCCACCGGGCAGCACGCCGACGAAGTTGCTGCCACCGCCATCGCCACCACCGCCGCAAGCGGCCAGCAGGCAGGCCGTCGCGACGGCGCCAAGAATATGGTTGAAACGCTTCATATGTCTCCGTTTATAGGGGCCTAAATACGCCACATATCGTAGGGCTTCGCCTGTTCGAGTGAGGGCTGGGAAAACCCCTTGAGGCCGCTCCGAACATGCATTTGCACGCCGAGCCGCTTTCGAGGGGGCGGGCTCGTTGCCCAGCGCAAAGGACCCTAGACGATTCGTCAGAATCCGTCAGAAACGGTCGCCGGGGTGTATGCAACATTGTGGTTTCAGCCTTTCAACCTCGTCACTTACTCAACAGGACTGAATATGAAACCGACAAACGCAAAATCGATTTCTTCATCATCAGACAGCCAAAGCGCGGAAAAATTGATAGAGACGCTCGATTTGGAACTGTCGAAGGGCCGCATCAATCACGAAACTTGGCAAACGCTGGTCGATCGGATCGAAAAAGGAAAAGGCGATGAGTTCGACGTACAGGGACTGGTCGATCTTGCGACCGCTCTGGATGCATTTCAGTCAGCCGACCTTGCGGAGGCCGAAAAACTCAATCTGGCCGAATACGGACTTAGTCTATGGCAGTCCATCTATAGCAATATATTTCCGCGCGAATCCGGGATTGTCGCAAATGTTCAAGCGCGAATCGTGGCGTACGCCGTTCAATTGCAGAAATGGGAAGTCGCAACAGCCGCGGTCGATTGTATCGATGCCGAGATGTACCAAATAATATCCGCCATGAAAGCGGATCTTTACGAAGTCTCGTCGAAACAGCCGAATCAGCCTCCGAGTCTTCGGCACCACATCATGAGCGTACGGGCGGGACTGATCGACGTTGTCAGAAAGCTCAATGTGCTCGCGAAACTAGGCTATAGAGAATCGTCGAGTGTTGCAAACAAGGGCGCCTATACGATCGAATTGTGCGACCCGTCAATGCCCGCGCCATTTCCGCACCAATACTATTCTCTAGTACTGAAGCTCTTGATCGGTCAACCTAAGTTTGCATACATAGACTTGGGCTCGAGTCTGCTTGACGCGATTCTTGCTCAAGTCGCCAAATCCGGAGGTGCGGAAACCATCGATTTGCAGCTGAAAGAGAACTTTCGCATAGCCATTGCCACATCGGTAACGAAATTGAATTTCGAATGCTTTTATACAAACGAAGTTGACGAGAGCATCGACAAGATTTCTGCGGATGAAAGCAGGCAAAAGTTATTTAGGGTCATCGCTGGCGCACGCCTCACCGTTCATGTTAATTCTTGTTCGGAAGACATTTACTCCATCCTTTTCTCAAACTGCGGAGCAGCGATACAAAAGCTATTCTTTCATGACCCGCGCCACATCGTCCAAGATAGCCAATGGAAAAATCACGAGCCGACCGGATATTTCATACTTCGAGGTGTCTCTTGCAAAGAACTGCCTAATTTGAAATTGCTCGACCTGAGCAATACCGATATTTCAGGCGCTGGAATAGCCGCTTACTTGTCTGGATACAGACCGTACTCGGGGGATGAACGGCTTAAAATGCCGGATGTCAACAAACCCAAAACCAGCGAATCGGCTATCAGTGCAAGTCTCAAGATATTGAATGTCAGTCATACAAAATTCTCGGATACGGGCCTGTCTTATATTTTTCAGGCGTCGAACCTCGAGACGCTGGTAGCGGACAACTGCCAAAGGTTCACGATGGAGATCCAGAATAAAGAGAAGCTGAACAATATCAAGACAAAAAACACACTGAAGACTTTGAGTTTAAGGAATATAGCAAGCTCCAATACCAAACATTTTTCCAATTTGCGCTACCTCACCAATCTCGAGCACTTGGACCTGACTGGCAGTGTCATGAAGGGCAACAATTTCGATTGGCTCCAGGATTTGAAAGCATTGAAGACGCTGCATTTGACTGTGCTGGATGGCAATACGATCGTGCCAGATGGGAAAATGGCAAAGCAAGTGGCAAGCATGCTTTCCAAAAAGCTGCCCAAACTTGAATATCTCGTCGTGAATGACAGATTGGTGAACCCGTCGATGAACGATGCTTGGAGCGGAATCATGAATTGGGGGCAGCCGGTGCCGCTGCCGTTCAGCTGAGGCGTTCCGCGTAGCTCAATCTCGTGTCGCCCAATCCACCAACGCATCGAAAGCTGGCCGCGCAGCGCCCGCGTTGGCATGGTTGGCGATGGCCACCACCACATAGCGCCTTCCGCTCGCGCCGTCCACGAAGCCCGCCACGCCGGCCACGTCGCGCAGCGAACCGGTCTTGAGGTGCGCGGCGCCGCCCGAACGCAGCGTGCGCTTTCGCAGCGTGCCGTCGACGCCGAAAGCGGGCAATGACGACATCAGCTCCGACATCACGGGCGAGCGCCAGGCCACCTGGAGCATCTTGGCCAGTTCGCCGGCGGTGACGCGCCCGTCGCGCGACAGCCCGGAGCCGTTGTCGAACACGGGCTGGCCCTCGCCGGTGCCGATGCGGTTGTTCCACCATTGACGCAAGGCGGTTCGCGAGCTGTCGACGCTGCCTCGCTTCTTCTGTTCGAGCCCAAGCGTGAGGAACACCTGCTGCGCCATCACGTTGTTGCTGAACTTGTTGATGTCGCGGATGACTTCGGCGAGCGGTGGCGATTCGATTTCGAACGCCGGCGTGAGGCCGGCCGGCACGTTGCCTTCGCGCACTTGGCCCTTGAGTCGCGCGCCCATTTCGGCCCAGAGGCCGGCGATCGCGCGGCCGGCGTAGGCGCGCGGATCGGCGTACGCCACGGACCAGGTCTTCTCGCCGCACGCGGCCGGGTAGCTGCCCGCGAAGCCCATGCGCGCCGGGTCGGTCAGGCCGGCGTCGAGCAGCGCGCGCCAGTCGCCGCACGGGCCGTCCGACAGAGGCACGGTGCCCTGCGTGGTCACGCCGGCCAAGTAAGGCTCGAAGTTCACGCGGGCCGTCCGGCTGACCCGGTCGGGCGTGAAGGTCATGACGACGGACTTGAAGTTGACCAACAGAGCGTCGGGCGCGGCGTTGTAGGGCCGCAGGCCTTCGCCGTCGAACGCGTCGGGGCTCGTGTCAGGCACGTCGAACGCGCTGCGGTCGATCACGATGTCGCCCGCGATGGTGTGAATGCCCAGCCCCTGGACCCGCCGCAGCATCAGCCACAGGCGCTCCAGCACCAGCGTCGGATCGCCCTGGCCCTGGATGTACAGATTGCCTTCGAGCACGCCGTTGCGCACCGCGCCGTCGGTGTAGACCGGCGTGCGCCAGGTGAACGCCGGGCCGAGGATGTCGAGCGCCGCGTAGGTGGTCACCAGCTTCATGACCGAGGCCGGATTCATGGGCACCTGCGAGCGCCAGGCCAGCCGGGGCGGCTGCACGCCCTCGGCATCGGCGACGAGCAGCGTCACCGCATCGCGCGGCACCTTGGCGCGGGCCAGCGCGGCTTCGACGGATGGCGGGAGGGTCTGGGCGGCTGAGGGAGCAGCACCGGCGCCTGCCAACACGACGGAAAGAAACAGCGCGTCGACGAAGCGTGGGCAACGGATGGCGCCGAGGGCGGCAACGAATCTGTCAGAGAGCATGCGGCGATTATCCGAGCGCGGCTCGGGCATGCCCCGCGCTCCCGTGGGGCTCGAGCGCTGCCTCGATAATCTGCACGATGCCTGCCGCTCCCGTTGCTCCCCGTTTCTCGCCACGCGCCATCGGCATCGCCTCCGCCGTCGTCACCGTCCTGGTCTGGACCGGCTTCATCGTGATCGCCAGGGCGTCGGCCGACCGCTCGCTCAGCCCCATGGACCTTGCGCTGGCGCGCATCTGCGGAGCGGCGGTCGTGCTGATTCCCTGGGGCGCCTGGCTGGTCCGGCGGGCGAGGCTCGCCGACCCGGCGCACGGTTCGCTCTTCGGTTTATCGCCCATCCCACTCAGGGTCACTGCGCTGGCGGGCGTGTTCGGCGGACTGGCCTATTCGGTGCTCTCGTATTCGGGCTTTGTCTTTGCCCCTGCGGCGCATGCCTCGGTGCTGATGCCCGGCAGCCTGCCGCTCTGGACCGCGCTGCTGGCTGCGCTGGTGCTCCATGATCGCATCACACCGGCGCGCGCGCTGGGCCTCGCGCTCATCGTGCTGGGCGACCTGCTGGTGGGCGGCGCCAGCCTGCTGCGCGCGTTCGACGGCGGCGAGGTCTGGAAGGGCGACCTGCTCTTCATGGTCACCGCGTTCTGCTTCGGCTGCTACAGCGTGATCGTGCGGCGCTACGGGCTGGACGCGGTCCGCGCCACCATTGCCATCACCGTGTTCGCGTTCTTCACCTATGTGCCGACCTACACGCTGCTGGTGGGCACGGGCATGGTCGCCAGCCGGATCGGCAGCGCGCCGGTCGGCGAGTTGCTGTTCCAGATGCTGTTCCAGGGCGTGATCTCGGTGGTCATCTCGGGGATCACCTTCACGCGGATGATTCAGTATTTCGGCCCTGTGCGATCGACCATGATCACCGCGCTGGTGC
Source organism: Gammaproteobacteria bacterium (assembly GCA_018820395.1). Classification (GTDB taxonomy): domain Bacteria; phylum Pseudomonadota; class Gammaproteobacteria; order Burkholderiales; family Burkholderiaceae_C; genus Variovorax. Next base: position 8,623 of record JAHJOG010000122.1, on the reverse strand, counting down.
CGGGCCTCTCGGCGCTCGGCGCGGTCGTGCTGCTCGGCGAGCCGCTCTACTGGAACCTGATCGCCGGCTTGCTGCTGGTCACGGCGGGCATCCTGTTCGGCGTGCAGCGTGCGCGGGCCGCGCCGGCCGTGGCGGTCGATGAGCCGGTGAACGGCGCGGGGCCCGGCGCCGCGCGACCCGCGGATGCGTGTGGCCATGCCTAGGCTGCTGGCCTTCGACACCAGCACCGAGACACTCTCGGTGGCCGTACGCCATGGCGACCGCGTCGTTTCGCGAAGCGCCGCGGGCGGCCCCGCAGCGTCCGCCACGCTGCTCCCCCTGATCCAGGCGCTGATGGAAGAAGCCGGATTGTGGCTCGGCGACCTCGACACCATCGCTTTCGGTCGCGGCCCGGGCTCGTTCACCGGACTGCGCACCGCCTGTTCGGTCGCCCAGGGTCTGGCTTTCGGCGCCGGCATCGACGTGCTGCCGGTCGACACCTTGCTGGCCGTGGCAGAAGAAGCGCGCCATCGCTTCGGTGCCGAGCGCGTGCTCGCGCTGCTCGATGCGCGCATGGACCAGGTCTACGCCGCGCGCTGCGACTTCGGCACCACGCCGCCGACGGTGTCCGAAACCCAGCTCTTTTCACCCGAAGCGCTGGTCGTGCCCGAGGGGTGGGCCGTTGCGGGCAATGCCTGGACCGCTTACGGAGCACGGCTGGGCGGCGTGGACGGGGCGACTTTCCGCGAGGTGCTGCCCGGCGCCGAGGCCATCCTCCGCCTGGCGCCTGCCTTGCTCGCCGCGGGGCATGCCGTGCCGCCCGCCGAGGCCTTGCCTTTCTATGTTCGGGACAAAGTCGCGCAGACTACCGAAGAGCGTGCCATCATCAAGGCTTCTTCTGCATCGCTGTCATGAGCGCCGTCCTCAACCAGCCCTTCGAAGCCCGGCTCGAACCGATCACGCCGGAGCGCATCCCGGCCATCTGCGCGATCGAACGCAGCGCGTTCACGCACCCATGGACGGTCGCCAACTTCGGCGATTCGCTCGCCGCGGGCTATCACTGCCAATGCCTCGTCGGCCCTTCGGGGCCAGGCGGCGGTCGGGCCTCGATGGCCGCCCGTGGCCCGCGCACGCTGTGGCAACGGGCTCCGGCAGGCTCCGGCGACGAGACGCTGATCGGTTACTTCGTGGCCATGAAGGGCGTCGACGAAGTGCACCTGCTCAACATCACCGTCGCTCCGGCTTTCCAGAGGCAGGGCTGGGCGCCCTTGATGCTCGAAGCGTTGGCCGGCTGGTCGCGCTCCCAGAATTGTCAGTGGCTGTGGCTCGAAGTCCGTGCCAGCAACCACCGGGCGCTCAGCATCTACGAACAGCATGGCTTTCGGCGCGTCGGCATGCGCAAGAGCTACTACCCGGCGCTCGGCAACGGCCGCGAAGACGCCATCGTGATGAGCCTTCGGCTGAACGAATCGAACAGCGCTTGGGGCGCGTTGTGACCTTCTCCGGGGCGCCGAATTGAATCTGGATCCGCGACAACGGGCGATGCTCGACGAGATGGGCGTCAAGGTCTGGTGGCCGGCCGCGCACAGCGACGGGGCAGCACCGGCGGCCGCCGAGGCGCCTCGGCCGCCGTCTGCAGAAAGCCGACCCACCGAGCTCCGGGTTGCAACCCCGGCAGTTCCACTCCGCTCGGTGCAGCCCGAAACCGCTGCGCCGGCGGCCTCTCGCGAGCCTCCTCGCATCCAGGGCGCGGCCGTGCTCGCCGAAGCCGCTTTCCGCATCGACGGCGGCACGGCAGAGCCGCATGGCGGATGGCTCATCGTCGCCGACATGCCACCCGAACTCGACGGCCGCCATGCAGAGCCTTTTGCCGGCGACGCCGGGCGCCTGCTCGGCAACATGCTGCGCGCGCTGCGTCTCGTCGGCGGCAGCATGCCGGTTCACCTGATGCGCACGCATCGTGGCGTGCCCTCGGGCCGGCCCGACAGCCCGATCTCCCTGGACGAATCGTTGGCGGCTGGCGTCGAGGCCGTGAAGCCTTGCCTCGTGCTCGCCATGGGGCCGCTGGCGGCGCAGGGTCTGCTCGCGAGCGGCGATCCGCTCGGCAAGCTGCGGGGGCAGGTGCATCGCCGGCGCTGGGGGGCGGGCCCGGAAGATCTGCCCGTGGTCGTCACCTACCACCCGGCCTACCTGCTGCGCAATCCGGCCGACAAGGCCAAGGCCTGGTCCGACCTCTGCCTGGCCGCCGAGCAGACGCCTCAGTCCGCCGAGCAAGGCTGAGCCACAACGGCCGCTGCGGAGCCGCTCGCGGGTGCGCGCCTAGAATTCCGACCCATGATCTTCCTGGACAAGCTGCGCGCCGCCGAGCGCCAGAACGGCTCGCTGCTGTGCGTCGGCCTCGACCCCGACCCGACCAAATTCCCGTCGCGAATCCGCGGTGATGCCTCGAAGATCTACGACTTCTGCGCGCGCATCGTCGACGCCACCGCCGACCTCGTGATCGCCTTCAAGCCGCAGATCGCCTATTTTTCGGCGCACCGTGCCGAAGACCAGCTCGAAAAGCTGATGGAACACATGCGACGACACGCGCCCCATGTGCCGACGATCCTGGACGCGAAGCGCGGCGACATCGGCTCTACGGCCGAGCAATATGCGTCGGAAGCGTTCGAGCGCTATGGCGCGGACGCCGTCACGCTGTCGCCCTTCATGGGTTTCGACTCGGTCGAGCCCTACCTGCGGCGCGAAGGCAAGGGCGCGTTCCTGCTGTGCCGCACCAGCAATCCCGGGGGGGACGATCTCCAGGCGCAGCGTCTCGCAGGCATCGAGGGCCAACCTTTTTTGTATGAGCATGTTGCGCGCTTGGCCCAGGGCCCATGGAACATCGGCGGGCAACTCGGGCTGGTTGTGGGTGCCACCTACCCAGCCGAAATCGAGCGCGTCCGGGCCCTGGCGCCCACCGTGCCGCTGCTGATCCCGGGCGTCGGGGCGCAGGGCGGCGATGCATCCGCGACCGTGCGCGCCGGCTGGCGATCGGACGCGCCGATCATCGTCAACTCGTCGCGCGCCATCTGCTATGCCTCGCCGGGCGACGACTTCGCCGACGCTGCCCGCACCGAGGCCGCGCGCACCCGCGATCTGCTCGAATTCGCCAAGCAGTGAACGACCATTTGCGTCGATAGCGATATCAGACAAATGTTTACGTGTGACAGAAAAAGTCACATTTAAGAACATTTCTGCTTTTTCCTCGCGCCGTTAGAGTCGCCGCAGCCCGCGCAGCGACGGGCATAGCAATTGCCTTGGATGACGTCAAACAAGCGCGGATGCGCGTCGAGGAGTGAGGATTCATGCAGGAAACCTTCGCGGCCGGTCGCGTCGATGCGACCGTGGACGAGCCCTGCGCGCCAGAGCCTGGCGCGCCTGAGGCGGAATCGGCGTTTTCACCTGCGCTGGCGGCCGCGTTGGCGGCCTCGGCGGCGCTGGCCGCTTGCGGCGGCGGCGGTGGAGGCGGAGGCGGCGGTGTCGGCGCCGCGGGCGTCGGGTTCTCCAGCGCCGACGTCGGTGCGGGAACCACCGTCCAGGCCGGCTCGCTGACCCCGATCGCTGGCACCGCCACCGGCCAGACCTACGTCTACACGCAGGCCAAGACGGACGACGAGGCAGTGCGCTTCCTGCTGCAGGCCCAGTTCTCGGCGTCGGAGGCCGACATCGCGGCCGTGCGCAGCAAGGGCTACCTGCCGTGGCTCGGCGAACAGGTCGACATGCCGCCTGCGCAGACGGGCTGGGACTGGATCGCCAGCAAGCCCTACAACACGGTCAACACCGACGACATGGTCTGGAACCAGCTGATCACCGCGCCGGACGGGTTCCGCAAGCGCGTGGCCTTGGCCTTCACCGAGATCTTCGTGGTGTCAGCCAACGACATCGGGTCCAACTGGCCGCACCACATGATGGCTGGCTACTGGGATACCTTGGTCGCCGGCGTCACCGGCAACTTCAGGAAGCTGCTGGAAGACGTCACGCTCAACCCGGCCATGGGTTACTACCTCAACACCAAGGGCAACCAGAAGGAAAACGCGCAGGGACGCCAGCCCGACGAGAACTTCGCGCGCGAGGTCATGCAGCTCATGACCATCGGCCTGTACCAGCTCGAGCCCGACGGCACGGTCAAGACGGCCGCGGACGGCACGCCGCTCTACAGCTACAACATGGACGACGTGACCAACCTGGCGCGCGTCTTCACGGGCTACGACCTCGACATCCGCAACGACGAGAAGAGCGGCACCGCCGGCGCCTTCACGCCGCCCGGCGCGACCTACACCGTGGAAAACAACGCCTGGACCAAACGCCCCATGGCGCTCACCGCGTCGCGGCATTCGACGCTCGAGGCGAAGTTCCTGGGCGCCACCGTGCCGGCCAACACCGAAGGCAAGGCGGCGCTGAAGATCGCGCTGGACACGCTCTTCAACCACCCGAACGTCGGCCCGTTCCTCTGCAAGCAGCTGATCCAGCGGCTGGTCACCAGCAACCCGAGCAAGGCCTACGTGAAACGGGTGTCGGACATCTTTGCCGACAACGGTGCGGGCGTGCGGGGCGACATGAAGAGCGTGCTGGCCGCCGTGGTGCTCGACAACGAGGCGCGCAGTCCGGCCGGCCTCACCGACGGCAGCTTCGGCCGCCTGCGCGAACCGATGCTGCGCTTCGCGCAATGGGCTCGAACCACGGGCGCCACTTCGACCAGCGGCAACTGGAAGATCGGCGACCTCTCGCGGCCGAACGATCGGCTCGGGCAAAGCCCGCTGCGCTCGCCGTCGGTCTTCAACTTCTTTCGCCCCGGCTACGTGCCGCCGTCGACCGCCATTGCTGCAGCGAACCTGGTCGCGCCCGAATTCCAGTTGGTGAACGAAACCAGCGTGGGCGGCTACCTGAACTACATGCAGAGCGTGCTGCCCCGCAACACCAAGGACGTCAACGGCGGCTACGGCGCCGAACTGGCGCTGGTGCTCGACCCGGCGGCGCTGGTGCGGCGGCTCAACCTGCTCTTCGCCGCCAACCAGTTGTCGGCGGCCACGCAGAACCTGATCGTGAACGCGCTCGGCACGCCGGCGCTCACCGCCACCAGCAGCGACAGCGCCAAGCTCAACCGCGTGTATTCGGCCGTGCTGCTCGTCATGGCCGCCCCCGAATACCTGGTCCAGAAGTAAGCAAGCAAGGAAGCCAGCAATGTACCTGATCGACCCTGCGGCCCACACGCGCCGCGCCTTCCTGCGCCGTTCGACCCAGCTCGCGATGGCCGGCACGGCCTTGCCCTTCGCGCTCAACCTCGCTTCGATGGGCGAGGCCGCAGCCCAGGCAGCGCCCGCCGACGACTACAAGGCGCTGGTCTGCGTCTTCCTGTTCGGTGGCAACGACTACGCGAACACTGTCGTCACCTACGACGACCCGAGCCACGGCGCCTACAGCACCATCCGCGTGCCTCAGGCCTCGGGCGGCGTGGCCATCGCCAAGGCCGACCTCGCGGCCACGCTCCTGACGCCGACCGTCGCCCTGCCGAACGGGCGGCAGTACGCGCTGCATCCGTCGATGACCCAGCTCGCCGGCCTCTTCAACACCGAGGGCAAGGTGGCGGTGCAGCTCAATGTCGGCCCGCTGATCGAGCCGATCACGCGTGCCCAGTACAGCGCCGGTTCGAAGAAGGCGCCGCCCAAGCTCTTCTCGCACAACGACCAGCAGTCGACCTGGCAAACTTCATCGCCCGAAGGATCCACCGTCGGCTGGGGCGGCAACCTGGGCGACCTCATGCTGTCGCGCAACACCAGCTCACTCTTCACCTGCATCTCTGTGGCGGGCAACGCGGTGTTCCTGTCGGGCGACACGGCGCTTCAATACCAGGTGAGCACGGGTGGCGCCGTGGGCATCAACAGCGTCAAGAACTCCAACGTGTTCGGCTCGACCTCGGTCAAGAGCGCCATGGCGCAGTTGGTGCAGGAAGCCCGCGGGCACGCGCTGGAAAACGAATACAACCGCGTGACCAAGCGCGCGGTCGAGGCCGAGACCACCGTCACCAGCGCCATCGCGCCGGCCACCTTCACCACCGACACCTTCGGCGCCCTCAACACCGGCCTGGCCAATCAGCTCAAGATGGTGGCGCGCCTCATCCGCGGACGCAGCGCGATGGGCGCCAAGCGCCAGGTGTTCTTCGTGTCGATGGGCGGCTTCGACCTGCACGACAACCTGATCCAGAACCAGCCGGGGCTGATGCAGCAGTTGAGCGACGCCATGGCCGCCTTCCACCGTCAGATGGATGCGCAGGGCATCGCCGACAAGGTGACCGCGTTCACCGCGTCCGACTTCGGGCGCACGCTCGCCAGCAACGGCGACGGCTCCGACCACGGCTGGGGCGGACATCACTTCGTCGTCGGCGGCGCCGTCAAGGGCAAGCAGATCTACGGTACGCCGCAGGTCGTCAGCATCAACAACGACTCGAAGCTGGCCGGCTACGAAGGCCACGTGGGCCAGGGCCGGTTGATCCCCAGCACCTCGGTCGACCAGTACGGCGCAACGCTCGCCAAATGGTTCGGCGTGCCGGACACCGAGCTGTCGGGCATCCTGCCCAACCTGAAGAATTTCGGCGTCACGGCCAACGGCATCGACTATCCGAGGGACGTCGGCTTCATGGGCCCGGCCTGACTAGAATCCGCCGCGCGACGCTGTCGTCGTGCCGTGGGAGACGGCGGTGGCCGATCTCGCGCGCCGGTATGGCTTCGTGGCCCGAATCGAGCCGCAATTCATCCGCATCGGCCGCAGCTGATCCGAGCCGGTTGCGCTTTGGGGCGCGTGGCGTCACAGTCACCCGCCATGACTGACTTCGACCCATCTCTCGAAGGCGGCTGCGCCTGCGGCGCCGTGCGCTTTCGCATGACCTCGCCCCCGCTTTACGTCCACTGCTGTCATTGCCGCTGGTGCCAACGCGAAAGCGGATCGGCTTTCGCGCTCAACGCCATGGTCGAGTCCGACCGCGTGACGCTGCTTCGCGGCCAGCCCGAACGGATCGACACGCCGTCGGCCAGCGGCAAGGGCCAGCAGGTGCTTCGCTGCCCGGCCTGCCGCGTCGCGTTGTGGAGCCATTACGCCGGTTCGGGCGAGGCCGTGAGCTTCGTGCGCGTCGGCACCCTCGACACGCCCGACGCGCTGCCGCCGGACATCCACATCTTCACGATGTCGAAGCAACCCTGGGTGGTGCTGCCGCCGGATGCCGTCGCCGTGACGGAGTTCTACCGCCGTTCCGAGCACTGGCCGCCCGAGAGCCTCGCGCGCTTCAAGGCGCTGCGGGAGTCGCCCCCATCCGCTGCGACACCTTCCGCGCGCACGACCTGAGTCCGCCGGCGATGCCGCCGTCCCATCGGGTGTCGAAGATGGCCGAAGGTCCGATGGCGGTGATCGCCAGCACCATCGCCCCGGTGTGGTCGAACACCGGCGCCGACATCGCATTCACGCCCGGCACCACTTCGCCTTCGGAGCGGCTCATGCCGTGCTGCCGAACGTCCTGCAACTGCGCCTCGAAAGTCTTCCAGTCGGGCAGCGGCGCCGCCGCCGGCATGCCGGCCTGCTGCGGGATGCGCGCGGCGGCCCGTGCGCGGCGCCGGTCTTCTTCGAGCACGCGCCGCACGGTCGCGCTGTCGAGGTAGGCGCCGAAGAGCCGGCCCGATGCGGTGCTGGTGAGCGAGAACACGGTGCCGTGGCGCATGTTGACGTGCACCGGCGATGGCGATTCGGCGATGCGCACGATGGTCGCGCCGCGGTCGCCCCAGACCGCGATCGCCACCGTCTGGCCGATCGCCAGCGCGAGCTCGGCGATCAGCGGCGTGGCAAGGTGGACCGGGTCGACCTGCTGCAGGCTGATCAACCCCAGTTGCAACGCGAGCGGACCGAGCAGATAGTGTCCGCTGACGCGGTCCTGCTCGACCAAACCCAGCCGGCCGAAGCTCACCATGTACGGATGCGCTTTGGCCGGGCTCATGTCGGCCTCGCGGGCGAGGTGCTTGAGCGCCATCGGGCGACCGTGGTGGACGAGGGCGCGCAGCAGCTGGCCGCCGACCTCGATGCTCTGAATGCCACGCTGCGCGCGTTCGACCTCGGTGGCCATGGACTCCGCCTCTTGTTCGTTCATACGGAAGTCATTAGACATTAACTGATCCGCGCCGTACACTTGAAAATTCGCCGGATGCAAACTCGTTTGCTTTAGACAAATCGTCACAGAATCATCCCAGGAGACCACGATGAGCCAGACCAAGACCTTCGCCAGCCAGGCCGACCTCGAAGAAAAGAAGATCACCTTCAGCCAGATCTCCGAGCACGCCTGGGCCTATACCGCCGAGGGCGACCCCAACACCGGCATCGTGATCGGCGACGACTGCGTGCTGGTCGCCGACACCCAAGCCACCCCGGCGATGGCCGTCGACGTCATCCGCCGCATCCGCGAAGTCACCGACAAGCCCATCAAGTACGTGGTGCTCACGCATTACCATGCCGTCCGCGTGCTGGGCGCGAGCGCCTACAACGCGCAGCACATCATCGCCAGCCAGGACACGCGCGACCTCATCGTCGAGCGCGGCGAGGCCGACAAGGCCAGCGAGATCGGCCGCTT
>JAHJOG010000121.1 GCA_018820395.1 Gammaproteobacteria bacterium | reverse complement strand
TCATGCTTGTCTCCTTCATCGTGGTCGTTGTGTCTAGCGCTTACCGAAGCCCGCCGCTCGCCCGGAGCACCTCGCCGCTGACGGCGTCCGATTCGGTCGACAGGAAGAAGGCCAGGGCCTTCGCGACATCGAGCGGCCCGACGTGCTCCCGAAGCGGGATGCGACTGCGCTGCAACTCGATGAACTCGGGGCTGAACGCCTGCCTGACCTTGTCTGTGTAGACCGAGCCGGGCGCGACGACATTGATGCGGATGCCGTCGGGCCCGAGGCTGCGCGACAGCGTGTGCGTGAGCCCGACCACGCCGGCCTTGGCGGCGTCGTAGCCGGCATTGCCCATGTGGTCGAAATTGCCGAAGGCGGCGAGCGAAGCGACGTTGACCACCTTGCCGTAGCGCTGGCTGCGGAAATGCGGCACCAGCGCGCGGGTCATGAAGAAGGCGCTGTCGAGGTTCAGGCGCACCGTCTGGCGGTATTCGTCGGGCGAGATGCGCTCGATCGGCCGGTCGATGATGTCCTCGCCGATGCCGGCGATGCCGCCTGCGATGTTGGCCACGCCATGCACCGTGCCGAAGCGCTCGATGGCCGTGTCGGCGGCCCGGCCCGCGCCGGTCTCGTCGGCCACGTCGACCTTGAGCACCGCGAGCCGATCGCGCATCGGACCCGCACGCTCTTCGAGCAGCGCGAGCCGCTTGCCGCTGATGTCGCACGCGAGCACGCTGGCGCCGCCTTCGAGCAGCAGCATCGTGAGTTCGCCGCCGATGCCGCCAGCGGCGGCCGTCACCACGAAATTCCTTCCGGCGTGGCTCATGCGGGAGCCTTCTGCTTTTCGAGGCCGGCGCCGCAGACGCCGCAGAACTTGTGGTCTTCCGGAAGATGGTCCGAGCCGCAGGCGTTGCACTTGACGCTGTAGCCGCCGTAGGGCGCGAGGGTGTTGTGGCCCGTGTCCAGAGCATTCCAGCTCGGGTCGGAGTCGATCGGCTTCTTGTGGAAGAAGGCACCGAAGCCCGAGCGCGACTCCATCGACGGAAAGTGCAGCGAGCACCATTCGCGCGCCTGCGTCATCTCGCGAAAGAGCAGTTCCTTCTGGTGATTGAGCGCCACCTTGGTGTAGCGCAGCGCTTCGGGGAACATGCGCGCGAGGTTCGCCACGATCTTTTCGACCTCGGCGTCGAGCTGGTCGTAGTCGGCCACCGCGGTCACGATGCCCCATTCGGCAGCCAGGGGTGCGGGCACCGGCTTGAGCTGCATGAGGATGTCGCGCGCGCGGCGGTCGTTCACCATCAGCGGCCACCACTGGGTCGGGCCGAAAGCCGCCACGCTGCCCACCCCCACGCCCACCTGCTGGAACTTGGCGGTCGAGTTCATCACCACGAAGTCCGCCGCCAGATGGAAGGCATTGGCGCCCCCCACCACGTCGCCGTTGACGCGGTGGATCACCGGCTTCGGGCAATGCATGATCTCCGAGAAGGTGCGCTCCATGGCGCGCTCGTACGCGCGCATGCCCGTGAGGTCGTCCATGTAGCGGGTGTTGTAGTCCACCACGTCGCCACCCGTCGAAAAGAAGCGAGATCCTGCGGCGGTGAGCACCACGCTGCGGATGCCCGGCGCATCGCCCACGCGTTCGATCGCATCGCGGATCGCATCCAGCGTTTCGCGGCGGAACGAGTTGCCCCGCTTCTCGCGGTTGATCGTGATCCACGCGGCGTGGCCGCGCTTCTCGAACGTGATGTCCTCGTACTCGACGTCGAACGTACGGTAGTCCTTCATGTCAATTCACCTTCTTGCTGTGTTGTGCCCAGAATTTGGATCGGAGCTCGGTCTTGAGGATTTTTCCGAGGGCGTTCTTCGGAAGGTCGTCGACGATCTCGATGGTGCGCGGGCACTTGTAGCCCGACAGCCGCTCCTTGCAGAACGCGAGCAGCTCTTCGGGAGAGACCTGCTTGCCCGTGTGCAGCGAGACGAAGGCATGCGCCACCTCGCCCCACTCTTCATTCGGCTTGCCGACCACGCTCGCTTCGCGAACCGCCGGGTGCCAGTAGATGACTTCCTCGATCTCGCGGCTGGAGATGTTGGCGCCGCCGCTGATGATCAGGTCCTTCTTGCGGTCGACGATCGTGAGGTAGCCGCGTTCGTCGAGCGTGGCCATGTCGCCGCTGTGCAGCCAGCCGTTGCGCATCGTCTCGGCCGTCTTGTCGGGCTCGTTCCAGTAGCCCGACATCACCTGCGGCCCGCGGAAGACGATCTCGCCGATCTCGCCGGGCTTCACGTCGCGGTCGTCCTCGTCCACCACACGCAACTCGGTGCCGAAGGCAGCACGGCCGCAAGAATTGAGGCGCGACCGGTCGCCCGCGGCCTCGCGATGGTCCTGCTTGTCCAGGTAGGCGGCGATCGACGAGATCTCGGTCATGCCATAACCCTGGATCAGCACGTTGCCGAACACCTCCTGCAGCCGCTCGATGCGCTCCGTCGGCATCGGCGCGGAGCCATAGCCGATGGTGACGATGCTGCTGATGTCCGTCGACTTGAGGCGCTGGCTCTCGAGCACGCGAAACAGCATCGTCGGCACCAGGTGCGAATGCGTCACGCGTTCCTTTTCCACCAGCTCCAGCCAGCGGTCGGCATTGAAGTTGCGCTGGTCGGTGAACACCACGCAGGCGCCGAGCAGCCACGCCGGCACGTAGAACATGTTGATCGACGCGATCGAGTTGTGCGGGTACACCAGCAGCACCTTGGTGTCGCGCGTGAACTCGTAGCCGATGACGACCACGGGCGCGTGGTGCACGCTCTGCTTCTGCTGGTGCAGCACGCCCTTGGGCGTGCCGGTGGCGCCGCTGGTGTAGCAGATGAAGAAGTTGTCGTCGCCCGTGACGTCGACCGTCGGCTCGGCAGCATCCTGCGCGGCCAGCCAGCGCTCGTACTCCGAATCCGGGTTGCCCGGGTCGACCACGATCACTTTCTTGACGGTCGGCAGCTCGCCCGCTTCCGACAGCTTCGCCGCGTATTCCTGTTCGACCAGCACGACGCTTGCGCCGCAATGGTTCACCACGTAAGCGATCTCGCGCGGCACGCTCCGGAAATTGACCGGCACGTGCACGTAGCCGCCCTTGGCCGCCGCGGCCACGGCTTCGACGCATTCGACGTGGTTGTTCATCAACACCGCGACGCGGTCGCCGCGCGCGATGCCCGCCTGGGCGAGGCCGTTGGCCTGGCGGTTCACCCGGTCGTTGAACTGGCCGAAGGTGATGCGCCGCTCGCCGTCGATGTAGGCGAGCTTGTCCGGCATGCGCTGGGCGCAGCGCCGGATCCATTCTGCGATGGTCATGCTCTTGTCTCCTCGAATCGCGTCGGGAAATTCAGTCCAGGCGCAGCATCAGCGGCGAGTCGATCGCGCGGCTCAGGATGCGAGGCTGGTATTTCACGGGGCTCGCGAGCGCGAGATTCGGGTAGCGCCGGGCCATCTCGGCGAGGCCGATCTCGACTTCGAGCCGCGCCAGCGGCGCACCCAGACAGAAGTGGATGCCATGGCCGAAAGCCAGGTGCGGATTGGGATTGCGGGCGATGTCCAGCCGCTCCGGGTCGGCGAACTGGGCCGGGTCGCGGTTGGCGGCGGCCATCAGGAGCAGCACGCGGTCGCCCTTCTTCACGTCGACGCCGCCGATGGTCAGGTCTTCCGCGGCGGCGCGCATCGTGCCCTTCATGGGGCCGTTGAAACGCAGGCATTCCTCGATCGCCGTCTTGATCAACTGCGGCTCGGCGGCCAGGCGTTGCCACTGGTCGTTCTGCAGCAGCGCGGCGACAGTGTTGCCGATCATGATCTGCGTGGTTTCGTGGCCCGCGTTGAGGATCAGCATGCACGAGTACAGGACGTCGTCGGGCGTGAGCGAGCTGTCGCCCCGCTGCACTTCCATCAGCCAGCTCATCATGTCGTCGCGCGGCTCCTTCAGCCGCTCCTGGTACAGCCGCGCGAGGTAGGCCTTGAACTCGACGATCGACTTCTGCGCGCGCTCCATGCGGTCGGGCGTGCCGACGCCGCCGTGCAGCAGTTCGTTCAGTTCCCACGACCAGTGGTGGAAGCGGTCGAGGTCTGCGCGCGGTGCGCCGATGATGGTCGCGATCACGTTGGCCGGCAGCAGGTAGCCGAAGTCGTTGATGAGGTCGACCTCGTGCTTCCCCTTCCAGCCGTCGAGGAATTCGTGCACGAAGGTCTGCACGATGCCGCGCATGGTCTGCACCGTCTTCGGCGTGAACGAGCGCGCGAAGATCTTGCGCAGGGTGGTGTGTTTGGGTGGGTCGACGAACACCGGCCAGCTGTTGAGCACCTCGTAGGTGAGTGCGAAGCGTTCGCGGTCTTCGGCGGACATGGGGTCGCGAAAGTACGGCGTGACCGTGTCGGCCAACATGCGCGAATCGTGCAGGCCCGCGTACACGTCGGCGTAGCGCGACACCACCCAGCCGCGCCAGCGCTCGTTGTAGTGCACCGGGCGCTCTTCGCGCAGCTCGCGGTAGTAGGGATAGGGGTCCGCAAGCAGTTGCGGATCAAGCAGGTCGTCGTCCACGGATATCGCCAATTGCACACCCCGTCTAGCTGTTGATTAAGCGCACGCTTACTATAAACTGAGCGCTTGCTTAGTGTAGATTCGGGTTTTGGAGGTGTCAATCGAATGGACTTGGGTCTTACCCGCAAAGTGGTCTTGGTCACCGGCTCCAGCCGAGGCATCGGCCTGGCCGAAGCGCGCCTCTTCGCCGAAGAAGGCGCACGCGTCGCCATCAACGGTGTCGACCCCGCGCGCGCCGAAGCCACGGCGGCGCAGATTCGCGCCGAAGGGGGCGAAGCGCAGGCTTTCGCGGCCGACGTCACGCGCGGCGACGAGGTGGCCCGCCTCTTCGCAGACATCGCACGCACCCTCGGCCCGTGCGAGATCCTGGTCAACAACGCCGGGCTGGCCGGGCGCCACCTCGGACGGCCCGCAGACCAGATCACCGACGCCGACTGGGACGCCGTCATCGACAGCCACCTGCGCGCGACCTGGCTGTGCACGCGTGCCGCGCTGCCGGCGATGCGGGCCGCCGGATGGGGCCGGATCGTCAACACCTCGTCGATCCATCACACGGGCGGTGGGCGGCCCGGCTTGTCGTCCTATGCGGCGGCCAAGGGCGCCATCGCCGCCTTCTCGCGCACGGCCGCCAAGGAAGTCGCCGCGGACGGCATCACCATCAACACCGTTGCGCCGGGCTTCGTGCGCACCGACATGCTCACGCGCCTGCCGGACGATTTTCAGAACCGCGTGCGTATGCAGTCGCCGGTCGGGCGGCCCGCCGAACCCGAAGAGGTTTCGGCGGCGGTGGTTTTCCTGTGTTCGCGGCAGGCGTCGTACATCAACGGCGCGCTGCTCGCCGTGGACGGCGGGCGCCGCGAGTTCGTCTGGGACTAGCGCCGCGGCGCAGCAGCGCGCGCGGATGTCACGCGCACGTCGCCGCGCGTGGGTTCTCGCTCAGGCAGGCGGCCAGCTCGCGCCGTACACCGATCCACCCTCTTCCGCCAGCCGGCGCAAGGTGCCAGAAGGCTCGAGCCGCGTGGACCCACAACGCTCCACCAGTTCGTCGCAGCGCCGGACGAACTCGCGCACGCCCATGCGGTCGATCCACGAGAGCGGCCCACCCGTCCACGGCGCGAAGCCCCAGCCGAGGATGGCGCCGACATCGCATTGCGACGGGTCGGTGATCACGCCCTCCTCCAGGCAGCGCACTGTTTCGAGCGCCTGCGCGGCGAGCAGGCGGTCGCGCGCGTCCGCCACGCTCATGCCGATGCGCAGTGTGGGTGAGGCAAAGTCGCGCAGGCGCGGCCAGAACGACTTGCTGCCGTCGGCCGCGTGGTCGTAGAAGCCTTGCCCCGACTTCTTGCCCTTGCGCCCCTCGTCCTCGACCATGCGCCCGACCATCGCGTAGCCGGGCGTGAAGGTGTAGGCCGCACCGAGGTCGCGCGCCGTCTGCAGGTTGATCTGGTGGATCAGGTCCAGCGCCACGGCATCCGACAGCGCGAGCGGCGGCACCGGCATGCCCGCGGCCACGCCGCCCGCTTCGATCACGGCCGGGTCGACGCCCTGCGCGAGCATGTCGAAGGCTTCGGCCTGGTAGGCCATCACCACGCGCGTGGTGTAGAAGCCGCGCGCATCGTGGACGACGATCGGCGTCTTTGCGATGGCGCGCGCAAAGTCCATCGCATGCGCCAGCGTCTCGTCGGTGGTCTGCTGGCCGCGGATGATCTCCAGCAGCGGCATGCGCGGCACCGGCGAGAAGAAATGCAGCCCGATGAATTGCGCCGGGCGCTGCGACGCCTCCGCCAAGCCGGTGATCGGCAGTGTCGAGGTGTTGGTCGCGAACAGCGCATGCGGCCCCGCCGCCGCCTCGGCCTGTCGGGTGGCCCGGGCCTTCACCTCGCGGTCTTCGAACACGGCCTCGACCACGATGTCGACGCCATAGAGTTCTTCGTAGCGCGAGGTGGGCCGGATCCGCGCGAGCGTGGCCTGCGATTCGATCGCGTCGAGGCGGCCTGCGGCGACGCCGGATGCCTCCTGCTTGGCCAGTGCCGCCAGGCCGCGCTGGGCCGCCTCCTCGCTCATGTCGACCAGCGTCACCTGCATGCCTGCGCGCGCGCAGACGAGCGCGATGCCGCTCCCCATCAGGCCGGCGCCGAGCACGCCCACGCGCCGAAAGCTGCGAGCGGGCACACCGGCCGGGCGGCTCGCGAGCCGGTTGGCGTTGGCGACGCTCAGGCCCAGCGTGCGCACCATGTCCTGTGCCAAGGGGCCGGTCGCTGCGCTGACGAATTCGCGTGTCGCCAACGCCGTGTCGCCCGTCCGGCTTGGCAACAGCATCGCGGAAATCGCCGCGTCGGCGACCTTTTGCGGGCGCTGCGATGCGGCCACTTCGATCCAGCGCGTGGCCTCTTCGAGCACGGCGGCCGGCGGCTGAAGTTCATGGATCAGCCCGGCCTTGAGCGCCGCCGCGGGTGTGAGCGCGGTCGCGTCGCGCAGCAGCTTCGACGCGGCGTCCGGCCCCATCTGGGCCGAGAGGCGAGCTGCCGTCCCGAGCATCGGCGGCAAGCCGTAGCGCAGATCGGTGAAGCCGACCGCGTAGCCCGCCCCGGCCGCACCGATGCGCCGGTGGCAGGCCAGCGCGAGTTCGAGTCCGACGCCCTTGGCATCCGCAGAGATGGCGGCAGCGAACGGCTTGGGCGATGCGTCGATGCGCGCGGCCAGTGCCGCGGCCCGCTCGACAAAGGTCAGAAGCTCGCCCTGCGGGCGGCTCGCCATGCCCTGCAGCCATTCGAGATCGAGCTCGCCGAAGAAGCCCGACGCGCCGGCGGCCAACACGACGCCGATCGTCCGGTCATCCGACAGGCATTGCTCCACGCACGCTTCGAGCGCGTCGAGCATCTCGGGCCCGAAAGCGCCACCCAGCTCACCGCTCGCACGAAGCACGGCAACGCCGTTCGCGTCGCGCGCGCATTCCACTGCTGCTGCCATGTCAGATTCCCAGATAGGCGCTGCGCACGCGATCGTCGCGCTTGAGCCGCTCGGGCTCGCCTTCGAGCACCACCTGCCCGTTCTCGATCACGTACGCGTAATGCGCCAGGTTGAAGACGAAGGCCGTGTTCTGCTCCACGACCAGCACCGAGATGCCTTCGGCATTGATCTGCCGGATCACTTCCGCGAGGCGGCCGACCATCTTGGGTGCCAGGCCCAGGCAGGGCTCGTCGACCAGCAGCACCCGCGGCCGGCCCATCAGGCCGCGCGCCATGGCGAGCATCTGCTGCTCGCCGCCGCTCAGCGTCCCGGCGTTTTGCGAGGCACGCTCCTTGAGCACGGGGAACTGCACGAACATCTTTTCGATGCCTTCGCGCACCTGCGCGGGCTGCAGCAGAAAGCCGCCGAGCTCGAGGTTTTCCAGCACCGTCATGTCCGGAAAAAGCTGGCGACCCTGCGCCACCTGGATCACGCCGCGCCGGACGATGTCGGCCGTCTTGGCGCCGTCTAGGGTGGTGCCGTCGAACGACACGTTGCCCGAGCGGCCGACCAGCCCGGTGATCGCGTTGAGCACGCTGGTCTTGCCGGCGCCGTTCGCGCCCACCAGGCCGACCACCTGCCCGGGCTCGACGCGCATCGACACGCCGCGCACGGCCTGCACGCCACCGTAAGACACGCGCACGTCTTCAAGCAACAGCATCGGTGGGCGCTCCCAGATAAGCCTCGATCACGCCCGGGTCGCGTGTCACTTCGGCCGGCGTGCCGTCGGCGATCACCGCGCCCGCGTCGAGCACCACGGCGCGCGACACCAGCCCCATGAGGAAGTGCAGGTTGTGCTCGATCACCCACACCGACACGCCCGCGGCATGCACCGCACGAATGATGCGCTGCAGGTTCACCAGTTCTTCCGCGCTGAGGCCGGCGGCCGGTTCGTCGAGCAGCAGCATCGTCGCGCCGGTCTGGATCGCCATCGCGATGCCGAGCACCCGCATGATCCCGCTGGGAAGCGAGCCCGCCAGCTCGTGCGCGTAGCGCGTGAGGCCGAGCTCGGACATCACGTCGCGGATCACCGGCTGGCGCGCGGTGCGGCTTCCGCCAGGCAGATGGCCCGCCGTGCGCAGGCCTTCGGCCACGGTGAGCTTGGGGAACACCCGCGCACCCTGAAAGGTCCGCACCAGGCCGAGCCGGGCGAGCGCATGCGGTGCCATGCCTGTCACGTCGCGCCCCTCGAAAAGGATGCGCCCTTCGGTCGGCCGGAAGAAGCCGCTCACCGCGTTGAAGAGCGTCGTCTTGCCGGCGCCGTTGGGGCCGATCAGGCCGGTGATTTCGCCGCGCGGCAGGGCGAGCGTCACGTTGCGCACGGCCACCAGGCCGCCGAAGCGCTGCGTCACGCCCTCGATGGCGAGCACGGGCCCGCTCATGCGGCGCCCCGCTTCCACCGGTCGAGCCGCTCGCGCAGCACGCCGCCCACACCCTTGGGCATGAACAGCACGACCAGCACGATCACGACGCCGAGCACCACCAGGCGGTACAGCCGCGCGACCCGCAGCATCTCGGGAAGACCGAAGAACACCAGCGTGCCGATGATCGGGCCGACCACCGTGCCGATGCCGCCGAGGATCAGCACGCCGATGAGCGAGATGGTCTCGTGGGCCGACAGCAGATCGGGCGAGATGAAGCTCATGATCGGCGCATAGGCACAGCCGACCATGGCCGCGAGCATCGAGCTGATGGCATAGGCCGCCACCTTGTAGCCGACCACGTTGACGCCGATGAAGGACGCGAGCGTCTCGTCTTCGCGCACGGCCACCAGCCCGCGTCCGAAGCGCGACCGCTCGACCACCACCGACACCAGCAGGCACACCAACAGCATCCCCGCGGCCAGCCAGTAGAGGCCCTTGGCCGAAGAGAGGTCGAAGCCGAAGAACGAGCCGGGCGAATACATCACGCGCATCCCCATCGGCCCGCCGGTGAGGCTGTCCCAGTTGGCGGCCACCAGCCGGGCCAGTTCGCCGAAAGCGAAGGTGATGAGCGCCAGGTGCACGCCGCCCGTGTAGCGCAGCGCCGGGTAGCCGATGGCCACCGACAGCACGCCGGCGGCGAGCATCGCGGCCGGTACCGCGACCCAGAAATTGAGGCCGACGGACGTGACCAGAATCGCCGACGCATAAGCGCCGAAGCCGTAGAACGCCGCATGCGACATGGCGAACTGCCCCGCATAGCCCATCACGATGTTGAGCGACGTGGCGAGCGCCGCCTGCAGCGCGATCAGCGTGCCCAGGTACACGATGTAGCGCGAGCCGCCGAGCATCGGCACCACGAGCAGCACCGCCAGCACGACCCAACCGATCCACGGAATGGCATGCGCGAGCCGGCTGCGCAGTGTGGCCGGCGCCGGTGACACGGTGGCGAGCGGCGTGTTCAGCATCGCACTCATACCCGCACCTTTCCGCGGTGGCCGAACAGCCCGCGAGGAAAGTACAAGAGCGCGATGATGAGCAGGATGAATCCGTAGCCGTCGCGAAACGAGGCCGAGAGATAGCGCGAGCCCAGGCTTTCCGCCAGCCCGAGCAGGAAGCCCGCGAGCACCGCTCCCTGCACGCTGCCGAGGCCGCCCAGCACGGTGAGGATGAAACCCTTCATCAGCGGCGCCGCCGCCATGTAAGGCGTGATTGCGAAGAGGCTGCCGTAGAGCACGCCGGCAGCGCCGGCCATGGCGCTGCCGAGTACGAACACCACCGCGGTGACCTGAGAGGTCTGGATGCCGACCAGCGCCGCGCCCGTGCGGTTCTGCCCCATCGCGCGGATCGCCTTGCCGATGCGCGTCTTCTGCAGGAACAGATAGCACCCGACCACCAGCACGATCACCAGCCCGAGCACCAGCATGCGTTGCGACGACAGCGTGAGCCCGGCGATCTGGAAGCTTCCGGGAAGCGGCGGCTCGAAGTTGCGCGGGTCGGGCGTGAAGGCCGCGGCCGCGAGGTTTTCGATCACCATGATCAGGCCGAGCGACGCCGTGAGGCCCTGCATGTGGTCGGTGAGCGTGAAGCGGAACACGAAACGCTCCAGCAGAAATCCGAGCGCTCCCATTGCGACCATGCCGACCACGAGCGCGGGCCAGAAGCCCAGGCCGGCCGACACCACGAAGAACGCGGTGTAGGCGCCGAGCATCACGAGTTGCCCATGCGCGAAGTTCAGGATGCCCATGATCCCGAAGACCAGGGTCACGCCGATGGCGACGGTCGCGTACAGACCGCCCACCATCAGGCCATCCAGCAGCGTCTGAATCAGGTCCATGGGGTGCGTCCCGCCCGCTCTACATCGCGCTCGCGCGAACCGAGGTGACCTTGCCGTCCTTCAGCATGCCGATGTCGATGTCGGACTGCGCATGGCCGTCCTTGTCGAAGCGCATGGTGCGCACCCCCTCGTACTTCATGTCCTTGACCTTGGCCGCGATGGCCTTCACGTCGCTGGTGGAGCCGACCTCTTCCATCGCCTTGGCGACCATGAAGACCGTGTCGTAGAAGGTCAGCGCCCAGTAGGTGTTGGGCGACACGTCCTTCTTGGTGAAGCCCTTGTAGCGCTCGACCCATTCCTTGACCTTGGGGTCGGAGGTGTTGTCGATGTCGCGCGAAAGGATCTGCCAGGTGAAGCCGTCCACCGCTTTGGCGTACTTGATGGCCGGGGCGCCCGAGCCGCCGCGGTACATGAACTTCTTGGGCAGCCCGCCGAGCTCGCTCGCCTGCCGCAGGATGGCTTCGACCAGTGCGTCGTTGGTGCCGGTCAACATGCCGTCGAGGCCCTGGTTCTGGAACTTGCGCAGCACCGGCGCGAAGTCCTGCGTGTCGGGCTGGAAGTATTCGACCATCGGCACCTGCACGCCATTGGCTTCGAGCAGCGGCTTGTAGACGGCCACGATGCTCTTGCTGACGTCTTCGTTGGGCAGCATGATGCCGACCTTCTTCAGGCCCAGCTCCTTCACGCTCGCCGGCACGAAGGACTTGGCCACCGTGGCGTCGTTGTTGAGCGTGCGGATCATCATTTCGCCGCCCGGCTTGCCCAGGAGCGTGTCGAGCAGCGTGAAGCCACCGATGTAGAGCACGTCGCTCTTGCCGAGCGCCGTGGCCGCCGCCATGCCGGGGCCGCTGGTGAGGATGCCGAACACCACCTTGATGTCGTCGTCGCGCAGGAGACGCTGCGCGCCGCTCACGGCGAACTCGGGCTTGGACTGCGCGTCTTCCGAGACGACGCCCAGCATGTGCTTCTTGCCCTTGACGGTGATGCCGCCCTTCTTGTTGATCTCGTCCACCGCCATCTGCACACCTTCGCTGGCGGGCAGGTCGAAGCTCGAATGCGGCCCGGTGAGGCTATTGATCATGCCGATCTTGACGGTCTGTGCGAAGCCTGTGGCGGCGAGCATCAGGCCGGCGCAAGCGAGAGTGGCGGCCGCCGTGGCGCGGAGGATGGGACGTAGATTCATGTGTGTCTCCTGATTGACTTATGAGGCTTTCCAGAACTGTTCTCGCAGCTCCCTGCGCAGTACCTTGCCCATGCTGCTTCGCGGCAAGACATCCAGAGTGAACAGGGATCTCGGATGTTTGAATCGGGCGAGCCTGCCGTCGCAGAAGGCGACGATCTCCTCGATGGTGAGAGTCTGGCCCGGCCGGGGCACCACGCACGCGCGCGGCGACTCGCCCCACTTCTCGTCGGGCACGCCGACCACGGCGACTTCGAAAATCTTCGGGTGCTCGGTGAGCACGTGCTCGATCTCGGCCGGGTAGATGTTCTCCCCGCCCGAGACGATCATGTCCTTCTTGCGGTCGAGGATGTGCAGAAAGCCGCGCTCGTCGATCACGCCCACGTCGCCGCCGGTTTCCCACCGGCCCGAGCGCATGCTGCGCGTGGCCTCCGGGTTCTCGTGGTAGCCGAGAAAGGGCACCGGGTTGCAGGCGTAGATGCTGCCTTCGGAGCCGCGCGGCAATTCCTGCCCGGCCTCGTCGAGGATCGCGATCTCGCAGCCGAACGACGCCCGCCCGACCGAACGATCGCTCGCCAGGATGTCTTCGTGCCGGCAATAGGTGATCCAGCCGCTTTCGGTCCAGCCGTAGGTGTCGGCGAGGCGCGCCGCGGGAAACGCCGCCTCGAAACCTTCGAGCGTCGCCATCTGCAGGCGCGAGCCCGAGCTCATGAGCCCGCGCAGACGCGGCAGCTCGAGCGTGCGGCCGAGGCCGGTCGCCGTCTTGACCACGGCGCTCAGCATCGTCGGCACGAGAAAGGCCCACGTGATGCCGAAGCGCTGCAGGTCTTCGAGCGTGCGCTCTGGCGAGAAGTCGCGCCGCAGCACCACCTTGCCGCCGACCGCCAGCGTGATCAGCGACACCGAGCCGAAGGACTGATGGAAGATCGGCCCGGGCACCAGCGTGGTCTCTTCTTCGGTGATGCCGTAGCGCCATCCCCAGGACGAAAAGCGCGTGAGGATCAGTGCGTGGCTCATGACCGCCCCCTTGGGGAAGCCGGTCGTGCCCGAGGTGTAGAAGATCGCCGCCGCATCGTTCAGGCCGAAGCTGCGCGGGGGAATCGAGGTCGCCGCCTCGGCAATGACGCGCTCGTAGGCGTCGGCATGCTCGCTGCCGAAGACGATCACCACCTCGGGCACTCGCTTGCCGCTGGTGCGCAGCCGGTCGAGGTAGGGAAGGTATTCCTCCCCGATCAGCATGGCCCGGGCGCCCGAGTTGTCCAGCAGGTAGGCCAGTTCCGGCGGCGTGAGGCGGTAGTTGGCCGGCACGGCGACCAGGCCCGCCAGTTGCAGACCGACGTAGCTTTCGAGGTAGGCGTGGCAGTTCTGCGAGAACAGGGCCACGCGATCGCCAGCCTTGAGTCCCCTGGCGAGCATCGCGTTGGCGAGCCGCACCGACCGTTCCCAGAACGCGGCGTAGCTGAGCTGACCCCGATCGTGTTCGATCGCGGTGGCCGACGGATCGCGCTGCGCGGCGATGCGCACGAGGTCGGCGAGGCAGGTGACGTGGGGATGCATCATTCCTTTGTCCTGGATCAACTAAGCACGCGCTTAGTCAGCGTCGATTCTGCGGAGTGGTCGCGCTCGCTGTCAACAGCGCGAACCCGCAACCCTGTGCGAGATGGGTGTTCATGCAATGGCCAGTCCCTTCAACTCGGCCACCGGGTCGCTGAGCATGCGCCCATCGACGCGCGCGCCGGCCGCGATCCATTTGCGCGCCAGCATGAAGTCGGCCGGCCGGTTGACCGCGTCGGCCGCGATGAGCACGCCCTGCTTCAGATAGAAGGTCGTGAAGGCACGTGTCTCCGGGTCGCCGCGCACCGCGACCTCGTCATGGCCGCGCGAGAGTCCGGCCATCTGCAGCTTCAGGTCGTACTGGTCGGACCAGAACCACGGCACCGACACGCAGGGCTGAGCCAGGCCGCACAGCGTGGCGGCCGCGGAACGCGCCTGCTCCACCGCGTTCGGCACGCTTTCGACGCGCACGGTGCCGGGCTGACCGGGCACCGGCCGGCTGGTGCAATCGCCGGCAGCGACGATCGATGGGTCCGACGTCCGGCAGTGCGCATCCACCTGCAAGCCGTCCGGCGTGCAGACCAGACCCGCAGCCTGCGCCAGCTCGATATTGGGCTCGACGCCGATGCCGGCGATGACGAGGTCGACGTCGCTCGACCGCAACGCGCCGCCGGGGTCTTGCCACAGCACGCTGCGGAGGCGCCGGTCGGAATCGAACTCGAAGCCCGCGAGCTGCACGCCGGTGCGGACGTCGACTCCCGCTGCGCGATGCACCTTTTCATAGAAGGCCGACATCGCCGGCGCCGTCACGCGCGCGAGCACGCGGGGCTGGGCCTCGAACACCGTCACCTGCAGGCCGGCCCGGACGGCCAGCGCGGCGAGTTCGAGCCCGATGTAGCCGCCGCCGACGATCGCCAGGCGCGCACCGCGCGTGAACTGGGGGCGGAGCCGCTCGGCATCGGCCAGCGTGCGCACGTAATGGAAGTTGGGCGCCCGGTCGGCCTGCTCGGAGCCCGGCAAGGCGAGCCGCCGCGCCCGGGCGCCGGTCGCGATCGCGAGTTGCGAATAACCGAGCGACTCGCCCGAGTCGAGCTGCAGCCGGCGCCGGTCGCGATCGATGCGCGCCACGCGTGAGCCGGTCCGCGTTTCGATGCCGGCGGCGGCATAGGCGGCTGCATTGCGGATCAAGAGCGGATCGATACCGGCCGACGGATCGCCGAGCCAGCTCTTCGACAGCGGCGGGCGCTGATACGGCAGCACCGGCTCGTCGCCGAGCAGCAGCACCGGTGTGGTGGGGTCGAGCTGGCGCAGCTTGGCGGCCAGTTCCGACCCCGCGTGACTGGCCCCGACCACGATGCGCGGATCGCTCACGCGCCGCCCCTCGCAGCAGAAAACATGCGTCGGCCCGCCACGAGGTGGTTGAGCACCGAGGTGCCATCGACCACCGCCATCATGCGAGCATCGCCCGCCAGCGCGACGAGCGGATGCGCGGCGTGCAGCGACGACGAACCGAGCAGGTCTTCGGCGAAGCGGCAGGCGTCGAGCGCCAGTTCGCCTGCCAGGCCCTTGGACGCCGAAGCGCGCGCGACCGCGTCGCCGGCCTGCAGGTCGCTCGCGACGCGCAGGCTGAGCAACCGGACCGCTTCACAGCGCGCCGACAGTTGCGCCAGGCCATGCTGCACGAGGGCGCTGGCGGCGAGCGGCGTGCGCGCAGCGACGCGGTCTAGGGCGTAATCGCGCGCGATGTCGATGGCAGCCTGAGCAATGCGCACCGACTGAAGCGCCGCGAGCACGCGCGCAATCGGAAATGCCGATTTGGCGCCCTTGAGACCTTCGCCCTCTTCCCCCAACCGCAGCTCGGCCGGGATCTCGCAGTGCCTGAAAGTCAGCTTGGCGAACCCCAGGTGCCGCAATCCGACCGGCGCCAACGCCTCGCGCTCGAGACCGGGCACATCGCCCGGCACGAGAAACCGCGTCAGGCCCGCGTCGGTCTTCGCGAGCAGCACGATGACGTCGGCCGCGAGCCCGTGCGTCACCCAGGTCTTTTCGCCGTCGACCACGTAGGCGTTGCCCACCCGCCGCGCCAGCGTCTTCATGCCTTCGAGGTCGGAGCCGGCATGCGGCTCGGTCATGGCGATCGCGCCGATGGCCTCGCCCGCCAGCAAGGGCGGCAGGAAGCGCTGCTGCTGCGGCGCGCCGGCAAACTGGTGCAGGTAGCGCTGCACGCTGTGGTTGCCGAGAAGCGTGAGTTCGGGCGCCAACCCCTCCCACAGTGCAGAGAATTCGAGGGACGTGAGTCCGTGGCCGCCCGCCTCGCCCGGCAGCGTCGATGCCAGATAGCCCGTCGGCGCAAGCGCGCGGAAGATGCGGCGCAGCTCATCGGCATCGAAGGGCCGGTCGGCGGGGCGCGGGTGGTCGGCCGCGATGCGGCTCGCCCGCTCGAGCAGCGCGTTCTCGCGGTCGGAACGATCGAAGCGCGGCGCGTCCATGTCAGGCGCTCGCCGGCAATCGGGGTGGCGGTCGGGCCTCGACGCGCTCGGTGTTTTCGAACTCCAGCGGCATGCGCACCTGCAGACTCTCGCCGAGGCGGAACAGCATGCCGCGGCGGTGGAGATCGTCGTCCTGCACCACCTCGGCATAGTCGCGCTCCGGCCCGCAGGGCACGCCGGCCGCACGCAGCAGCCTGGTCCATTCGGCGCGCGTCTTCTGGCGCATCGCGGGGTCGAAGAGCTCCTCGATCAGCGCCTGCGCCTCCCAGCGCAGTTCGTTGGTCGCAAAGCGCGGGTCGTCTTCCAGCGGCAGGCCCGCCGTGCGGCACAGCGCCTGCCAATGCTTGCTGGTGAGCACGGTGGTGAGCAGCCGGCCGTCCGAGGCGTTCATCATCGGCGTGCACGACACCGTCGAATGGTTGCCGTTGCGGCGCGCGAACTTCGGGTCGGCCCCGTGCAGCCCGATCTGCGCATACTGCATGTAGAGGCAGGTGTCCGCCAGAGACACCTGGATGCAGTCGCCCTCGCCGGTCTGGCGACGGTGGTCCAGTGCAGCCAGCACGCCGAGCGCGGCCCAGACACCCGTGGTCACGTCGACGACCGAGGCGCCGGTGCGAAAACCCGGCCCGCCGACCGGCCCGGTGGCCGACATCAGGCCGGTCGAGGCTTGCGCCAGACCGTCGGTGCCCGCCGGCCCGGCGGCGCCGAAGCCGGTGATGATCACCGAGATCACGCGTGGATTGATCTTGCGCAGCGCCGGGCCGTCCAGGCCGGCCTTGGCGAGCATCGCGGGCGACAGGTTGGAAATGACGACGTCGGCCGCACAGGCCAGCGCCTGCGCCTTGGCCGCCTGATCGGGCTGGGTGATGTCCAGGCAGACGACCTTCTTGTTCCGGTTGGTCGAGGCATAGAGCGCCGCGACGTCGCCCGCCATCGGGCCCATGCGGCGCGTCACGTCGCCTTGCGGCGGCTCGACCTTGGTCACGTCGGCGCCGAAATCGCCGAGCACCTGGCCGCACGACGGGCCGGCCACCATGTGCGTGAATTCGACCACCTTCAGGCCCTGCAGTACGGCAGCCATGCGTCAGCCTCGTTTCAGCGGACGGCGCGGCGTGCCGTCGTAGGTGATCTCTTCATCGGGCACGTGGCGCCAGCCGGCTTCGCGCGTCATCTCTTCCAGCGCGTGCACGGCCAGGCCGGCGCTGCGCGGCACGAAGGCCAGTGCGCGCAGCAGGCGCCAGTCCAGACCCATGTCCAGACCGAGCGCGCCCAGTGCGCCGTCCTGGTTCATCGGCAGCTTGCGTTTCTTCTGGCGATGCAGCTCTGCCTGCACTTCGAAGGCGAGCCGCGAGAAATCGCCCGTGACGCCGTTCGCATCCGCGATCCTGTAGAGGTGCGGCACGCGCGGGTCGCCTTCCGGGTGCAGGGCGTGACCGTAGCCGGGCACCTTGCGGCCGGTGGCGAAGAAATGCTTCACGATCGCCTCGGCGGCCTGCGGCTCTGTCTCGCGTCCGGCGCGAACCTCGGGCACGTGGGCTGCCAGTTGCTCGCCGAGCTGCTCGCAGGCGCCGCCGTAGGTGTCGCCGAAGGCCATCACGCCGCCCGCGACCGCGGCCTGGATCGGCGAGCCCGACGATGCGAGGTAGCGCGTGACGACGCTCGACGGCACGATGCCGTGGTCGAGCACCGACACCATCATCGCGTCGAGCAGCTTGGCGTGCCCCGGAGGCGGCAGCTCGCCCGTGGCCAGCAACAGCCAGGCTTCGGCGAAGGACACCTGGCCGACCAGCTCCTGCAGGTCGTAGCCGCGCAGCACGACGGAATCCTTGTCGCCATAGGCGATCGCCGTGCGCCACTGGTCGCGCGTTGCGCTCATGGGGTCTCCTCCTGCTCGTAGACGAGCGAAATCGCGGACACCGGGCACAGCTCTTCGGCTTCGCGCGCAGCGGCTTCGTCGAGCGCGAGCGCGGTGTACATGGCGTGTCCGTCGGCCTGGAAGGCGAACTTGTCCGGGTACGAGGCCACGCACATGCCGGAGCCCACGCACAGGTTGTTGTCCACGCGGATCGCGATCAGCTTCTTGTCTGCCATGGCGTCAGCCCAGCTGCAGATGGATCGGCGCCTGGATGCTGCGACCCAGGATGCGCGGCTCCCAGCGGATCGAGGACTGCATTTCCATCTTCGGGAAGCGCCGCAGGATCTCGTTGAAGGCGATCTCTGCTTCCATGCGTGCGAGCGGCGCGCCGAGGCAGAAATGGATGCCGTGCGAAAACGACAGGTGCGGGTTGGGGTCGCGCGTCGGCACGAAGCGCTCGGGCTCGTCGAACTTGGCCGGGTCGCGGTTGGCCGCGCCCATGAGCAGCAGGATGCGATCGCCCTGGCGCACGTTCTCGCCGTGCAGCTGCATGTCTTCGCCGGCCAGCCGGATCGTGCCCTTGAGCGGGCCATTGAAGCGCAAGCCCTCTTCGATCGCGGTCTTCATGTGCTGCGGGTTGGCGCGCAGGAACTCGAACTGGTCCGGCAGCTCGAGCAGCGTGGTGAGCGTGTTGCAGATCAGCGTCTGCGTGGTCTCGTGGCCGGCATTGAGCAGGATGATGCAGGAGTGCAGCACGTCGTCCACCGTCAACAGCGGGTCGGTGCGTTGCACTTCCATCAGCCAGCTCATCATGTCGTTGCGCGGGTGGTCGACCCGCTCGTCGTACAGCTCCTTGAGGTAGGCCTTGAACTCGATCAGCGCGTTCTGGGCGCGGTCGAGCCGGGTGTCGTCGCTCACGCCGGCGAGCAACAGCGTGGTGATCGCCTCGGCCCAGTGCTGCAGCTTGTCGAGATCCTCGCGGCGCGCTCCGATGATGGTGGAGATCACGTTGGCCGGCAGCGGATAGGCGAATTCCGCGTTCAGATCGATCGTCTTGCCGTGCTCCCACTGATCGAGGTGCCACTTGACCATGTCTTCGGTGATCGCGCGCATGGTCTGCACCGCCTTGGGCGTGAAGGCCTTGCTGAAGATCTTGCGCAGGCGGGTGTGGTCGGGCGGATCGGTGAACACCACGAACGAATGCAGCGCCTCGTAAGTCACCTTGTAGCGCTCGCGCTCCTCGTCGTTCAGCTTGGTCAGGTACCAGGGCGTGATCCGGTCGGCCAGGTACTTGGGGTTGTGCAGCGCGCCGTAGACGTCGTCGTAGCGTGAGAGCACCCAGCCCCGCCAGCGCTCGTTCCAGTAGCAAGGGAATTGCTCACGCAGCGTCGCGTAATAAGGGGAAGGGTTCTGCACGAGCTCGTCGTCGAGCAAGTCGTCCTTGACGACAGTAGCGGTCATTGAGAGTTCTCCTAAGCGGCCGCTCAGTAGTTGCTAAGCGCGTGCTTATAATAGGTGGGTGGCGGCCGTGCGTCAACTGCCCCGCGATTTCAAGACGACCTGAAGGAAACAGACATGACCGACTCCGTTTACGACAGCTACAAGCGCCTGCGATTCGACCGCCCTCACCCGCGCGTGCTGCGCGTCACGATGGACAACCCGGGCAAGAAGAACTCCATCGACGAGGTCATGCACCCCGAGATGGTCAAGGTCTGGAACGAGATTTCCTATGACGATTCGGTCGCAGCGGTGATCCTCACCGGCGCTGGCGATGCCTTCTGCGCTGGCGGCAATTTCGAGATGGTCGACCAGATGGTGTCGGACCACGAGGTGCGCATGAAGAACCTGCGCGAGGCGCGCGACGTGGTCTACAACATGATCAACTGCACCAAGCCGATCATCGCGGCGGTGCGCGGGCCGGCCGTGGGCGGTGGCCTGGTGTGCGCGATCCTTTCCGACATCTCGGTGGTGTCGAAGACGGCCAAGCTCATCGACGGGCACACGCGCCTCGGCCTGGCCGCCGGCGACCACGCCGCCATCATCTGGCCGCTGCTCTGCGGCATGGCGCGCGCCAAATACCACCTGCTGATGTGCACCACCATCTCGGGCCAGGAGGCAGCCGACATGGGCCTGGTGTCGTTGGCGGTCGACGACGACGAGGTGCAGGACAAGGCGCTCGAGATCGCGACGCATCTCGCCGAAGGCCCGCCCACCGCGATCCGGCTCACCAAGTACACGATGAACCACTGGCTGCGCATGGCGGGTCCGATCTTCGACGCCTCGCTGGCCTTCGAATTCCATGCCTTCACCGGACCGGAACTGGCCGAGGGCCTGGCATCGATCCGCGAGAAGCGCAAGCCGAACTTCCCGACCCGGAGTGCCTTCTAGTCGGCGCCCTGATTTCTGCACAATCGGGCCATGGCAACGTACGCAACCCTGAACGAACTGTTCTCCCACCGGGTCGAAAGCCCGACGATCCGCCGCCTGCTGCTGGCGGGGGTCGACGCGTTCTGGCGCGATGGTTTCCACGCTTCCAGCACGCGCGATATCGCCAAGCGGGCGCAGCGCTCTCCGGCCGCGGTCTACGTGCACTTCAAGGCGAAGGAAGACCTGCTCTTCGACATCATCCGGTACCTGGCCGAATACCTGCTCGACCGTCTGCGCGAGTCCGCCGCGGAAGGCGGCGACCCGACCGAGATGCTGAGCCGGCTCGTCCACGCCTATGTCGCCCTGCCCGCGCGAACCTACAAGGCCTCGTTGGTGGCCAATCGCGAGTTCTGGTCGCTCACCGCCGCCCAGCAGAAGCAGGTCGTGAAGATCCGCGATGAACTCGAAGAGATCGTCGGCAACTGCCTTGCGGCCGGCAAGGCGTCGGGCGAGTTCGACTTCAAGGATCTTTCGATCACGCGCATGGCCGTGGTGTCGCTCTGCCGGTCGACCCTGCTGTGGTATTCGCCCCGCGGCCGATTGACGCCCGAGCAACTGGGCGACGAGTACGTGCACCTCGTGCTCGGCATGGTGCGGGCGAAGGCCATCGACGACGTGGCAGAAGAGCCCGTGCGCGCCCGGGCTGCCGGGTAGTCCTCGCTCGACGTCGCCAACGAGGCGGGCATCATCGTCACCGGGGCGGGCGAAGCGTGCCTTGCCGCACCGCACCGCAGCCTCCGGGCACTGAGCGATAGCCACGGGGGCGCTGGATCGACGAAGAAATCATTTCCCTCCTCCTCCTCCTCCTCCTCCTCCTC
>JAHJOG010000120.1 GCA_018820395.1 Gammaproteobacteria bacterium | reverse complement strand
GGCAACATGAACTTCGACGTGGTCATCGCCTCGCCGGACGCCATGCGCATCGTGGGTACCCTGGGCCAGATCCTGGGTCCCCGCGGCCTGATGCCCAACCCCAAAGTGGGCACCGTGACACCCGACGTGGCACAAGCGGTGCGCAACGCCAAGGCGGGTCAGGTGCAGTTCCGGGTCGACAAGGCCGGCATCGTGCACGGCACGATTGGCCGTCGCTCGTTTGACGCAGACAAGCTCCAGGGCAACCTGGTGGCGCTGCTGGACGCGTTGACCAAGGCAAAGCCGGCCACCAGCAAGGGTGTTTACCTGCGTAAGGTAGCCGTGTCGTCGACGATGGGCGTGGGCGTCCGCGTGGACACGCAGACCATCGCCGCACAGGGTTGATTTGAAGGATTTGCCTCGTCGCCGATTCGTCGGCTTCGGGGCGAAGTGGTGGGCCGGACGGCGTCCAACGACGTTCGGGCCATCCAAGACCGCTGGCGTGCAAGGAGGCTTGCACTTAATGGCCCCGCCCTTCGCGAGGCATCCAGCGCAGATGGCGATCCCGCTGCATTGGAATTCGTTTCCGAAACAGTTGGTCGCTGCATGAAGCGCGCTCCGAAGTCTCGACCGAAGGGCGCATTAAAAGGAGTAGACCTTGAGTCTGAATCGCAGTGAGAAAGAAGCGGTCGTCAGCGACGTGACCGGCCTCGCAGCAAAAGCTCAAACGCTCGTGATGGCGGAATACCGTGGCATCACGGTCGCCGACATGACCCGACTGCGCAACGATGCGCGCAGCAAGGCAGTGACCCTGAGTGTTCTCAAGAACACCCTGGCACGCCGTGCTGTCGCTGGGAGCGCTTTCGAGATCGTGTCCGACCAGATGACCGGACCGCTCATCTATGGCTTCTCCGAAGACGCCGTGGCTGCCGCAAAAGTGGTGGCCGATTTCGCGAAGACCAACGACAAGCTGGTCATTCGCGGCGGTGCTTTCGGTGGAAAAGCCCTGGATGTCGAGGGCGTGAAGCAGCTGGCCAGCATTCCCTCGAAGGAAGTGCTGTTGTCCCAGTTGCTGGGCCTGATGCAATCCCCGATCTCGCGCACGGCCCGTGTTCTGGCCGCGCTCGCCGAGAAGCGTGGGGGTGGCGAAGAGCCGGCTGCAGAAGCACCGACCGAAGCGCAGGCCGCCTGAGCGGGTTGCGCGACTTGCATTTGAAGAATTCAACCCAATTGTTAGGAAACCAAAATGGCATTCGATAAAGACGCATTCTTGACCGCGCTGGACAGCATGACGGTCATGGAACTCAACGACCTGGTGAAAGCCATCGAAGAGAAGTTCGGCGTGAGCGCAGCGGCCATGGCCGCTCCGGCTGGCGCTGGCGGTGGCGGTGCGGCCGCTGCAGCGGTCGAAGAAAAGACCGAATTCAACGTGATGCTGACTGACATCGGCGCCAACAAGGTGTCGGTCATCAAGGCCGTTCGCGAAATCACCGGCCTGGGCCTCAAGGAAGCCAAGGACCTGGTCGAAGCTGCGCCCAAGGCCGTCAAGGAAGGCATTGCCAAGGCTGATGCCGAAGCAGCCAAGAAGAAGCTGGAAGACGCCGGCGCCAAGGTCGAACTCAAGTAAATCGGTCTGGAGCTACTGCGCGACGCGATCTCGGCACTGCGGTGCTCACCGTACGGGAGTACGGTTCCGCTCCTCCTGCCGACCTCGCGCCGCTCGCGACGCTCCATCCTCGATTTACGGGCTGGCCAACCACCGGCCCGCGCTTCAGAGCGCACCCGAAAGCTGCTGCAGTCGCACGGTTTTCGAGTGTCTTCTGACCCCGACTGCAGAAGACCCCTTGGTTCGGGCGATGTGCAACGCATCGCTGTCCGCCAACGGCTGGTAGTGGCCAGCCGCCAAGCAGTGGTGCGCAAGCATCGCTGACAAGTCGCGCAAGATCTCAAGCTCCGGAGCTCTCATGGCCCAAACGTCCACGTACAGTTACACCGAACGCAAGCGCATCCGAAAGAATTTCGGCAATCGCGACAGCGTCGTTGAAATCCCATATCTGCTGCAGATGCAGAAGGACGCGTACACCGCGTTCCTGCAGGCGGGCATTTCCCCGCAGAAGCGCACGATCGAAGGCCTGCAGGCGGCGTTCGACGCTGCGTTCCCGATCGTTTCGCACAACGGTTTCGTCGAGATGAAGTTTCTCGAATACAACCTGGCGAAGCCGGCGTTCGACGTGCGCGAGTGCCAGACCCGCGGGCTGACCTTCGCTTCGGCGGTGCGCGCCAAGGTCCAGCTGATCATCTATGACCGTGAGTCGTCGACTTCGCAGTCCAAGGTGGTCAAGGAAGTGAAGGAGCAAGAGGTCTACATGGGCGAAGTGCCGCTCATGACCGACAAGGGCTCGTTCATCATCAATGGCACCGAGCGCGTGATCGTGTCCCAGCTGCATCGCTCGCCGGGCGTGTTCTTCGAGCACGACAAGGGCAAGACGCACAGCTCGGGCAAGCTCTTGTTCTCGGCTCGCGTGATCCCCTACCGCGGCTCGTGGCTCGACTTCGAGTTCGACCCGAAGGACATGCTGTATTTCCGCGTCGACCGCCGTCGCAAGATGCCGGTGACGATTCTGCTGAAGGCCATCGGCCTCAACCCCGAGTCGATCCTCGCGAACTTCTTCGTGAACGACAACTTCCGCCTGATGGACAGCGGCGCGCAGATGGAATTCGTCGCCGAGCGCCTGCGCGGTGAAGTCGCGCGCTTCGACATCACCGACAAGTCGGGCAAGGTCGTGGTCGCCAAGGACAAGCGGGTCACGGCCCGCCACACGCGCGAACTCGAGCAGACCGAAACCACTCACATCAGCGTGCCGGAAGACTTCCTGGTCGGCCGCGTGGTGGCGCGCAACATCGTCGACCCCGACTCGGGCGAGATCCTGGCCAAGGCCAACGACGAGCTGACCGAAGCGTTGCTCAAGAAGCTGCGCGCCGCCGGCGTGCAGGACGTGCAAGCGATCTACACCAACGAGCTCGACCAAGGCGCGTACATCTCGCAGACCTTGCGCATCGACGAAACGGTCGACGAGTTCGCCGCACGCGTGGCCATCTATCGGATGATGCGCCCCGGCGAGCCGCCGACCGAAGATGCTGTGCAGGCCCTGTTCCAGCGCCTCTTCTACAACCCGGACACGTACGACCTCTCGCGCGTCGGGCGCATGAAGTTCAACGCCAAGGTTGGGCGCGACGAATCCACCGGCCCGATGGTGCTGACCAACGAGGACATCCTGGCCGTGGTCAAGATCCTGGTCGACCTGCGCAACGGCCGCGGTGAAGTCGACGACATCGATCACCTCGGCAATCGCCGCGTGCGCTGCGTGGGTGAACTGGCCGAGAACCAGTACCGCACCGGTCTCGCCCGCATCGAAAAGGCTGTGAAGGAACGCCTCGGTCAGGCCGAGCAAGAGCCGCTGATGCCGCACGACCTGATCAACAGCAAGCCGATTTCGGCCGCGTTGAAGGAGTTCTTCGGTGCTTCGCAGCTGTCGCAGTTCATGGACCAGACCAACCCGTTGTCCGAGATCACGCACAAGCGTCGCGTCTCGGCCCTCGGCCCGGGTGGCCTGACCCGCGAGCGTGCCGGCTTCGAAGTGCGCGACGTGCACGTCACCCACTACGGCCGCGTCTGCCCGATCGAGACGCCCGAAGGTCCGAACATCGGCCTGATCAATTCGCTGGCCCTGTATGCCCGCCTGAACGAGTACGGCTTCATCGAGACGCCTTACCGCCGCGTGGTCGACAGCAAGGTGACGATGGACATCGACTACCTGTCCGCCATCGAAGAGGGCAAGTACGTGATCGCGCAGGCCAACGCTGCGCTCGACAAGGACGGCAAGCTCACCGGCGATCTCGTGTCTGCACGGGAATCCGGCGAGTCGATCCTGGTGAGTGCGGAGCGGATCCAGTACATGGACGTCTCGCCTGCGCAGATCGTCTCGGTGGCTGCGTCGCTGGTGCCCTTCCTCGAGCACGATGATGCGAACCGCGCGCTGATGGGCGCCAACATGCAGCGCCAGGCAGTGCCGGTGCTGCGTCCTGAGAAGGCTTTTGTCGGCACCGGCATCGAACGCGTTTCCGCGATCGACTCCGGCACCGTCGTCACTGCCACCCGCGGCGGCATCGTCGACTATGTCGATGCCACCCGTATCGTGGTGCGTGTGAACGACGCGGAAGCCGCGGCCGGTGAAGTCGGTGTGGACATCTACAACCTGATCAAGTATCAGCGTTCGAACCAGAACACCAACATCCACCAGCGTCCGATCGTCAAACGCGGCGACAAGATCGCCAAGGGCGACGTGGTGGCCGACGGCGCATCCACCGACCTGGGCGAACTGGCTCTCGGCCAGAACATGCTGGTCGCGTTCATGCCCTGGAACGGCTACAACTTCGAAGACTCGATCCTGATCAGCGAACGCGTCGTGGCCGAAGACCGCTACACCTCGATCCACATCGAGGAACTGGTGGTGATGGCACGCGACACAAAGCTCGGCGCCGAGGAAATCACGCGCGACATCCCGAACCTGGCCGAGCAGCAGCTCAATCGCCTGGACGAGTCGGGCATCATCTACGTCGGCGCCGAAGTCATGCCGGGCGACACGCTGGTCGGCAAGGTCACGCCCAAGGGCGAGACCACGCTCACGCCTGAAGAAAAGCTCCTGCGAGCCATCTTCGGCGAGAAGGCTTCCGACGTGAAAGACACCTCGCTGCGAGTCGACCAGGGCTCGCAAGGCACGGTGATCGACGTGCAGGTGTTCACCCGCGAAGGCATCACGCGCGACAAGCGCGCTCAGCAGATCATCGACGACGAACTCAAGCGCTTCCGCCTCGACCTGAACGACCAGTTGCGCATCGTCGAAGCCGATGCGTTCGACCGGATCGAGAAGTTGCTGGTGGGCAAGGCTGCCAACGGCGGGCCGAACAAGCTGGCCAAGGGCACGAAGCTCGACAAGGAGTACCTGGCGTCGATCGAGCGTTTCCACTGGTTCGACATCCGTCCTGCCGACGACGACGTCGCCGCGCAGCTCGAGTCGATCAAGAATTCGCTGGAGCAGACGCGCCACAGCTTCGACCTTTCCTTCGAGGAAAAGCGCAAGAAGCTGACGCAGGGCGATGAGCTGCCGGCCGGCGTGCTCAAGATGGTCAAGGTCTACCTGGCCGTCAAGCGTCGCCTGCAGCCTGGCGACAAGATGGCTGGCCGCCACGGCAACAAGGGTGTCGTGTCCAAGATCGTTCCGGTCGAAGACATGCCGCACATGGCCGACGGCACGCCGTGCGACATCTGCCTGAACCCGTTGGGCGTTCCCTCGCGGATGAACGTCGGGCAGGTGCTCGAAGTGCACCTGGGCTGGGCTGGCAAGGGCATCGGCCAGCGCATCGGCGACATGCTGCAGGCGGAGGCCAAGGTGGCTGAACTGCGCAAGTTCCTGGAGCAGCTCTACAACGGGTCTGGCCGCAAGGAAGATCTGAACGGGCTGAGCGACGCCGACGTGATGGAGATGTCTTCGAACCTTTCGACCGGTGTGCCCTTCGCGACGCCGGTGTTCGACGGTGCGTCCGAAGAAGAGATCCGGACCATGCTCAAGCTCGCCTATCCCGAGGATGTGGCCAAGGCCAAGGGCCTGACCGACACCCGCACGCAGGCCTACCTGTACGACGGGCGCACGGGCGACCAGTTCGAGCGGCCGGTCACGGTCGGCTACATGCACGTGCTCAAGTTGCACCACTTGGTGGACGACAAGATGCACGCACGCTCCACCGGTCCCTACAGCCTGGTGACGCAGCAGCCCCTGGGCGGCAAGGCGCAGTTCGGCGGACAGCGTTTCGGCGAGATGGAAGTGTGGGCGCTCGAAGCCTATGGCGCTGCCTACGTGCTGCAGGAAATGCTGACCGTGAAGTCCGACGACGTGCAGGGCCGTACCAAGGTGTACGAAAGCATCGTCAAGGGCGAGCACACGATCGAAGCCGGCATGCCGGAGTCGTTCAATGTGCTGCTCAAGGAAATACGTTCGCTGGGGCTCGACATCGAGCTCGAGCGTTCTTAATTGAAAGGGAAAGAGTCTTATGAAGTCGCTACTCGACCTGTTCAAGCAATTCACGCCCGATGAGCATTTCGATGCCATCAAAATCGGCATGGCCTCGCCCGAAAAGATCCGTTCGTGGTCCTTCGGCGAAGTCAAGAAGCCGGAGACCATCAACTACCGGACCTTCAAGCCCGAGCGCGACGGTCTCTTCTGCGCCAAGATCTTCGGCCCCATCAAGGACTACGAGTGCCTGTGCGGCAAGTACAAGCGCCTGAAGCACCGCGGCGTCATCTGCGAGAAGTGCGGCGTCGAAGTCACGCAGACCAAGGTGCGCCGCGAGCGCATGGGCCACATCGACCTGGCCGCACCCTGTGCGCACATCTGGTTCCTGAAGTCGCTGCCGTCGCGTCTGGGCCTCGTGCTCGACATGACGCTGCGCGACATCGAGCG
>JAHJOG010000119.1 GCA_018820395.1 Gammaproteobacteria bacterium | reverse complement strand
TCGATGGCCGACTGTAGCTGGCGCGCTTCGGCGCCCGCCGGTGCCGCAAGCGACGCCGAGGGCCGAAGGCGTTCGACGACGCCCGACGCGGCCTCTTCGACCTGCTGTCGCAACCGGTCTGCCGCCGCGTCGATGGCGTCGAATTCGGCCGGCACCAGCACGGCGGCATAGCCGAGAAAGGCGGGCCAGTGTGCAAGGTGCCGGTACAGGCTCGGCCACAGCGGCGAGGGCGCTTCCTTCGCTCCACGATCGGTCAGCAGGATCGCGATCTCGCGCACGGCCGGCGGCATGTCGGGCGGGTTCACCATGGGCGGCAGCGAAGTCACGCCGGCGGGCGGCTGCCAGTCGGACGAAGGCGCATCACCGTCCGCATCCGGCGCACCCGCCAGCTTCAGCGACAGGCAACGCACCGCCAGGATGTTGACCGGATTGGCACGGTTGTAGGCATCGAGCACCTGCGCGATCTTGCGCTCGTCGGCTTCGCCGATGGCCGCGGCGCGCAGGGCGGCGGCCGGAATGGCGGGCTGTCGCGGCACGCGGGCGCGCCCGGCCAGCGCCCAGGCGCGCTCCTGCAATGCGCCGGTCCGCATGGCCGGCTCCATCACGCTCCAGGCCCATTCCAGCGCTCCGGGGATCGTCGCGAGGTGGCGGTAGATCAGCGCCACCATCGGCACGGCCGACAGGCGCCGGATCTCGCCGTAGATGCGCCGGACTTCGCCGGTGGCGTCGGCTTCGGGCTGCTCGCGCAGCAAGCCGCCCGCCTGCACGGAATCAGGCATCCGCATCCTCCGTGAGCAGGTGGATGTCTTCGGGAATCTGTCCCAGAAAGAGGCGCTTGACGTTCTCGTTCGCCGCCAGGTCCGCCGCCGCACCCGTGTACACCACCTGGCCCAG
This sequence comes from Gammaproteobacteria bacterium, assembly GCA_018820395.1. Classification (GTDB taxonomy): domain Bacteria; phylum Pseudomonadota; class Gammaproteobacteria; order Burkholderiales; family Burkholderiaceae_C; genus Variovorax. The sequence continues at coordinate 10,691 of JAHJOG010000119.1, read as the reverse complement.
GTGCATCACGTAGCCGCGGTCGGACACCGCAAGGGCCCGCGAGGCCTTCTGTTCGACCATGACCACGGTGAGGCCCTCGTCGCGCAGCGCCTGGAGCTTGTCGAACACGACCTCCACGAACTTCGGCGAAAGGCCCAGCGAGGGTTCGTCCAGGATGATCGTGCGCGGGCTGGCCATCAGCGCGCGGCCGATCGCCAGCATCTGCTGCTCGCCGCCGCTCATGGTCCCCGCGAGCTGCTTGAGGCGCTGCGCGAGCACCGGGAAGAGCTGCGTCACGCGCTGCATGGCCGCGTCGATGCGCGCGCGGTCGCCCTTCAGGATGTGCGCTCCGATCTCGAGGTTGTCGCGCACCGTCATCTCGGGCACCACCACGCGGCCTTGCGGCACGTAGCCGATGCCGCGGCGCACCCGCTTCCAGGCGGGCTCGCGGGTGATGTCGACGCCTTCGGCCAGCACCCGGCCCTTCCAGGCCGGAAGCAGGCCGGCGGCGGCCTTGATGACGGTCGACTTGCCCGCGCCGTTGGACCCGATGATGGTGGTGATCAGGCGCGCCGGAAAATACATGGTGGCGTTCCGCACCACGGCCACGTCGCCGTAGCCGGTGGTGAGTTCCTGCACCTCGAGCGGGGACGCCTCCTTGCCGATGGTCATGCGCTCGGTCCTTCAGCGTTCGGCGCCGGGCAGGGGCAGCTTGGCTTCGGCGGTCTTCAGTTCTTCGGGCCACACGATCTCGCGCTTGCCGTTCTGCACCTGCACCAGCAGGCCGCGGATGCCCAGCTGCATGCCGGTCTTCGGGTCGACCTCGTGCTTGCCCATGACGGTGTCCATCTTCATCGTCGTCAGCACCTCGCGCAGCTTTTCCTGGTCGAAGGAGCCGGCCTTCTTCACGGCCGCTTCGAGAACGGTCACCGCAACGTAGCCGAAGGACGAGTAGTAGCCCGGTGCGTACTTGTAGCGGGCCTCGAAGTTCTTCACGAACTCGGCGTTGCCGGGCGTCTTGAGCGTGGGTTCGTAGAGAGACATGCCGATGGCGCCTTCGGCGTCCTTGCCGGCCGCCTTGAGGTAGTCCTCCTGCGCGACGCCGTTGTGCACGAAGATCTTGGGCGTGTAGTTGGACGCGCGGAACTGGCGCGTCATCTCGATCGCCTCGTTCGGGTAGCCCACCGACACCCAAAGGTCGGGCTTGGACTGGCGAGCCCGTGCGATCTGGGAAGAAAAGTCGACGTTGCCGGACGGGAAGTATTCGTCCATCACCATCTCGACGTTGTTCTTCTTGGCCTGTTCCTTGACCACCTTTTCCATGTCGCGCGCGGCGGAATAGTCGCGCGACACGAAGGCCATGCTCTTGACCTGGTACTTCTTCATCATCGGTTCGATGCCGTCCACGTAGGCCGAGATGCGCGCCGCCGTCTGGAAGATGTACTTGAAGCCGCGCGTCTGGATCGACTCCGATGCGCCGCCGCCGTTGATCATCACGCGCTTGTGCTTTTCGGCGACGGCGGTGGCGGTGGCGGTCTGCGCCGAGCCGATGGTGGAGATCAGCAGATCGACGTTGTCGTTGGTGATCAGCCGCTCGTAGAGGCGCGCCGACGTGGCCGGGTCGGACCGGTCGTCGTACACCACGAACTCGACCTTCTTGCCGAGCAGCCCGCCGCGCGCATTCACGTCATCGCGCCACAGCTCGACGCCGCGCCAGTAGTGGTTGGCGGAGTCGGCGAGGTTGCCGGTCTGCGACAACGCGATGCCGATCTTGACGGTGTCCTGCGCGAGGGCGAACGAGGGAGCGGCGAGCGCCGCGGTGACGGCGAGGGAAGCGAACAAGGTCTTCATGGTGTCTCCTGCAGTGGGTTGATCGGAATCGGAAGGGGGTCAGGCGGTCTGCGGATTGCGCGGATGGTGCCGGCCCTGCTCCAGCAGTTCGGCGCGGGTGCCCACCTGGGCCGCGTGGCTGCGCGGCTCGATGCCGAGCAGGGCGGCGACGTCGCGGGCGGCGGCCACGGCCTCCTCGGGATCGACGCCCGTGCGAACGCCCATGGCTTCGAACATGCACACCAGGTCCTCGGTCGGCAGGTTGCCCACCGAGGCGACGCTGGTTGGCATGGCGATGCCGCCGCCGATGCCGCAGATCGAGCCTTCGATGGAGCTCGCCCCGGCATCCACGGCCGCCAACACGTTGGCGGTGGCGCGGCCGGCGAGGTTGTGCACGTGATAGCCGACCTCGCAGTCGGGCAACTCGCGCGCGATGCGGCGGAAGATCGAACCCACCTGCGCCGGGTCTTCCATGCCCATCGATCCGGCGAGATAGAAGCGCCGGATGCCGCCGTCGTGCAGCTGGCGCAGCACATCGAGCGTCTTTTCCTCGGGGATGGTGCCTTCGTAGGCACACCACATCGCCACGCCGACCGCCATCACGAAGTCCACGCCGGCGTCGTCGGCGAGGCGAAAGCAGCGGATGCCCTGCTCGATAGCTTCGGGCAGCGACATGTTCTGGTTCTTGCGCAGGTAGGTTTCGCTGACGGTGATCAGGCCAAGCAGCTCGTCGAGCTTGGATTCGAGCGCGCGTTCGGCGCCACGCGCATTGGGCACCAGTGCCCGGTAGACGGTGCCGGGCCGCCGCTGGATGCGCGCGCAGACCTCTTCCGCATCTCGCAGGTTGGGGATCACGCTGTTGCGCGCGAACCCCGTCACCTCGATGACGGGAAAGCCGGCTTGCGAGAGCCGGTCGGTCATGGCTATCTTGGTGTCGGTCTCGATCCACCGGTCGAGGCTTTGCAGGCCGTCTCGGGGACCGACTTCGCACAGGGTGATGCGTTCGGGCAGGTTCAGCACTGGGGGTCTCCTCGGTTCAGAAGTAGGCGTCGAGCACCAGCGGGTCGTCGCGCACGCGTTCGGGCGGTCCGCTGGCGATCACCTTGCCTTCGGCCAGCACATAGACCACGTCGCATTCGGCCAGGACGATGCGCATCTCATGGTCGATGAAGAACACCGTGAGGCCCTTGGCGCACAGCGCCCTCAGGTGCTCCACGATGCGGTTCTGCAGCCGCGGGTTGATGCCCGCAAAGGGCTCGTCGAGCAGCATGATGGCGGGCTGGAGCATCAGCGCGCGGGCGATCTCCACCAGCTTGCGCTGGCCGTACGACAGCTCGGAGCCCCACTTGTCCGCGATGGCGGTGATCTCCAGGAATTCGAGCAGTTCGAGCGCGCGCCGGATCGCGGCACGATCGTCGATGCCGTGCGCGATGGCCACCAGGTTCTCGACCACGGTCATCTCGCCGAAGAGACGGCTGATCTGAAAGGTGCGGCCCACGCCACGGCGGCAGATCTCGGCGGCGGACGAACCCGTCACGTCCTGTCCCTGGATGTGCACGCGCCCGCTGTTGGGCGTGAGCGTGCCCGCGATGATGTTGAACAGGGTGGACTTGCCGGAGCCGTTGGGTCCGATCACACCGGTGATCGAGCCGCGCTTGACCGAAATACTCGCCTCGTCGAGCGCCACGCGCCCGTCGAAGCGCTTGGAGATCTTGTCGGCCACCAGGATGTCTTCGCTGGCGCTCATGCCTGCGCCCTCTTCGCGTCGTCGACCAGCGGCCTTTCCGGTCGCGGCCTTGCACGGCTGTCCTCGCGCGCCAGTTGCCGCAGCAGGCCGCGACCCGCGGGCAGCCAGCCTTTCTTCATCGCCAGGTTGACGATGCCGCGCGGCATGAAGAGCACCGCCAGCAGGATCAGCGTGCCGACGATGGCCAGGTAGCCCTCTGGGAAGCGCGCCCACAGCAGTTCGTTGACGACCGACAGCGCCACGGCGCCCACCAGCGGGCCGAACACCGTGCCCATGCCGCCCAGCAGCACGATGGCGATGGTGGTGAGCTCCATCACCGGCGAGAACGCGGTGGGCGGATCGATGAAGCCGAGGTAGGCGGCGTACAGCGCGCCCACCGCCGCCGGCGCGATCGCCGAGACGACGAAGGTGCCGACCTTCAGGCGCGTGGTGCGGACGCCGAGCGCATCGGCTGCCTGCTCGTCTTCCCGGATCGCGAGCAGCTTCAGGCCGAGCCGCGAGTTGTCGAGCCGCCAGGTGCCGATCATCATCACGAGCGCGAGTGCGACCAGCGTGAAGTAGACGGGCCTCATGTCCGACAGCGGCGTGAGGTAGAGGCCGGTGCCGCCCTGCGTGAGCGAGTCGAAACCGAGCACGAAGGATTCGAGCACCCGCGCCAGGCCGAACATGCCGATCGCGAAGTACGGGCCTTTCAGCCGCAGCATGGCCATGCCGAGCGGCAAGGCCAGCAGCACGCCCATCAAGGCTGCGAGCGGCACCGCGAAGTACCAGGCCATGCCCAGCTTGCTCACCAGCAGCGCACCGGTGTAGCCGCCGATGCCGAAGAAGCACACCTGGCCGAAGTGGGTGTAGCCGGCGTAGCCGCCGATCAGGTTCCACGAATAGGCGAGGATCATGAACACCAGCATCTGGGTGGTGAACGACACTGCGTAGTCGGTGCCCCAGAAGGGCACAGAGAGCGCCAGCAGGCCGGCGGCGATGACGATGGCGAGCGTTTTCATGTGCGCGCTCCCACGCCCAGCAAGCCGCGCGGACGAACCAGCAGCACCGCCAGCATCAGCAGGAAGAGCAGCGCCGATCCGATGACGGCGCCCGTGAAGTAGCCGCCGACCACCTCGATGACGCCGAGCAGCAGTGCGGCCGCGATGGCGCCGGGGTAGCTGCCCATGCCGCCGACGATGATCACGGCGAAAGCCTTGATCAGGAAACGCACGCCGAGCTGAGGGTCGGACGCGAAGGTCGGCGCCATCAGAACGCCGGCAAGCCCGGCCATGCCAGCGCCGATGGCGAAGGTCGCATTGCGGACGAAGTTGAGCGAGATGCCCGAGATCTCGGCCAGTTCCGGTGCCTGCGATACCGAGCGCACCGCCCGGCCGAAGCGCGTTCTTTCCAGGCCCCACCAAATGATGAGGCTGGTGCCGAGCGCGACTGCGAAGGCCACCAGCCGCGAGACCGACACGTTGACGCCGAGCAGTTGTACCGAGCCGGCCAGCACGCCAGGCAAGCCCCGGTAGCCGCCGCCCCAGGTGAGGATGGCTCCGTTCACCAGGATGGTGGATATGGCGTAAGTCGCCAGGAGCGTCATGATCATCGGCGCGTGCACCAGCCGCTGCAGCACCACGCGGTACATCACCAAGCCGATGGCGGCAGTGAACATCGGCACCAGCAGCACGGCGGCCCAGAACGGAAATGCGTAGCCGCCGACCAACGACACCGTGCTCAGTGCACCGATCGCCAGCAGTTCGCCGTGCGCGAAGTTGATGACGCGCATCACCCCGAAGATGAGGTTGAGGCCGCACGCCATGAGCGCGTACAGGCCGCCGAGGAGGAGGCCCCCGACCAGGAGTTCGGAAACAGGCATGGTGGCGTCCTTCGTCGCGGACTCAGATCACGCCCTGGCCGGAAAGGCGCTCGAGCTCTTCGGCGCTCAGACCCAGCAGGCCCTTGAACACTTCGTCGTTGTGCTCGCCGAGGCGGGGGCCCAGCCAGTTGACGCTGCCCGGCGTCTCGGACAGGCGCGGCACCAGGTTCGGGATCGGCAGCTCGCCGACGCGATCGTCCTGCATTTTCAGGATGTTGCCGCGCGATGCGTATTGCGGGTCCTCGAAGATCTCGTCGATCGAGTAGATCGGGCCGCACGGCACCTGGGCGGCTTCGCAGATGCGCATCAGCTCGTCGCGATCGTGCTTCGCCGTCCATGCGCCCACGTGGGCGTCGACCTTCTCGCGATCGCGCTCGCGGTTCTTCAGCGGGCCCCAGGTGTCGGGCTTCGCCAGCTCGGGCTCGCCCATGGCGACGGCCAGGCGCTCGTAGATCTTGTCGCTGGTGCAGGCGATGGCGATCCAGCGGTCGTCCTTGGTCGGGTAGTGGCTGTGCGGCACGACGTTGACCGTGGCCGGCCCCATGCGCTGCCGCACGTAGCCTTTGTACGCATAGGCGGGCGCGAGTTCGTCCAGGATGCGGAAGATCGGCTCGTAGAGCCCGATGTCCACCACCTGGCCTTCGCCTGTGCGCTCGCGCGCCTTGAGCGCCAGCAGGGCTCCCAGCGCGCCATACAGGCCGGCCATGTAGTCGGGAATGGTGGCCGAACCGGGCGTCACCGGCGGCCGGTCCGGGTACCCGGCCAGGAAGGCAAGGCCGCCGAAGGCATTGGCGATGCGGCCGAAGCCGGGACGATCGCGGTACGGGCCGGTCTGGCCATAGCCCGAGATCCGCACCATGACCAGGCGCGGATTGATCGCCTTGAGCGTTTCCCAGCCGAGGCCCCATTTCTCGAGCGTGCCGGGCTGGAAGTTCTCGACCAGCACGTCGACCTCCTTGATGAGACGCTTCATCAACTCGGCGCCGTCGGGGGTCCGCATGTCGAGTGTGATCGACTTCTTGTTGCGGCATTCGGAAAGCCACGGCAGAGAGTCGCCGTTCTCGGTGATGGTGCCGAAGCGGCGCAAGGCATCGCCGACCTTGGGCAGTTCGATCTTCCACACCTCGGCGCCGAATTCTGCGAGCTGGGTGGAGCAGAACGGTCCGGCGAGATAGCTGGAGACGTCGAGAACGCGGATGTCGTCGAGGGGCTGCAGGGCGAGATCTTTGAGCATGGGCGGTTCGGTGGTGAAGGACGGTGAAGCGGATGAAGCGACGGGCGGTGGCGGCTCAGCGCTGCGGCGCGGCCTGGTTGATCGCGTCGGCGCGCTCGATCAGGCGCTGCGCGCGATAGACGATGGGGTAGTCGACGAACTGCCCGTCTACCTGGATCGCGGCCAGGCCCTCGCGCTCGGCCTGGGCAAAGGCGTCCAATACCTTGCGTGCGTGCGAGAGTTCCTTGTCCGTGGGACGGAAGCAGTCGTTGACCACCGGCACCTGGTCGGGATGGATGCACAGCTTGCCCTGGAAGCCCAGATCCTTGGCGCGCTGCACCGAGCGGGCGAAGCCTTCGCGGTCATTGAGCGACACCCACACGGTGTCGAGCGGCGGCTCCAGGCCGGCGGCACGCGACTGCGCGACGAGCGTGCTGCGGTACGGCAGCAGTTCGAGTTCGTCCGCCGACCAGGTGAGCCCCAGGTCCAGCGTGAAGTCACCGGCGCCGAAGGCGAGGCGCCGGGTGCGGCGTGCGGCGCGCGCGATCTCGGCGATGTTGCAATAGCCGGCCGCGGTCTCGATGATGGGAATCAGGTCGATACCGCCTTCGGGCAGACCGTGGTCACGCTCGAGTGCGCCGAGCAGCCATTCGCCGGTTTGCAGGTCAGCCGCGCTTTCCACCTTGGGCAGCACGATGCCGTCGACGCCCTTGGCGACCACCGCCACGAAATCGCCGTGACTCCATGGCGTGCCGAGCGAGTTGACGCGCACGTAGCCGCGGCAGGTGCGCGGACGGCCGAGCACTTCGACGACGGTGGCGCGGGTGCCCACCTTCTCGGCGTTGGCGACGGCGTCTTCGAGGTCGAGGATGACGGCATCGGCACCGATGGTGAGGCTCTTCTCCGCGCGTCGCGGGTGATTGCCCGGGGCGAAGAGGAATGTGCGAAAGACGGGCATGGTGCTCCTGGGTTCAGTGGGCGGAAGCGCCGTGCGACGCCCCCGGATCGATTTCGTGCCGCACCAGTTCTTCCTCGGTGAAGCCGAGGAGTCCGATGAGCACTTCGCGGTTGTGCTGGCCGAGGCGCGGCCCGGTGTGGCGGATCGTTCCCGGAGTGCGGGACAGCTTGCCGACCACGTTCTGCATGCGCAGCGGCGCGCCGAGTTCCTCGTCCGGCAGCGAGACGATGTTCTCGCGCGCAACCACGTGCTCGTCGCGCATCACGTCCTCGACATTGTTCACCGGGGAGATCGCGGCCTCCAGCGCGACGAAGCGGCGCATCAGCTCGTCGCGGTCGAAGCGGCTGATCGCGGCCTGCAGCGCGTCGTCGAGCGCATCGACGTTGTTCAGCCGCGCACGGTTGTCGACGAAGCGCGGATCGCGCGGGAGTTCGGGAACCTCCAGCGCCGTGCAGATGCGCTCGAAGATCGACTGCGCGCTGCCGCCGACCGAGATGTACTTCTCGTCGCGGGTGCGGTAGATGTTGCGCGGTGCAGTGAAGGGCAGGCGGGAGCCGGCCCGCTCCTGGATCATCCCGAGCTGATCGTAGTTGACCACCTGTGGCCCCAGCAGAGTCAGGAGCGTCTCGTAGAGCGCGAGGTCGATCACCTGGCCCTCGCCGCTGCGGCGCTTCTCGTGCAGCGCAATGGACGCGAGATAGGCCGCCATCAGACCCGTGGTCGAGTCGGCCAGGCCGAAGCCCGGCAACAGCGGCGGACCTTCGGGCTGGCCCGAGATGTAAACGTAGCCGGCATAGGCCTCGGCGATGGTGCCGAAGCCGGGCCGCTTGCTGTTGGGCCCGGTCTGGCCGAAGCCCGTCACGCGCAGCACGATCAAGCCGGGGTTGATCGCCATTAGCACGTCCGGACCCAAGCCCCACTTCTCGATGGTGCCCGGACGGTAGTTTTCCACGAGGATGTCGGCGTCCTTCACCAGGCGCTTGACGACCTCCACGCCGAAGGGCGTGCGCAGGTCGGCCGTCACCGACTTCTTGCCGCGATTCACCGCCTTGTAGTAGAGGCCCACTCCGTCCTTGACCTCGCCCCAGCGTCGCACTTCGTCGCCCGAGCCGGGCCGTTCCACCTTGATCACTTCGGCGCCGAAGTCCGCGAGGAACATCGACGCCAGCGGCGCCGCGAGGAAGTTGGAGATGTCGACGACCCGCGTGCCCGCGAGGGGCTGGGGGGTCGTTCCCGGACTGGCCGCGGAATGATGGTTCGTGCTCACGCTGGATGTGCCTCCTGGCGGTCTTCGCTCACGTCGCAGCGCCCGAACGGGGCGCTGCTAGACGAAGGCTGAGATTAATGTACGAATGTACGTACAATGTCCCTCCGCCGTCGTTCGCGCAAGAGAGGGAATACCCGAGATCCGCTTTCCGATCCTGCACAATCCGGCTACCTTTTCACCTGCCCGCCATGAGAGCACGCGCCAGTCCACTTCCCGCCAAGGCAGCCCTGGCCAGCAAGCCGGCACCTGGCACTTCTCAACTCTCGCTGGACTCCGGGCGCCAGCCGCTCTACGCCTCGCTGGCTCAGGCGCTCACGCGCGACATCGCTCAGAAGCGCTACCCCGTCGGCGGCCTGCTGCCGACCGAGGACGCGATCGCGAGCCGATACGGCGTGAGCCGCCACACGGTGCGGCAGGCGCTGCGCGAGCTCAAGGAAGAGGGCCTCATTTCCTCGCATCCGGGCATCGGCACGCGGGTGCGCTCGCCGTCCGAATCGCCCCGGGTCTTCGGTGGCATCAACACCATCGGCGACCTGCTTCAGTTCGCCGAGTCGACCGAAATGCGGGTGCTCGGTCGTCGCGAGATCGTGGCGGACGCGGCCTTCGCGGCGCAGTACCAATGCAAGCCGGGCCAGGTCTGGTTCGAGATCTCGCTGCTGCGCAAGGTGGCCGATCAGAAGCGACCCCTGGCCCATCTGCGCGCCTACGTTCGGCCCGAATACGCGGACGCGGTGAGTCACGGAAAGATCTTCACGCGGCCGATCTATGCGCTGATCGAGGAGCACTACAAAGTGCGCATCATCGAAGTGCAGCAGGAGATCACCGCGGTGAATCTCGACGCCGAAGTCGCTTCTTCCCTCAAGGCGGCCGACGGTCAGGCGGCGATGCGCATCACGCGCCACTTCCTGGACCGCGGCGGTGCCACCGTCGAGATCTCGGTAGGGCACTATCCCAGCGGCCTGTACACCCAGCGAACCCGGTTCCGCGCCCATCGCTCCGAGCGCGATGCCGAGGCGCCGCCGCCCGAACCGCCATCGCCACCCACTGCGGCGCCACGCGCACGGCGGCGCTGAGCACGCGAGCGGCTTCGCTCAGCATTGGTGAATGCGTGCGGCCACGCGCCTGCGCCAGGCATTTCCATGACGGATGCGCTCGGCGTCCATCCGCCATTCGCGCCCATGTGCGTATGTACGTACAATGCCTCGGCGAGGTCTGGAACGGAGTCGGGCCCGCCTCGGAGACGCCGCGTGCCGCTCACACGGAGCCGGCACGAACACACGCGAAGGTGCCATGAACACGATTCGACGCCCCCCGGAAGAACCGCGCCTGCGTCGCTCGATGCTGATGACGCCAGGCAACCGCGCAGACCGCATGCGCAAGGCCGCTGCCTACGGCGCAGACGCCCTGGTGCTCGACCTAGAAGACAGCGTTCCTCCTGCGGCCAAAGCGCTGGCACGCGAGACCGTTGCAAGTGCATTGCGAGAGCTGCAGAACACCGACCGCGAACTGTGCGTGCGCATCAACACGCTGGGTTCGGGTTTCGGAGCCGACGATCTCGCCGCGTTGCCGCTCGCCTTGCTGGATTCGGTGATGGTGCCCAAGGTCGAATCGCCGACCCAATTGCATGAGCTGGACGCACTGCTGACGGCGCTGGAGCGTGAACAGCGCATCGATTCGCCTCGCGAATTGGTGGTGATGCTGGAGACGCCGCGCGGCATCCTGCAAGCGCTGCCCATCGCCGAGGCATGCGGCCGCACCACCGCGCTCTTCTTCGGCTCCGGCGATTACACGGCGGCCACCGGCGCGGCGATCACCGCCAACGCACTGTTGTTCGCG
>JAHJOG010000330.1 GCA_018820395.1 Gammaproteobacteria bacterium | reverse complement strand
CTCCGCCCGTTCCCAGTAGTCGTTGATGATGGGAAGGACCCTCTCTTCGGCGAACCGGCGGACTTTGTCGCGGATTGCCAGCTCTTCTGGGCCCAACTCGTCGTCGAGGTTGAAGTAATCGGAGTTCACGGTGCTGCGGGCAGTTGCAGTGGTTGTCATGAGAGGTCCTTTATGGTTCCGCGGACGGGTGCTGGTTGCTTCTGGGATGGCTGATTGGGGAGAGGGCTAACGGTGCGGCGTCGACTGCAGCCACTGAAGAATGTCCCCCCGGTCTGCGTCGATGCCGGGCGGCACCAGGTCATAGCTGGCGGGTGTCGCTGAGAAGGTGATCGGGTTACGGACGCCGGGGATGGAATCCTCACCGGTGCCAACTTCCACGACCGGTTCCAGCCCCAGGCGCTGGGCAAAATCAATCCCGCTGCGGACGTCGTTGATCGGAGCGCACGGCAGCCGTGCCTCGGTGAAGATGTCGAACCACTCCGATGCGGTCCTGACGGCCAGCAGTTCCTGCAGGATGGGGCGCAGCGCCGATCGGTTGAGGCTGCGGTCCGGGGGTGTGGAGAACCGGGGATCGTCTGCCAGTTTGGGGGCACCAATGACGTTGCAGAGCGTCCGGAACTGCCGGTCGTTGCCGATGGCAAGGACGATTTCCCCGTCCGCGGTGGGGAGCGGTTCGTAGGGGTAGATGCTGGGGTGCTCGTTACCCATCCGAGTGGGTACGTTTCCGCTGAGCAGGTATCCGCCGGTCTGGTTAACCATGCCCGACAGGGCCGAGGACATAAGGTTCACCTCGATGCGTTGTCCGCGGCCGCTCTGGCTCCGTTCGTGCAGCGCCGACAGGACACCAATGGCGGCATGGAGTCCTGTAATGACATCAAAGACCGCAACACCGGACCGGTATGCGGGGAACTCCGGGTCCCCGGTGAGGCTCATGAGCCCGGACATGGCCTGGACGAGCAGGTCGTAACCCGGCAGGGCTGCTCCGCCGGCGGCGCCGAACCCGGTGATGGACGCGTAGACCACAGCGGGGTTGCGTTCGGCGATGGTCGCGTAGTCCAGGCCGAAGCGGTCCAGCCCGCCAGGTTTGAAGTTCTCGATGACCACGTCGGCGCCCGCAGCAATGTTCCGTGCCGTGTCGATGTCATCCGGATCGCCGAAGTCCAGTGCGATGGATCTCTTGTTCCTGTTGATTGAGAGGTAGTACGTGGATTGGCCATCGAAGACCGGGGGCTTCCAGGCCCGTGTTTCATCGCCGGACGGGCTTTCCACTTTGATGACCGTGGCACCCATGTCCGCCAGGAGCATGGTGCAGTACGGTCCGGCGAGGACCCGACTGAAGTCGGCAATGACGATTCCCGCCAAAGGACCGCTGGCGTTGCGACCGAAGGCGTCCCGGCGTGCTTGATCGGGCTGGCGGTCGTGAGCAGCAGCCCCTGGAGCCAGGGGAGCGGCGTTGCTCTGCAGTGTCATGGGTCCTCTTCCATAGGCGGTTCTTTTTCACTATCCCACCGGGCATTACAGCGCGTCCAATACTTATTGGGAGTCCGATTATTGATGCTTCTGCAATAATGGCGGAATGGAGATTCAACAAATACGGGTGTTCCTCGCCGTGGCGGAGGAGTTGCATTTCGGCCGGGCTGCAGCCCGGCTCCATATGGCTCAACCACCTGTGAGCCGGATCGTGCGGCAGCTGGAGCGGGATCTCGGGGTCGACCTCTTCATCCGGAGCACACGCAGCGTCCAGCTAACGGCGGCCGGAGTGGCCCTGATGGCATCGGCCCGGGAGGTCCTGGCTGCAGCGGAGCGTGCAAGGGCCGGCGCACTTGCCGCTGGCCGCGGAGAGGCGGGAATGGTCAAGCTCGCCTACGCCGGCGCATCAACCCATGTTCTCGTGGGAGTACTGGCACGGGAAGTCCGAAAGGTCCACCCAGGCATAGAAGTTCACCTCAACAGCCAGGACTTCGCACTCCCAGCCCTCGCCCGGGTCCTCCGCGGTGAAGTTGATATCAGTCTCGGCCGTTGGGACTTTGTGCCCGCGGGCATCAAGTCCCGCATCGTCGTGGAGGAACATCTCGTGATGGCCGTCCCTGCATCACACCGCCTGGCCTCGCAAGGCGAAGTTCGTTTGGTAGAACTAGCTGGGGAGCCATTCGTCGCACTGCCCCCACATGAAGGCTCTGTCCTGACCGACCGCCTGCGCCGGTTGAGCCTGGGAGCCGGATTCGATCCCAACATCGTGCAAAGTGCGCCCGATTCGTGGACCGCAATGGCCCTGGTTGGAGCCGAAGTAGGATGCTCCCTAACGGTTTCCTCTGTCGCGGAAAACGTGACCGACCCGCATGTAAGGTTCTTGCGGGTGCTCGACGAGACCCTGCCGGTCTATCTCAGGATGGCGTGGCGCGGGGATTCGGACAACCCGGCCCTCCCACCGGTCCTCACGCTTGCGGAACAGGTTTGGGCCGGTCGTCCCGACAGCCTCGCCAGTGTCAAGGAATAGCTCACCAAGAGGTGGACGCTGCTACAACCGCCGGAACTCGTCTCAAAGACATGAAAACCGACCATCTACACTGCAGAAGTAAGGCCACACATGGAATCCTCCGATATAACCTTCCGCACCCGAAAATGGGTGCGCCCAGAAGACCTAAACGCCAACGGCACCCTGTTCGGTGGAAGCCTCCTCAAATGGATCGATGAGGAAGCAGCAATCTATGCCATTCTCCAGCTGGGCAATGGCCGGGCGGTGACGAAATATATTTCGGAAATCAACTTCGTCAGCTCAGCAGTCCAAGGAGACCTCATAGAAATGGGCCTAACGGCAACTAAATTTGGCCGCACCTCCCTGACCATGCGGGCGGAAGTCCGGAACATGATCACCCGACGAAGCATCCTCACCATCGAAGAGATCGTGTTCGTGAACCTGAACAGCGAGGGCAAGCCCGAGCCTCACGGCTACACGGAAATCACTTACGACAGAGACAGGATCCCCACACACCACCTCACGGAAACCTCACACAACTAGGGACAGCGACCGCGTCCGTGATGTGGCAAGCATGCCGATGGTGCGTCGGACGTGGTTCTTTCATCTGTTTGGACTCGTCCTGTTTGAGCGCCGATAACCGCCGACGTATAACCCATCGCCAGCCGACGGGGCTCTGTGGCCCAGCCCCGCTTAGTGAGTCGGGGCGCCGTCTCAGCGGCGACCGCCGCCCACACTCCGATTCATAGGCCGGGGTTGTTCAAAGCGAATGGCGGGCGCATGAGTCCGAGGCCAACATGCTCTCGCGTGTAGAGCGTTTCGCGGCCTGTCGGTACCCGCGAGATCGCAGGGTTGGTCGGATCGGGTCCTGGCTATCGTCCACACGAATCAGCCAGAGTTTCGATGTCAGCAGGGCGCGCGCACACATGGTCTTTACGCTTTCCTGCACCTCCGGGAGTCCGTCCTTAAATGTATGGAGGTGATGGAAAGCCCTCGAATGAGCAATACCTGGTTCTGAGGGGTTTTATGAACCCGCAGTGCTAAAGAAAGGCGGGGGCGTTGATCGCTTCG
>JAHJOG010000118.1 GCA_018820395.1 Gammaproteobacteria bacterium | reverse complement strand
ATACGAAGGCTTCGGCGTCGGCATTCTCGAAGCGATGGCGGCCGGCAAGATCGTGCTGTGCCGCGACATGCCGCCCATCAACGGCTTCGTCGAATCGGGCGCCAATGGTTTCTTTTTGGACTTCGATCTGGGCGCCAAGGACATGGCGACCCTGCGCGGATTGGCCGGCCTCGACGCCACGCGTTGCGCCACGATGTCCCTCGCGTCGCAGCGTCGCGCAAAGCAATACGACTGGGAGACGGTGGCTCAGACCTTCGAGGCCCACTATGCACGCGCCCTGAGACGCGTCGACTGAAGCTCGGTCCTCGCCCGCACGCGGCCCTTATTTCCGGAGCTTGCGGGAGCAAAGACGCGTCCTCCGACGCGCCTTTTGAAATCTCGTTTTTGTTTCTGGCGCGACGGGATTGCGCATTCAAAGCAATTCAAAAGAACTCACTTTTCAAGTTTCGCAGGGTCGATTCTTCCAACATTGATACGCCGATGGACCGATAGGCGAACACGATGTACGACGAAAGAATGCAAGCGATTCGCTGAACGTTCTTGCATCGCGCGGACATCTGCACCGCGTGGCGCCCGCCGCCCTCTGTCAGAGCAAGGAGCCGTCATGCACCAGACCCTGGATGAAGTTCTTGCGCAACGGGCAACGCAAACACCTGCTGCGCCAGCCGTCGTACACGGAGTCAAGCAACTCAACTACGAACAACTCGAGGCACGGGTCGGTGCCATTGCCGAAAGTCTGCACGGAGCCGGCGTCGGTCCAGAGACAATCGTCGCGGTTTGCCTGCAGCGCTCCAGCGATCTGGTCGCTACCTTCTTGGCTGTCTTCCGTGCGCGCGGCGCTTTTCTGCCGCTTGACACGGGCTATCCACAGGAACGGCTGGCGTTCATGATGTCGGACTCCGCAGCGCCGGTGCTGGTGCTCGATGCCACTTCGGAAGTCCCCGCTTGGGGCCGGGCCGCTCGCCTGCTTCGACTTCCGCCGGAGAATGCCGTCCCATGCGAGCCGTCCATCTCGTCTTCATCGGATCGGTCGGCCGAACTCGCTTACCTGATCTACACGTCCGGGTCGACAGGACAACCCAAGGGCGTGCTTGTCGAGCATCGCGGGATCGTCAACATGGGGTGGGCCATGGCCCGCGCGATCGACCTGGGTCCCGGCGAGCGCATGCTTCAGTTCGCGCCTTCTGCTTTCGATGCGTTCGTCGCGGAAGTGGCGATGTCGGTGCTGGCCGGTGCCGCGTTGACCATCGCCCCGCCCGACGCGCTCATGGGGCCGGAACTCTCGTCGCTGATGCGCGCCACGCGCACCACGCATGCCCTGCTGCCGCCGTCGATTGTCGCCACGCTTCCGCAGGACGAGCCCCTGCCCGACTTGCGTGGACTCATGGTCGGCGGCGAAGCATGCCCGGTGTCGCTGGCTCGCCGCTGGGCGCGCGGGCGACGCTTTGCGAATGCCTACGGCCCGACCGAGATCACCGTGTGCGCGACCCTGGAGGTGTGCGACGAAATCGGCGAACGCCTGCCGATAGGGCGCCCGCTCGAAGGCGTGAAGTTGCACGTCCTGGACGAACATCTGCGTCACGTCGCGCTGGGTGAGATCGGCGAGTTGCATGTAGGCGGCATCGGCGTGGCTCGCGGCTATCTGCGGCGCGACGCGTTGAGTGCCGAACGCTTCATTCCCGATCCGTTCGCTGAGGCCGGGCACGGCAACCGCCTCTACAAGACCGGCGATCTGGGACGGATGCTCCCGGACGGGCGCATCGACTACGTCGGACGTGCCGACCACCAGATCAAGATCCGCGGCTTGCGCATCGAGCTGGGGGAAATCGAAGCGGTGCTTGGGAAGCATCCCGCCGTACGCCAGTGCATCGTGATCGACCGCGACGACGGAAAAGGTCAGAAGCGATTGGCGGCCTATCTCGTGCTTCGTCCGTCCGCGGCTGCCCCGAACGTGGCCGAACTTCATGCCCATCTTCGCGCCACCCTTCCCGACTTCATGGTCCCTGCCCTGTTCACCGTGCTGACGCAAATGCCGCTGACCCCGAATGGCAAGATCGACCGAGCGGCGTTGCCCGAGCCGGCCGGAGAGCGTGCAGATACCGGCGTGCCCTTCGTCCTCGCCACGACCGCTTTTCAGACGCTTCTGCATGATCAGTGGTGCCGTCTCCTCTCAGTCGATCATCTGGGCGTGAACGACGACTTTTTCATGGCCGGCGGCGACTCGCTGCTCGCCGTCCAGGCCGTGACGATGGCGTTGCAATCGATGCAAATGGGGCGCGAGCGACACGTGGAGTTCCTCCATCGCTTGCTCGAAGCGCCGACGATTGCCAGATTCGCCGCCGCATTCGAAGGCCCGTTCGACGACGACCGCCATGCCGAGCCGATCGACTTCGATCGGGAAGCGCAACTGGATCCCGGGATTCGTTTCTCCCGCAGGGAAGCTCGTGCGCGAGATGCGCAGCGGATTCTCCTGACCGGCGTTACCGGCTTCCTGGGTGCATTCATGCTGCGTGAGCTGATCGAGCGGACCGACCAGCCCGTCGTCTGTCTGGTGCGATCGCGCAATTCCGAACAGGCCATGCAACGCATCCGGAACAACCTGTCCCGCTATCGGATCTGGCGCCCGGCGTTCGAAGATCGGATCATCGCGCTACCAGGCGACCTCGCCCGACCGCGCTTCGGCCTGTCGGAACCGGCGTTCGCGGAACTTGCCGACACCGTGAGCGCGATCTACCACAGCGGCGCCGAGGTGAACTTTCTCTACCCCTATTCGGCCTTGAAGGCGGCCAATGTCGGAGGGACGCACGAGGTGATCCGGCTTGCGGCCGAGGCGGGCATGGCCCCCGTCCATTTCGTTTCCACCTTTGCGGTCCTGTCGTCGCACGGCCTGCACGGTGCTGCCGAGGTCGCCGAGGACGTCGCGCTCATCGACCCGCACAGCCTCTTCATGGGCTATATCGAAAGCAAATGGGTCTCCGAGCAGCTGCTCGCAAAAGCCCGGGCGCAAGGATTGCCCGTGTTCATCCATCGCCCCACGCACATCACCGGCACGGTCGAAGACGGTGCCTGGAAGCTCGATCAGTTCCTGTGCAGCCTGCTGCAATCCATGGTGGAAGTCGAAAGCTCCCCGGCGATCCCGTTCAATCTCGATTTCGTGCCGGTCGACTTCGTGGCCAAGTCCATCGTGTACATCGGCCAGAACTACGGCGGCCCGCATCGGATCTTCAACCTCGGCAGTCCGGATTTCGAGCTCCTTCCCGCCATGATCGAACGCCTGCGCCACGCCGGCTATCACGTCGAAGCGCAGCCCTATGACGTCTGGCTCGACCGCGTGCTGCGGTACGCCACTGACCGTCCCGATCGCCCGATCGCCAACTTCATGTCGTTGCTCGAACGACCGCTATCGCACCGCAAGCTGCGGATCATCGAAATCTACGCACGCGGTGTCTTTCCGCATCTCGACTGCAGCCACACGCTGGAAGCGCTTCAAGGCTCCGGCATCGCCTGCCCGCCGACCGACCCGACACTCATCGACCGGTACATCGAGCACTTCGTGGCGCAAGGGCTCTTTCCCCACCCGACGCCGTCCGCGCACAGGCTTCGGGCCTGAGCGCAGGTCGCTTCATCGACCCTGTGCCGAACAGCGCACGCAAAGCATCGATGCGCGGCGCCGCACTTCGAGCGCCGTCAATCGATGAGTTCCAGTTCTTCTCGGCGCGCCGCGAACCAGGCGCCCGCGTCGTTGGCCGCGAGCGGCCGCGAGATGAAGTAGCCCTGCCCGCGGTCGCATTCGAGTCGGCTCAACAAGGCCTGCTGTTCGGCAGTCTCGATGCCTTCGGCGACCGTTCGCATCCCCAGGCTGCGGGCCACCATCACGACGGCATCGATCAGCACACGATGGTGGGCGCTCGACACCGCATCCATGACGAACGAACGATCGATCTTGATCACGTCGATCGGCATCTCGTGGAGGCTGGCCAGCGATGAATAGCCGGTGCCGAAATCGTCGAGCGCCAGCGTGAGGCCCAGTGACTTGAGTTCGACCAGCCGGCTTCTGATTCCGTCGCCCTGCGCCGCCAGGCTTTCCGTGACTTCGAGCTGCAGCGACGCCGGCGGCAGTCCGGTCATTGCCAGTGCACGCGCCACGGCGTCGACGATCAGCGGCTCGGTGATCTGAGCGCGCGAAAGATTGACGGACACGTATCCGGGCGCGAGCGCGCCGAGGGTGCGTTGCCATTCGACCAGCTGGCGGCACGACTCGTTCAACATCCACTCACCCAGGAGGCCGATGAGGCCGGTCGCCTCGGCAACCTCGATGAATTCGATCGGCGGCACGATGCCTCGCTCGGGATGCCGCCAACGCACCAGAGCCTCCGCGCCCGCCAGCGCCTGCGTGCGCAGGTCGATGATGGGCTGATACACCACGAACAGCTGGCCTTCGGCGAGGGCTTGGCGCAAGTCCGCCTCGACGATGGCCCGCCGTTGTGCGCATTCGCGCATCGATGCATCGAAGGCGCGGTAGCGTGAGCCGCCCGACATCTTGGCGTCCTGCATGGCGAGGGTGGCATCCTGCAACAACTCTTCCGCGCTCTGCTCACTGTGCGATGCAGTGGTCGCGCCAGCGCTGGCGGTCAGGTGCACCTCCAGGTCGCCGATCAGGTAGGGCCTCGCGAGCGCTTCGAGCGTTCGTTCTGCCAGCAAGCTCGCGGACGTCTCACCGAGGACGACGGCGAACTCGTCGCCGCCCAACCGCGCCGTCCAGGCCGAGCCGGGCTGCAGCGCATGGGCGACCGACAGGATACGGCTCGCCATCAGGCGCAGGACGGCATCGCCGATCGGCTTGCCGAGCATGAGGTTGATGCGCTCGAAGCGATCGGCGTTGAACAGGACGACCGCGAAGCCGTGACCGGCCTCGTCCTGCTGGCGGCCGAGTTCGCGATCAATGCGCTCGACCAGGGCCGTCCGGTTCGGCATGGCGGTCAGCCGGTCTTCGCGCGTCGCGGCATGCAACTGCGCCGCAATGGCCTGCTGCTCGCGCTGGACGTCGAGCGTGGCATCGCTGAGCGTCGCCATCAGATGCGTGTCGTCCAGCCGCAGCAGATGCAGATTCAGCGCGTTGGGCATTCCGGGTCGCCTCTGCGCGTCCGGCAATGCCAGGCGCCAGCGGTCGCACACCACCTGGCCAGGCGGCGCGGCGCCTGCAGCGAGCTCGCGCAGATTGGGTGCCAGCGGGCTCAGCACGTCGAAAAGGTTGAGCAGGTTTCCGCAAGGGCTGAGCGGCATCAGCAACTGCGCCGACATCGGATTGATCATCACGATGTCACCGTCGAGCGTGGTCTGGACCAGGCCGATCGGCGCCTGGTACATGAACTGCATCAGTGCTTCGTAGGCGCCTGGCGGCGGCGGCTGGAACGTCATGCGTTTGCTCGGCCGCTATACGGTCTGCAGCGCCAGCGCCGGCCGCTCGATCGCGTCCCAACGCACCACGCGATTGCGGCCCGAGGCCTTGGCGGCATACATGGCTGCGTCGGCGCGTCGCAACAGTTCATCCAGATCCCCGACTTCGGGGTCCATGGCCACCACGCCCGCGCTCACGGTGTAGCGAATGCAGACCCCGTCGACGTCGACCGACTGCTGCTGGATCGATCGGCACAGGCTGTTGGCTGCGAGCTCGGCCGCGGCGATGTCCGAGCCGGGCATGAGGACGACGAACTCTTCGCCCCCCAGCCGCGCCACCGTGTCCATCGGACCGAAGCCCGCGGCGAGTCCGGTGGCGAGGTGCCTGAGCACTGCGTCGCCCGCCGCGTGGCCGTGGCGGTCGTTGATCTGCTTGAAGTGATCGGCGTCGATCATGACGACCGACAGGGGGCGGGCGTATCGCGCCCAGCGTTGCAGTTCGACTTCGGCCATCTCGAACAGCACCCGCCGGTTGGCGAGGCCGGTGAGGTGGTCGCACGAGAGCGCCCGTCGCGCGGCATCGCGTGCCTCTTGCCGGTCGGATATATCGCGAATGATCAGGCTGTAGCTTCGAACCTCGCCGGACGGCGCACCCGTGTCCTGCATGGGGGCGACGAGGCAGCTGCCCCAGTACCGGGTGCCATTCTTTCTGGACCGCCAGCCCTCGTCGAGGCTCCAGCCGCTGAGATCGGCTTCGCGCAGCCTCTCCGTCGCGCGCTGTTCGGACGTGCCTTCCGGTGGATAGAACAAGCGATAGGACTGACCGAGGATGTCCGAGCTTTCGAAGCCGGTCACGCGGCGGACGCCATCGTTCCACTCGGTGCAGTAGCCCTCGGCGTCGAGTGTCAGCAGGGCATAGTCGGTCAGCCCCGTGACCAGGGTCTGGATCCATGCCTGGCTCTGGCGCAGCTCCCGCTCTCGCTGGACCGAGACAGTGATGTCGCTCAGCACCCCCATCATCCGTTGGGAATCGAGCCGGAGCAGGCTCAGCGAAAGCACCTTCGGCGATGCCGACGGAGATCGCCCGGTGCCGACGTGCAACTGCACGTTGTCGCAGATCATCCCGTAGTCGGCATCGAAACCCTTGACGCGGCTGCCGAGATCCGGGGCCACGTCCTGGAGCGCGGTGAACAGATTGCACAGTGCGCCGTCGCGGGACAGGGGCATCAGCAACTGTGCGCACAGCGGGTTGACCAGGACGATCTCTCCGTCGTTCTGAATCTGAACGAGCCCGATGGGAGCGATGTACAGAAACTGGAGAAGCGCTTCGTACTCGTCGGCGATCGAGGAAGACATCGCTCGGGCCGGTCAGCCGGCGCGGGAAACCAGCACGTAGCGCCCGGAGCGGGCCGGCGTGGCCAGCAGCCGCAGCTCGACCTTGACGGGGCGCATGCGCAGCGTGAGCACGTAGTCGATGGTCGCGTCGAGTTCGGTCCCCTGGGCGGACGCATCCTCGAAGCGTTGCGCCACCATGTAGTTGTTCATGCACGGCGCGACAACGGTGAAGAGCGGATGGCCGACAACTCGCTCGCTCGAAAGGCCTGCGGCATTCGATTCGAACAGGTTGTAGCGCCGCACGATCCCGCCGGCGTCGAAGCCGATCACGCCGAAGCCGAGCTCGTCCAGTGCGGCGTCATCGAGGGCGTCGAGGGTTTGCAGAAGGTTCGCGTCGTCGAATGCCAAGCGCTCGGAAAGTAGCATGGGGTCTTGCCTGAATGATGGAAGGGATGGAGAGCGCTTTTACGCTGCTCATGGCTTCCTATCGGCAAGACCGACCCAGACTTGATCGCACGGGTGACCTGACCCGTGCACATTTAACGGAAGTGACCCCGGCTGCGGACTCAGAGCGCCAGGCGCTTGCGGGCTTCGGCATATTCCCGCTTGAGTTTGTCGATATAGGCCGCTGCGCTCTCGACCCGCGTCACCGCGCCGATGCCCTGCCCCGAGCCCCAGATGTCTTTCCAGGCCTTGGCCTTGCTGCCTTCGGCATTCGCGAAATTCATGGTCTTCACGTCGCCCTGCGGCAGATTGGCCGGGTCCATGCCGGCCGCCACGATGCTCGGCGCCAGGTAGTTGCCGTGCACGCCGGTGAAGAGATTCGAGTAGACGATGTCGTCCGACGTGCCGTCCACGATGGCCTGCTTGTAGGCATCGCTGGCCCGCGCTTCCTCGGTGGCGATGAAGGCCGTGCCGATGTAGGCGAAATCGGCGCCCATCGCCTGCGCCGCCAGCACCGCGGCGCCGTTGGCGATCGAGCCCGACAGCGCCACCGGCCCGTCGAACCACTGGCGGATCTCCTGAATCAGGGCGAACGGGCTCTTCACGCCCGCATGGCCACCCGCCCCCGCTGCCACCGCGATCAGGCCGTCCGCGCCCTTCTCGATGGCCTTCTTGGCGAAGGCGTTGTTGATGATGTCGTGCATCGTCACGCCGCCGTAACTGTGCACCGCGTCGTTCACGTCGGTGCGCGCGCCGAGCGAGGTGATGACGATCGGCACCTTGTACTTCACCACCATCTCCATGTCGTGCTCGAGACGGTCGTTGCTCTTGTGCACGATCTGGTTGATGGCGAAAGGCGCGGCAGGCGCCTCCGGATGAGCCCGGTCGTGTGCCGCCAGCGCCTCGGTGATCTCGGCCAGCCATTCGTCGAGCTGCGCCGCAGGTCGCGCGTTGAGCGCGGGCATCGAGCCCACCACGCCGGCCTTGCACTGCGCGATCACGAGCTTGGGGTTGCTGATGATGAACAGCGGCGAGCCGATGATCGGAAGCGGCAGGTTGGCAAGAACGGGCGGCAGCTTGGACATGGAATCTCCAGGAGTCGAAGGAAGAAATGCGGATTCAGAAGGCGTCCAGCGCCAGCGCCGTCACGCTCTCGGCGCCATCGACGATGCTGTCGCGCGTCGCGGGCGCCGTGTTCAGGATGTGTTCCGCGTAGAACCGGGCGGTGGCGATCTTGGCGTTCATGAAAGCCACGTCGGTCCCGGCCTTTGCGAGGTCTTCCGCGACCAGCAGCGACCGCGCGAGTTGCCAGCCGGCCACCAGCTTTCCGGCCATCAGCAGGTAGGGCACGCTGCCCGCGAAGACGGCGTTGGGCGACGCCTTGGTCTGCCCCGCCACGAAATCCACGACCTGCTCGAAGGCTTCGCGCGCGGCCGCGAGATGCTTCAGCACGGCCCGCGCCGCGGCGCTGTCGCGCGCGGCGAGCGCCTCTTCGGTCTGCTGCACCTGCTTCGCGATCGCCTTGGCTGTCTGCCCGCCGTCGCGCGCCGTCTTGCGGCCGACCAGGTCGTTGGCCTGGATGGCGGTCGTGCCCTCGTAGATCGTGAGGATCTTGGCGTCGCGCAGGTATTGCGCCGCGCCGGTTTCCTCGATGAAGCCCATGCCGCCGTGCACCTGCACGCCGAGCGAGGCGACCTCGAGGCTCATCTCGGTGCTGTAGCCCTTGACCAGCGGCACCATGAATTCATGGAAGGCGCCGTTTTGCTTGCGCGTCTCGGCATCGGGGTGATGGTGCGCGGCGTCGTAGGCGGCCGCAGCGACCGAGGCCATGGCGCGGCAACCTTCGGTGTGGGCGCGCATCGTCATCAGCATGCGCTTGACGTCGGGGTGATGAATGATGGGCGCGCTGGCGCTCAACGATCCATCGACGGGACGGCTCTGCACGCGCTCCCTGGCGTACGCCACGGCATGCTGGTAGGCGCGCTCGGCGATCGCCACGCCCTGCATGCCGACGGCATAGCGGGCCGAGTTCATCATGATGAACATGTACTCCAGGCCGCGGTTCTCCTGGCCAACGAGGTAACCCACTGCGCCCGCTCCGGCGCGGTCGGCGACGCTCTGGGCCAGGCCGTCGCCATACTGCAGCACGGCGGTCGGGCTGGCCTTGATGCCCAGCTTGTGTTCGATGCTGACGCACTGCACGTCGTTGCGCTCGCCGAGCGTGCCGCCGTCCGCGACCAGGAACTTCGGCACCACGAAGAGGCTGATGCCCTTGACGCCCTCGGGCGCGCCGCTCACCCGTGCGAGCACGAGGTGCACGATGTTCTCGGCCATGTCGTGCTCGCCGTAGGTGATGTAGATCTTGGTGCCGAAGACCTTGTAGGTGCCGTCAGGCTGCGGCTCGGCGCGCGAGCGCACCATGGCGAGGTCGCTGCCGGCCTGCGGCTCGGTCAGGTTCATGGTGCCGGTCCACTGGCCGCTCACGAGCTTTCCGAGATAGGTTGCCTTGAGCTCGTCGGAGCCCGCGGTCAGCAGCGCCTCGATCGCACCGTCACTCAGCAACGGGCACAAGGCGAAGCTCATGTTGGCCGAATTGAGCATCTCGACGCAGGCTGCCCCGATGGTCTTCGGCAGACCCTGCCCGCCGAAATCGACCGGGTGCTGCAGCCCTTGCCAGCCGCCCGACACATACTGCGCGAAGGCCTCCTTGAAGCCCGGCGTGGTCGTCACCTTGCCGTCCTTGAAGGACGACGGGTTGCGGTCGCCCGCCACGTTGAGCGGCGCCACCACGTCCTGGTTGAAGCGCGCGCATTCCTCGAGCACGGCCTGCGCGGTGTCGAACCCGGCTTCTTCGAAGCCCGGCATCGTCGACACTTCGGCGATGTTCGCCAGATGCTCGATGTCGAACAGCATGTCTTTGAGGGGGGCGGTGTAGCTCATCGATCTCTCCTGACGGCAAATACAAAAAAAGGGCACCGCGCACGATGCCCTCCGCTGGCGGGCCAGACGCTCAGAGCTTCTCGACCAACTCTGGCACGGCCGTGAACAGATCGGCCACCAGGCCGTAGTCGGCCACCGAGAAGATCGGCGCCTCTTCGTCCTTGTTGATCGCCACGATCACCTTGGAATCCTTCATGCCCGCCAGATGCTGGATGGCTCCCGAGATGCCCGCTGCGATGTAGAGCTGCGGCGCTACGATCTTGCCGGTCTGCCCGACCTGCCAGTCGTTGGGTGCATAGCCCGCGTCCACCGCGGCGCGCGATGCGCCCAGGCCTGCGTTGAGCTTGTCCGCCAGCGGCGTCATCACCTCGGTGAACTTCTCGGCGCTGCCCAGCGCGCGTCCGCCCGAGACGATGATCTTGGCGGCAGTGAGCTCGGGCCGGTCGCTCTTGGCGATCTCGCTGCCCACGAAGCTGCTCTTGCCCGAATCGGCCACGCCTTCGGCGTTTTCGACCGAAGCGCTGCCGCCGGTGGCGGCTGCCGGGTCGAAGCCCGTGGTGCGCACGGTGATCACCTTGATCGCGTCGCTGCTCTGCACGGTGGCGATGGCATTGCCTGCGTAGATCGGCCGCTCGAAGGTGTCGGGGCTGTCGACCTTGCTGATGTCGCTGATCTGCGCCACGTCGAGCTTGGCGGCCACGCGCGGCGCGACGTTCTTGCCGTTGGCGGTGGCGGGGAACAGGATGTGGCTGTAGTCCTTGGCGATCGCCAGGACCTGCGCGGCGACGTTCTCCGCCAGGTTGTTCTCCAGGCTCGGGCTGTCGGCGGCAATGACCTTGGCGACGCCCGCAATCTGCGCCGCCGCCTTGGCCGCTTCGGCGGCATTGGCGCCCGCGATCAGTACGTGCACGTCGCCGCTCGCGCAGGCGATGGCCGCGGTGACGGTGTTGAGGGTCGCCGGCTTGATGCTGGCGTGGTCGTGTTCGGCAACTACTAAAACTGTCATATCAATCTCCAAAAAGGCTCTTCTTCCAGAAACACCGCGGAACCGGCTTCGCCGGGCCGCCAGTGTTGCCCCCTTTCAAGGGGGTGGGCGAAGCGACACGAAGTGCGCGCAGCCTGGGGGTTAGATCACTTTTGCTTCGTTCTTGAGCTTGTCGACCAGGGTGGCAACGTCGGGCACCTTGATGCCGGCGCCGCGCTTGGGCGGTTCGCTGACCTTGAGGGTCTTCAGACGCGGCTTGACGTCCACACCGAGGTCCTCGGGCTTGACGTTGTCCAACTGCTTCTTCTTGGCCTTCATGATGTTGGGCAGCGTGACGTAGCGCGGCTCGTTCAGGCGAAGGTCGGTGGTGATCACCGCAGGCAGGGTGAGCGAGATGGTTTCCAGGCCGCCATCGACTTCGCGCGTGACCTTGACCTTGTCGCCTTCGACCTCGACCTTGCTGGCAAAGGTGGCCTGCGGCAGGTCGGCGAGCGCGGCGAGCATCTGGCCGGTCTGGTTGGCGTCGTCGTCGATGGCCTGCTTGCCGAGGATCACGAGCTGGGGCTGCTCCTTGTCGACCAGCGCCTTCAGCAGCTTGGCGACGGCCAGCGGCTGCAACTCTTCGGTGGTCTCGACCAGGATGGCGCGGTCGGCGCCGATGGCCATGGCGGTGCGCAGGGTTTCCTGGCACTTCGCGTCGCCGCAGGACACGGCGATGATCTCGGTGGCAATGCCCTTTTCCTTGAGCCGCACAGCCTCTTCGACGGCGATCTCGTCGAACGGGTTCATGCTCATCTTGACGTTGGCGATGTCGACGCCCGTGCCGTCGGATTTGACGCGGACCTTGACGTTGTAGTCGACGACCCGCTTGACGGGGACCAGGATCTTCATTGGCTTGGCTCCATGAAATGATGAAAAAGAACGGTCGTGCTTTTTTGTGAAATTATACCGACCACGAATCAGAGGTCCGCGAGCACCCGCACGTGCGATTCGACGCTGCGCGCGAGCGCATCGAGGTTGTAGCCCCCTTCGAGCATCGAGACGATGCGGCCCCCGGCATGCCGGCGGGCCACGTCGCGGATGCGCTCGGTGATCCATGCATAGTCGCCCTCGTTGAGGCGCAACTGCCCCAGTTCGTCGTCGCGATGCGCATCGAACCCGGCGCTCACGAAGATCATCTGCGGCTTGAAGGCTTCGAGCCGCGGCATCCAGGCCGACTCGATGATCTCGCGCACGTCCATGCCCTTGGTGTAGGCCGGCACGGGCACATTGACCATGTTGGCTGCCGGATGCTCGGCGCCGCTGTACGGATAGAACGGGTGCTGGAAGATGCCGACCATCAGCACGCGCTCGTCGTTGCTCAAGATGTCTTCGGTGCCGTTGCCGTGGTGCACGTCGAAGTCGACGATCGCCACGCGCTCGAGGCCGTGTTCTTCGATGGCATGGCGTGCGGCCACCGCCACGTTGTTGATGAAGCAGAAGCCCATCGCCTTGTCGTGGCAGGCGTGATGCCCCGGCGGACGCACGGCGCAGAAGGCGTTTTCGAGGGCGCCCGATATCACGGCATCGGTGGCCGCGATGGCGGCACCCGCGGCGCGCCGTGCGGCGAGTACAGTGAAGCGCGTGAGCACGGTGTCGGGGTCGAGCATCGCGTGATCGGGCCCGCCCGAAGGCGCATCTTCGATCAACCGCTGGCTCAGCGACTCGAGGTGCTCCATGTGTTCGACCGTGTGCGCACGAGTGATCTGTGCGAGCGTGGCGATCGGGACGTCGACGCGTTCGAGCGTGTCGGCGACGCCGGTCAGCAGCAGCCGGTCCTCGATGGCATCGAGGCGTTGAGGGCACTCCGGGTGGCCCGCGCCCATGTCATGCTTCCAGCAGTCGCGGTGTGTGAAATAGCCGGTTTTGCCCATGGATCGGTTCGCGCCATAGCCCCTTGCGGAATTAGCTCTCGGGCTTGCGGTATTGTTTGCAGATGGATACAAAAATGGACGTCGCCGCCAAGCTCGCCAGTTTGATCGGTCAGCTTAACACGGTGCTGGTGGGCAAGGAGGCGCAGGTGCGCGACTGCGTGGCCTGTCTGCTCGCCGGCGGACACCTGCTGATCGAAGACGTCCCGGGGGTCGGCAAGACCACCCTCGCGCACGCTTTGGCGCACACCTTCGGGCTGCAGTTTGCCCGAGTGCAGTTCACGGCCGACCTGATGCCGGGCGACCTGTCCGGCGTGGCGATCTACGATCGCGGCCGGCAGGCTTTCGAGTTCCATCCCGGTCCCATCTTTTCGCAGGTGCTGCTGGCAGACGAGATCAACCGCGCCAGCCCCAAGACCCAGAGCGCCCTGCTCGAGGCCATGGAAGAAAAGCAGGTCACCATCGAAGGCGAGACGCGCCCGCTTCCCACGCCCTTCTTCGTGATCGCCACGCAGAACCCGCAAGACCAGCTGGGCACCTTCGCGCTGCCTGAATCGCAGCTCGACCGTTTTCTCATGCGCATCTCGCTCGGCTACCCCGACCGCGCAGCCGAGCGCGCCCTGCTCGCTGGCGCCGACCGGCGCGAGATGCTGGCGAACCTGCCGGCCCTCCTCAACGCCAGCGAACTCACCGCGCTGCAGCAGCGCGTGCTGCAGGTGCACGCGGCCGAACCGCTGCTCGACTACGTGCAGGACCTGATCGCCGCCACGCGATCCGGGCACTGGTTTCTCCAGGGCCTGTCGCCACGCGCCGGCATCGCCGTGGTGCGTGCCGCCAAGGCGCAGGCGCTGCTGGCCAATCGCGACTACGTCGCCCCGGACGACGTGCAGGCCGTGATGCCGCAGACCGTCGCACATCGGCTGACGCCGGTCGGCGACGCCGGCCGCGGCGCCTTCGAGCAGGTGCGCGCCATGCTCGCCGCCGTGCCGCTGCCGTGACCTTCCGCACGGCTGCGTTCGGCGCGCTGGCATGGCCGGTCGGGCCGCTGCGCCGACGCATCGAGCGCTGGTTTCTCACGCGCCGCCCGCCCGCCGACACGCTCGAACTCACCCAGCGCAACGTCTACATCGTGCCGACCGCGGCCGGCCTGATGCTGGTCGTGACGCTGGGCCTGCTGCTGGTCGCCTCGATCAACTACCAGCTCAATCTCGGCTACCTGCTGACCTTTCTGCTCGCCGGCAGCGTGGCCGTCGGCATGCACGTGGGCCATGCCACCCTGCGCGGACTGGCGCTCCACCTCATGCCGCCCGAGCCCGCCTTTGCCGGTGCGGCCGCGGTGTTCCGGGTGGTGCTGCACAACGCGCGGCGCAGCACGCGCTTCGGCATCGGGCTGGCCGTGCGGCACAGCGGGCAGTGGTCGTGGAGCGACGTCCCTCCGCAAGGCTCTGCCGTGGTCGAGATCGCTTTCAAGCCTGCGGAGCGCGGCCTGCACGCGGTTCCGACGCTCACGGCAGAGACGCGCTTTCCGCTCGGCGCCTTTCGCGTCTGGTCGGTCTGGCAGCCTGCGTCGCCGGTGATGGTGTACCCGGCACCCGAGCTCAACCCGCCCGCGCTGCCGCCGGGCGAGGCGCTGGCCGGGCCGAACAGTTCGTCCATGAACCGCGTGCAGTCGGCCGGCGAATACGACGGCGTGCGCGCCTACCGGCTGGGCGACCCGATGAAGCTCATCGTCTGGAAACGCGCGGCCCAGGCCCAGGCGGCCGGCAGCGACCACCTCGTGAGCCGAGACACTCAGCAGGCGCAGCAGCAGGAACTCTGGCTCGACGCGCAGAACGCGGGCCTGCCCGACGCCGAGGCGCGGCTTTCACGGCTGTGCGCCTGGGTGCTGATGGCCGATCGCCTCGGTGTCGACTACGGCCTGCGCCTGGCCGGCAAGAGCCTGGGCCCCTCGCAGGGCGAGCTGCACAAGCGGCAATGCCTGGAGCTGCTGGCCCTGTGCTGAAGCTCGCCGCCCTGCCCCGCGAAGCCAGGGACACCCTGTTCCTGCTGGGTGTGATCGCCCTCATCGTGCTGCCGCAGACGCCCAACCTGCCCTGGTGGTGCAGCGCACTCGCCGCCATCGTGCTGGCCTGGCGCGGCACGCTGGCGGTGCAGGGTCGGGCACTGCCGAGCCGCTGGTGGATCGCCGCGCTGCTGGCGGTGGCCATCGCCGCCACGTTCGCCACGCACCGCACCGTGCTCGGCCGCGACGCGGGCGTGACGCTGGTGATGATCCTGCTCGCGCTCAAGACGCTCGAGCTGCGTGCGCGGCGCGACGCCTTCGTGGTGTTCTTCCTGGGCTTCTTCGCGATGCTCACCAACTTCTTCTATTCCCAGTCGCTCGTCACCGCACTCGCGATGCTGTTGGCGCTGCTGGGCCTGCTGACCGCGCTGGTCAATGCGCACATGCCGGTCGGGCGGCCGCCGCTCGCCCAGGCCGCGCGCACGGCCGCCTGGATGACCCTGCTCGGCGCGCCGATCATGCTCGCGTTGTTCCTGCTGTTTCCCCGACTCTCGCCGCTCTGGGGAACGCCCAACGACGAGGTCACCGGCCGCACCGGCCTGTCGAATTCCATGCAGGTCGGCAACATCGCGAAGCTGGCGCTCGACGACGGCATCGCCGCGCGCATCAAGTTCGAAGGCAAGCCTCCGGCGCAGCGCGACATGTATTTTCGCGGCCCGGTGCTGTCGAAATTCGACGGACGCGAATGGACCGCTGCTCCGATGCTGACGCGCGAGGTCTTCCCCACCCCCCTGCGCGTGCAGGGCGAACCGGTGCGCTACCAGGTGACGCTGGAGCCCAGCAACCGGCCCTGGTTGCTCACGCTCGACGTCGCTCCGCAGCCGCCGGTCGTCGAGGGCTACGGCGTCTTCGGCACGTCCGATCTGCAGTGGCTCGTCAACCGTCCGGTCGGCGACCTGCTGCGCTTCCAGGCCGAGAGCTTCACCCGGTTTCGCAGCGGCCCCACGCGCCGCACCGCGGAGCTGAATCGCTACGTGGCGCTGCCGCCCGGCTCCAACCCGCGCACCGTGGCGCTCGCGCGCGAGATGCGGCGCGACCCCGAGCTCGCGGGCGCCGACACCCCTGCGCTGGTGCAGTCCGTGCTCCGGCGGCTGCGCACCGGCGGCTACAGCTACACGCTCGAGCCCGGCGTCTACGGCGACGACACCGCCGACGAATTCTGGTTCGACCGCAAGGCCGGCTTTTGCGAGCACATCGCGTCGTCCTTCGTGGTGCTGATGCGCGCGCTCAACATTCCCGCACGCATCGTCACCGGCTACCAGGGCGGTGAGATCAACGGCGTCGACGAGTACTGGGTGTTGCGACACAGCGATGCGCACGCCTGGGCCGAAGTGTGGGAGCCCGGCAGCGGGTGGGTGCGGGTCGACCCGACCGGCGCCATCTCGCCCGACCGCGTCGGCCTCTTCCGTCGCCTGGCACCCCAGCCGGGGCTCTTCGCCGGCGCCATCGGCGCGATGAGTCCGACCCTGGCGCAGGACCTCCGCGCAGCCTGGGAAGCACTGAACAACAGCTGGAACCAGTGGGTGCTCAACTACACGCAGAGCCGCCAGATGGATCTGCTCAAGCGCCTGGGCTTCGAGTCGCCGAGCCTGCAGGACCTCGCCACCGTTTTGTTCGAACTGCTCGCTGTCGTCAGCCTGGCGGGCGCGGCCTGGACGCTCTGGGAGCGCACGCAGCACGACCCGTGGCTGCGGCTTCTCAAGCAGGCCCGGAACCGGGTGCGGCGTGCCGGCATCGACGTCGCCGAAGCCACGCCGCCGCGCCAGATGGCCCGTCAGTTGGCCGAGCGCTTCGGGCCCGCAGCGCAGCCGGCGCACGAATGGCTGCTGGCGCTCGAAGCCCAGCGCTACGCCGCTCTACCGGGACTCGGCGTGGCCGACCTGCGGCGCCAGTTCCGGCGCCTGCCCTGGCCTGTCCCGAAATGAGAGCAGGGCCGGCCTCGGTACGCCGCGCCGCGCCGCCGACTGGCCCTGCTGCCGCGTCACAATCACGGCAATGCCACGCTACTTTTACAGAGTCCTTCCGGTCGCGCTGTTGACGCTGGCCGCTTGCGCGTTCGCTGCACCCGCCATTGCGCAAAAGCAACCCGCGCGCGGCGGCCCGCCCTACGCCACGCGCGACGACGCGATGCAGTTCGCGGACGAGATCGCTGCCCGCCGCCAACTCGACCCCGCGTGGGTGCGCGCGACCATCGGCCAGGCCCGCATGCTGCCCAGCATGCCGCGCCTCATGCTCCCAGGCCCACCCGGCGGACGCAAGAACTGGGGCGTGTACCGGAGCCGCTTCATCGACCCGGTGCGCGTCGCCGCCGGCGTGCGCTTCTGGCGCGCCAACGCCGACACGCTGGAGCGTGCCGAAGCGCAGTTCGGCGTGCCGGCCGAAATCATCGTCGGCATCGTCGGCGTCGAAACGATCTACGGACGCAACATGGGCAGCTTCCGCGTCATCGACGCGCTCGCCACCCTGGCCTTCGACTTTCCGCAGGCGCACCCACGCGCCGCCCAACGCCAAGCTTTCTTCCGCGACGAACTCGAAGCCTTTCTCGGGACCGAAAGCCGCACCTCGCACGACCCGATGGCGCCCGTCGGCAGCTACGCCGGCGCGATGGGCATGCCGCAGTTCATGCCGAGCAGCATCGCGAAATACGCGGTCGACTTCGACGGCGACGGCCGCATCGACCTGGTGCGCAACACGGCCGACGTGATCGGCTCGGTCGCCAACTACTTCAAGGCCTTTGGCTGGAAGCCCGACATGCCGCCGATCTACCCGGTGCGCTTCGACCCCGACCGGCTCAAGCTCGACGTGCTGCTGGCGCCCGACATCGTGCCCAGCTTCAGCGCCGACAGCTTCGTGGCCGGCGGCGCGCTGCTCGACGGCAAGGCGATGGAGCACTCGGGCCTGCTCGCGCTGATCGAACTGCAGAACGGCGACGACCCGTCGACCTTCGTGGCCGGCACGCAGAACTTCTACGTGATCACGCGCTACAACTGGAGCAGCTACTACGCGATGTCGGTGATCGAACTGGGCCGCGAAGTGCGCGAGGCGATGGAGCAATGAGCGACGCACCCCAAGCCTCGAACCCGGCCCACGGCCAGACCTCATGGCCGGCGCCGCGCCAGGCTGCGTGGAAAGCCTCGTGGGATGGCGCCTGGCAAGCGCTCGGCGTGGCGCACGCCGATGCGGCGCTTTTCAGACAGCTTGTCGACGCGTACGACGAGCCGCAGC
Organism: Gammaproteobacteria bacterium; assembly: GCA_018820395.1. Lineage (GTDB taxonomy): Bacteria > Pseudomonadota > Gammaproteobacteria > Burkholderiales > Burkholderiaceae_C > Variovorax. The sequence goes on along the minus strand of JAHJOG010000118.1, from coordinate 1,326 downwards.
GTGCCTACCACACGCTGCAACATCTCGACGAATGCCTGGCCGCGCTCGATCGCGAACGCGCTCACGCCGAGCGCCCGGCGGAGATCGCTCTGGCGCTGTGGTTCCACGACGCCGTCTACGACGTGCGCGGCCACGACAACGAAGCGCAGAGCGCCGACTGGGCCCGCGACGCGATGCGCGCGGCAGGCGTCGCGGGCGACGCGACCGACCGCGTGCACGCCCTCGTCATGGCCACGCGCCACGACGCGCAGCCCGTGGGCACAGACGCCTGCCTGCTGATCGACATCGACCTCGCCATCCTCGGCGCGCCGGCCGCGCGCTTCGCCGAGTACGAACGCCAGATCCGCATCGAATACGCGCACATCGCGCCCGAGGTGTTCGAGCCGAGGCGCCGCGGCATCCTGGGCAGCTTTCTGGCGCGCGACCCGCTCTTTCTGACCCACTCGATGCGCGAGCGGCACGAAGCGCAGGCGCGCATCAATCTCGCGCAGGCACTTCAGGTCTCGACCGGCACGTGAAAGTCGATCGTCGCGCCGGGCTGATCGAGCTCGAGCCGACCGTCGTACAGCTCGAAGTCCGGTTGATCGGCGAGGCGCAGCCCCGACTCCGGAATCAGCCGCCCCCAGATGATCGCCATCGCGCTCTTCACCTGCGGGTGGATCGCCGACCCGTCCAGCACGATGCGGAACACCGCGTAGTTCGCCGCCGGAATCCGCAAGCGCTCGAAGCCCGCGGGCAGTTCACCCTGGGGCTCGACGGCCACTCCGGCCATGTAGTCGAAGCTGCCCTCGTCCCTATCGACGCTGCGCATGACGCCATAGGTCGCCCGGCTGGGCTTCTGCCCCTCGAAAGGCAGAGCCCGCAGCAGGGACGGCCACAGTTCGGGAATGCCGCTCTTGCTGGCATTGTCGAAGCGCCGCGTCGGCCCCGCGACGTCGAAGTCATCGAGGGTCACCAGCCCCGGCAATCGGGAGACGGGGGCAGACAGTACAGAGGATGTGTTCATGCAGGAAGCTCCTTCGTCGAGATCGGAAGACAGTCGGAATCTGAATCGGCCGGGCGACACCCCGAAGAGGCGCTTGAAGGCGCGCGTGAAGGCCTCCTGCGACTCGAAGCCGCAGTCGAACGCCAGCTCGACGAGCCTGGCGTCGGGCTCGTCGACGAGCCGGCGCGCCGTGCGGACGAGTCGGCGCGCGCGGACGTAGGCCATGACGCTCTGGCCGGTCCTGGCGGTGAAGAGCCGTGAGAAGTGATGGGGCGACAGACCGGCACGCGCCGCGATCCGCTCGAGCGTCAGCCGTTCGCCGTGCGGGTCGCCCGCGCGCT
>JAHJOG010000117.1 GCA_018820395.1 Gammaproteobacteria bacterium | reverse complement strand
GAGCGGCTCGCCGAGGAAGGCGGTGAGCGTGTGCCGGTTGGAGGTGTAGAAATAGCCGGTGGACGCGATCAGCAGGTAAAGATCACGAGCGGCCACGCCGTCGCGAAAGAGCCCTTGCGCCACGCCGCTTTCGAGCAACTTCTGGATGATCGCGATGGCCCGCGACGAGTATTCGCGCGCCCGCAGCGACTTGGCCACGTGCCGACCCTTGTGCAGGTTCTCGGTGTTGAGCAGCGTGACGAACTCCGGGTTCTTGCGGTAGTAGCCCAGCACGAAGCGGATCACCGCCGTGAGCGACTCCACCGGCCGCGACGCGTCGAGCTCGATCGCCGCCTCGGCCTCGTCCATGCGCCGGTAGATGCCCTCGAGCACCGCGATGAAGAGGCCTTCCTTGCTGCCGAAGTAGTAATAGATCATCCGGTCGTAAGACCGCGCCGCCTTCGAGATCTTCTCCACGCTCCCGCCGTCGTAGCCGTACTTCGCGAACACCTTCGTCGCCGCCCGCAGGATGCTGTCCCGCGTCGCCTGCGCCGCCGCCTCGCGCACCCCGGTGCGACGTGTCGCGGGCTTGGGCGATGAAGCGCGAGTGGCCATGCGCTCAGACCGCCAGCGAAAAGCCGGGCCGCATCCACCGGCCGCCACCGGGCCGCCCCAAGGCGGCCGGGCCGCCCCCTCGGGGGGTGGAGTCACGCGCAGCGAAGCGAAGTGAAAAGCCGGGGGGCATCACTTCTCTGCAAAAGCCCGTTCCACCACGAAGTCGCCGGGAGTGGATGTGTTGCCCTCTTTGAAACCCCGCTCCTCGAGGAGCTTCTTGAGGTCGACCAGCATTCCCGGGCTGCCGCACAACATCACACGGTCTTCGGCCGCGTTGAGCGGCGGCAGGCCGAGGTCGTCGGTGAGCTTGTTGCTCCCGACCAGTTCGGTGATGCGGCCCATGTGGCGAAACTCCTCACGCGTGACCGTGGGGTAGTAGAGCAGCTGGTTCTTCACCATCTCTCCGAGGAACTCGTGCTTGGGCAGGTGGTCGAGCACGAGGTCGTGGTAGGCCAGTTCGTCGATCTGGCGCACGCCGTGCACCAGGATGACCTTCTCGAATTTCTCGTAGGTTTCCGGGTCACGGATCACGCTCATGAAAGGGGCGAGCCCGGTGCCCGTGCCGAACAGATAGAGCCGCTTGCCCGGCAGGGTGTAGTCGATCAGCAGCGTGCCGGTCGGCTTGCGCCCGACGATGATCGTGTCGCCGACCTGGATGTGCTGCAGGCGCGAAGTGAGCGGCCCGTCCTCCACCTTGATGCTGAGGAACTCCAGATGCTCCTCGTAGTTCGGGCTGACGATGCTGTACGCGCGCAACAGCGGCTTGTTGTTGACCTTCAGCCCGATCATGGTGAAGTGGCCGTTGGAAAAGCGCAGCGCCGGGTCGCGCGTGGTGGTGAAGGTGAACAGTCGGTCGGTCCAGTGATGGACGCTCAACACTCGTTCTTCGCTGAATGCACTCATGGGATCGGGATGTCAGGTGGAATGAAAGGTGAAGGATAGGCCCGAAGGATAAACACCATTGCCAGCGCCGGATCTGTTTGCTACATTGCACTTCGATGTAGTGATCACAACATGAAAGTGTAGGGAATGCTACACAATCGGCGACCCCGGCGCAAGCGGCGGCCGCCAGGCGAATGTCTTCCAACTCACGTCCCCGATGACCGAACACACCAAGACAGACGGATTGCCCGGCATGGACATGCCGGTCCTGCCCGAAGCCACCGGCCGCGCCCCGCTGCGCAACGACAAGATGAGCACCGCCAAGGTCGAGTGCAACGCCTGTCCGGTGCTGTGTCAGATCTCCGACGGCCGCAACGGCGCCTGCGATCGCTATGCCAACCGCAGCGGCGTGCTGGTGCGGGTCGACCCGGTCGTGCTGCTGCGCCGCGAGCTGGCGAGCGAGGCTCCGGCGCTCGTCTCTTTCGCGCGGCCCGCCGCCGAACCCGCGGTGCCCGAGCCCGCCGGCGCCGAGCCGGCCGCCTGGAACGGCGACCTGCTCCATGCCGACGAGGTCTTCGTCACCGGCGTGGGCTCGTCCACCACCTACCCCGACTACAAGCCCGCGCCCTTCATCGTGGCATCCAAGGCGCAGGGCGTCGACATGGTGACCGTGGTCACCGAAGGCATCTTCAGCTACTGCAGCTTCAAGGTGAAGATCGACACCGACCGCTTTCTGGGTGCCGAGCAGGCCAACGTGCGCTATCGCGGCGAGGTGGTCGGCCACGTGACCACCGCCGAATACGGCTCGCAGATGCTCTCGCTCGGCGGCGTGCACCACCTCACCGGCGGCAGCAAGAAAGAAGGCCGCATGACGGCCGAGCTGATGCAGCTGCTCGGCAACAAGCAGGCCGCCGAATGCACCATCGACGGCGGCGCGAGCATGGTGATCCAGGCCGGACGCGCACCGATCGTCAACGGCGTCGAAGAACAGCGCATGCGCGTGGGCTGCGGCTCGGCGGCGATCGGCATCTTCGCGCGGCAGCTCGAGGGCGTGGCCGACGAAGTGGTGGTGGTCGACGATCACATCACCGGCGTGCTCACCGAACATCAGGCCGGCCGCTGTCTCGACATGCGAGCCTCGGGCATTCAGATGCGCGGGCGCAAGTCGACGCCCGGGCGCTACTTTCAAGTGGCCAACCCCGGCAACGGCTGGGGCGGCACCGACATCGACGATCCGCTCTCGATCATCGAAGGCTGGGAACCCGGCGTCGCCCGACCCGGCCTGCGCCTGCTCATGACCTCGACCACCGGCGAGCACGCGCAGTGGTACGTGCTCGACGACGCGCTGCAGCCGGTCGAAAGCGACATGCCCGCCGAAGTGCGCCGCATCGTGCAGCGCATCGGCGAGAACTGCGAGCCTTCGCTGTGCAGCGTGCTGTTCCTCGGCGGCGCGGGCGGCAGCCTGCGTGCCGGCGTCACCGAAAACCCGGTGCTGCTCACCCGCGCGATCAAGCGCGCGCTGGTCAATGTCACCTGCGGCGGTGCGCCGGCCTATGTCTGGCCCGGCGGCGGCATCACGGTGATGGCCGACGTGATGCGCATGCCCGACAACAGCTTCGGCACGGTGCCGACGCCAGCACTGGTCGCCCCCATCGAATTCAGCATGCGGCGTGACGACTACGAAGCGCTCGGCGGCCACATGGAACACGTGTTCTCGCTCGAACAGGCCCTGGCCCGCGGTGCGTGGCAGGACGATGGCGCGCCCCTCGCCCGCCGATGGGTGCAGATGGACGACGCCAACCCCTGGCCCCTGGGCCAGCCACCGATGCTGGGCTGACCCCGCATGGCTAACCCGATGGCCGCGCAACGCACTGCCCTCGACCCCCGGCGCTGGCATTGGAGCCATGGGCCGATCGACATCGTGGCCGAGGCCGACGGCGACCCGGCGGCCGTCGCACAGGCGCATGAAGACGCGTGGCGGCGCTTCGAGGGCGTGCTCGACGAGTTGGTCTCGGAGCTGCCGTTGTTGCGACAGCCGGTCTCCGGGTCCTGCGCGTTGCGCGGCCCGATCGCCCGTAGCATGTGGCACGCCTGTTCCGTGATGGGCGCGCCCTTCATCACGCCGATGGCGGCCGTGGCCGGGTCGGTCGCCCAGGAACTCATTGCCTGCTACGAGCGGCCCGGTGTCGAGCGTGCCTGGCTCAACAACGGGGGCGACATCGCATTGCACCTGGCTGCAGGGCAGTCGGTGCGAGTCGGTCTGTTCGCCGATCTCGCGCGCTTCGATGCGCGCACGGCGCGCGACGCAGGTCCGCTCGCCACCGACGGCCAGTTCACTGTCGGTGCCGGCATGCCCGTGCGCGGTGTCGCGACGAGCGGCTGGCGCGGCCGGAGCTTCTCGCTCGGCATCGCCGACAGCGTCACCGTGCTGGCCGCCACGGCCGCCGAGGCGGATGCTGCGGCCACCGTCATCGCCAATGCGGTCGACGTCGACGATGCGGCCATCCATCGCCGCCCGGCCCACACATGCAAGGACGACAGCGACCTCGGCGAGCACCTCGTCACCGTCGATGTCGGCCCGCTCGCCCCCGCGCAGGTGCGCCGCGCACTCGATGCGGGCGCGGCGTGTGCGCGGCGTCTGCAGGACGAGGGACTCGTGTGGGCCGCAGCGCTGGTCTGCCAGCAACAGTGGCGTCTCGTCGAAGCGGCGGACGCACGCGCCATGCAACTCACTTCGGCATCGCAAGACACCCCGAGCCACGCAGTTGGTTCAGTATTTGCTTAACGAAAGCAGGAACATCTCTCTCATGATCGACATACGCCGCGTGTTCACCCAGATCGAACACATCCACCACGAATTCGGGCCCCGCGCCGCAACGCCCTTGGTGCGTGGCGCGATCGCTGCGGTGCTCACCAATCCGTTCGCCGGGCGCTACGAACCCGACATCCTTCCGATGATGAAGCTGCTCGATCCGGTCGGCGTCGACATGGCGCACCGGCTGCGCGCCGCCATGGACGTGCCGGTCGAACGCATCGCCACCTATGGCAAGGGCGCGATCGTCGGCGCGGCGGGCGAGCTCGAGCACGGCGCGCTCTGGCACGTGCCCGGCGGCTATGCGATGCGCGAGCTGCTCGGGTGGAAAGGCGATCGCGACGCCTACCGCCAGGGCGCGGCCGAAACCAAGACCGGGCAGCCGGGCAACGGCCTGTCGATCGTGCCGTCCACCAAGAAGGTCGGGCCGCCCGGCGCAACGCTCGACGTGCCGCTGACCAACATCAACGCCAGCTACGTGCGCGGGCAGTTCGACGCGTTCGAAGTGCGCGTGCCGGGCGCACCCGCCGCGGACGAGATCGTCTACATCCTCGCGATGTCGACGGGGTACCGCGTGCACGATCGCGTGGGTGGTTTGCGCGCTGAGGACATCAGTCAATGGAATGGATTGCGCTAGCTCCCCCCCAGGCTTCGCGCACTGCGTGTCGGGACCTGGCTCCCCCCCAGGCTCCGTGCACTTCGTGTCACTTCGCCAACCCCCTTCCGGGGGCAACACCAGCAGCCCGGCAAAGCCGGTTCTGCGGTGTTCCACAAAATGGGTCGGTCTGATCGGAACAAGGAGAAAAATTGATGGCAGCCAACATTCGCAAGCTCATCGTGCAGGTCGACGAGACCCGCAAGGAGATGGGCAAGGACATCGCGCCGCCGACGCGGCGGGCCGTGGCGATCGCGGTGATCGACAACCCCTACGCGGGCCGCTACAGCGAGTCGCTGGACGAGCTGATCGCCATCGGAGAAGAGCTGGGTGCGCTGCTGGGGCAGAAGGCCGTGCAGGCGCTCGGCATCGAGCCGGGCCAGGCGCAGAGCTACGGCAAGGCTGCGATCGTGGGCGAGGGCGGTGAGCTCGAACACGCGGCGGCGATCCTGCATCCCAAGCTCGGCGCGCCCTTGCGCGCGGCGGTCGAGAAAGGCGCAGCGCTGGTGCCGTCGAGCAAGAAGCTCGGCACGCTCGGCACCGCGATCGACGTGCCGCTCGGCCACAAGGACGCCGCCTTCGTGCGCAGCCACTTCGACGCGATCGAGGCGCGCGTGTCCGACGCGCCGCGCGCCAACGAGATCGTGGTAGCGGTGGCCGTCACCGACAGCGGCCGTCCGCTGCCACGCATCGGCGGCCTCAAGGCGTCGGAGATCGAAGGCAAGGACGGGCTGCGGTGAGAAGATCGCGCCGCCGATGCGTTTCGCCCAGCGTTCGCACTTCAGCATTCGTCGACTGATTTTTAGTACCAAGGAGCTTTCATGACTCTCATGCGTTTTGCCTTCAGCGCGGTCTCGCTGTCCGCCCTCACTCTCGCGATGGTGCCGTCGGCCCAGGCGCAGGGCGTGATCAAGATCGGCGAGATCAACAGCTACAAGGCCCAGCCCGCCTTCCTCGAGCCGTACAAGAAGGGCATGGAGCTCGCGGTCGAAGAGGTCAACGCCGCGGGCGGCGTCAACGGCAAGAAGATCGAACTCATCACGCGCGACGACAACGCCAACCCGGGCGACGCGGTGCGCGTGGCCGAAGAGCTGGTGTCACGCGAGCAGGTCGACATGCTGGCGGGCACATTCCTGTCGAACACGGGGCTGGCGGTGACCGACTTCGCCAAGCAAAAGAAGTTCTTCTTCCTCGCCGGCGAACCGCTGACGGACAAGATCACCTGGCAAGGCGGCAACAAGTACACCTTCCGCCTGCGTCCGGGCACGTACATGCAGGCCGCGATGCTGGTGCCCGAAGCGGTCAAGCTGAAGAAGAAGCGCTGGGCGGTGGTGTACCCCAACTACGAGTACGGGCAGTCGGCCGTGGCAGCCTTCAAGCAGCTGATGAAGGCGGCGCAGCCGGACGTGGAGTTCGTCGCTGAGCAGGCCACGCCGCTCGGCAAGATCGATTCGGGCAGCGTGGTGCAGGCGCTGTCGGATGCCAAGCCGGACGCGATTTTCAACGTGCTCTTCGGCGCCGACCTGTCGAAGTTCGTGCGCGAAGGCAACACGCGCGGGCTCTTCAAGGACCGCGCGGTGGTGAGCGTGCTGACGGGCGAGCCGGAGTACATGGACGCGTTGAAGGACGAGGCGCCCAACGGCTGGATCGTGACGGGCTATCCGTGGTACGGCATCAAGACGCCAGAGCACACGGCGTTCGAGAAGGCGTATCAAGCCAAGTTCAAGGACTATCCGCGGCTGGGTTCGGTGGTGGGCTACAGCATGATCAAGTCGGCGGCAGCGGGGCTGGCGAAGGCGAAGAGCAGCGACACCGAAAAGCTGGTGGCGGCATTCGAAGGGCTGAAGGTCGACACGCCGTTCGGACCGATCACGTACCGCGCGTCGGACCATCAGTCGACGATGGGGGCCTATGTGGGGTTGACCAAGAACGACGGCGGCAAGGGCGTGATGGTCGACTATGTCTATCTCGACGGCGCCGACCCGAAGTTCCAGCCTTCCGAGGCGGAGATCAAGAAGTCGCGTTCGGCGGACTGACGCGGCGTTGCGGCCTGTGGGAACGTCATGAGCTCTGTGTCATTGGTGGGGGCGTCCTTGGGGCGGTGCTTGCCGTTGCCGTTGGTGGGAGCGCCGGTGAGGCACGGCTCGTCTTCGTTGGTGAGAGCGCCCGTGGGGCGGTGTGCGGCGGGACTGCTTCGCTGTGCCGGCCGCTTCGCGGCTTCCCTGCAGTGCTCGCACGGTCGGGCCGTCGCAGAACTCGCTGCGTTCACTTCGTTCACTACGCTCAAACAGCTGCGACGAGTCAGTTCACGAAGCGCGTGTCCTCCGGCACGCGCGCCCGACCGCGCTGCG
>JAHJOG010000116.1 GCA_018820395.1 Gammaproteobacteria bacterium | reverse complement strand
CGGTCTTTCAGCACGTCGGGATGCGCTTCGAGATGCGCCAGCGAGGTCTCGGCCTTGTCGAGCTGCCCGAGGCGCCATTCTTCCCAGCGCAGCGGCTCGGGCCGCGTGGCGACCTCGTAGCGCGCGAGCAGCGCCGCATCCAGGATGCCGTCGGCCAAAGACTGAAGCGTGAGCGCCGTCCAGCGTTCCTTGCCCGACTTCGGAAACACGCTTCCGCCGCCCAGGTCGTCGAGGTACTCGCAGATCACGCGGCTGTCGTAGAGCACGTCGCCGTCGTCCGTGAGGAAGGTCGGCACCTTGCCGAGCGGATTGCTGGCGATGATCTCGCGGTCGCGCTGCACCGGATTGGCGGCCGAGGGCAGCAGCTCGATGCGGTCGGCCAGGCCGACTTCGTGCGCGACGACCATGCATTTGCGGACGTAGGGGGAGGTGGGGGAAAAGTAGAGCTTCATGGGTGTGTGAGTCTGGATGGCAGGCGATGGGGCTGCGTGCGGTTGTCGAGAAGGCGTGGCGCTGAGTCTCTTCAGCGCGGCGCGTCGCCCTTGCGGTAGTCGGCCGTGAGTTCGTCGAGCTTCTTCTTCAGGTCGGCGTCGATCTTGTAGTCGGCCGCGGCGAGCGTCGCGTCGAGCTGCTCGGGCCGGCTGGCGCCGAGCAGCGGCGCCGTGATGAGCGGGTTGGCCATCACCCAGGCCACGGCCAGCGTGGCCAGCGGCACGCCGGCCTGGTCGGCCAGCTTGTGCAGTTCGCTCACGGTGTCGAAGCTGCGGTCGTTCCAGTAGCGGTTCTGGTACATGCCGCCGGCGGTGCCGAGCGTGAAGCGGGTGTTTTCTTCGGGCTTCGTACCGGGTTGGTACTTGCCCGTGAGCAGCCCGCCAGCCAGCGGGTTGTAGGGAATCACGCCCAGGCCTTCTTCGCCCGCGAGCGGCAGCAGTTCGCGCTCGATCTCGCGAAACAGCAGGCTGTAGCGCGGCTGCACCGAAACCAGCTGCGTGAGTTTGTTGAGCTCCGCGCGGCCGATGGCGCGCGCCAGCCGGTATGAGAGGAAGTTGGACACGCCCACGTAGCGCGCGCGACCCGAACGCACGATGGTGTCGAGCGCTTCGAGGCTCTCGTCCAGCGGCGTCGCACGGTCGTCGTGGTGCAGTTGATAAAGATCGACGTGGTCCATCTGCAGGCGCTTGAGCGACGCGTCGATCGCGTCCAGCAGATGCTTGCGCGACGCTCCCTGGTTCCAGCTGTGCGGGCCCATCCTGCCGCAGGCCTTGGTGGCGATGACGAACTGCGATCGGCGGTTGCCACCCTGTGCGCGCAGCCAGCGGCCGATGATCTCTTCGGTACGGCCGACCGTGTCGAGCTCGCCGCCGAGCGGATAGACGTCCGCCGTGTCCAGGAAGTTGATGCCGCCGTCGGTGGCGCGGTCGAGGATGCGGTGCGACACCGCTTCGTCGGTCTGCAGGCCGAAGGTCATGGTGCCGAGCGCCAGGCGCGAGACGGTGAGGCCGGTGCGGCCGAGGCGGGTGGTGGGAATGCTCATGGAAAAGACTCCGGCAATCGAGGAGGGATCGGACGGGATTCGAACGGAGGGCGCACGCCATCGCAGGCGATCGCGCGGGTTCGAACGGGCGATCGTAGTGTGATTCGCGCATCGGTGCTCGGCCGCCACCGACACAATGCGGCCATGCGCATCGCCACCTACAACATCAACAACGTGATCGCCCGCCTGCCGCAACTCTTGGCGTGGCTCGACGTGACCGCGCCGGACGTGGTGTGCCTGCAGGAGATCAAGTGCATCGATGCCGCCTTTCCGGTGGAGGCGTTGCGCGCGCAGGGCTACGAGTCGCTGGTCAACGGACAGAAGAGCTGGAACGGCGTCGCGATCCTCTCGAAGGGCGTTTTGCCGCTCGAGATCCGCCGCGAGTTGCCGGGCGACCCCGCGGACCGGCAGCGTCGCTACCTCGAAGCCGCGGTGAACGGCATCGTGGTCGGCTGCCTGTATGCGCCCAACGGCAATCCGCAGCCGGGACCGAAGTTCGACCACAAGCTCGCATGGATGCAACGCTTCGACCGCCACGCCGCATCGCTCCTGCGATCGGGCCACCCGGTGGTGCTCGCAGGCGACTACAACGTGGTGCCGACCGACGCCGACATCTATTCCACCGCGTCCTTCAAGGACAATGCGTTGCTGCAACCGGCGCCACGCGCGGCCTTTCGCAAGCTGTTGAAGCAGGGCTGGACCGATGCGCTGAAGACCGCGCACCCCGACTCAACGCCCTACACCTTCTGGAGCTACCTGCGCAACCGCTGGCCGCGCGACGCGGGCCTGCGCATCGATCACCTGCTGCTGAGCCCCGTGCTGGCATCGAAGCAGCGGGCGGCCGGGGTCGATCGCGCCGTGCGCGGGCTCGAAGGCGCGAGCGACCATGCGCCGGTGTGGGTCGATCTGGACGACTGATTGTCGTGCGCACGCGGCGCGCCATGTCGCGCGTCGTTCGCCGCAGGAGTCACACGCGCGTGTCCCCCGTCTGCCAGTCGCGCAAGCTGTCGTCCCACATCGTCCGCCGCCCGAGCTTCGAACATGGTCGCGAAGGAGCACATCATGGCAAGCAGCACAGTGGGCGATTTCGTCTGGGACCGACTGAGTCAGTGGGGCGTGCGACGCATCTTCGGCTACCCCGGTGACGGCATCAACGGGCTCCTGGGCGCACTCGACCGGGCGGGCGACCGCTTCGAGTTCGTGCAGGTCCGGCACGAGGAGATGGCCGCCTTCATGGCCACGGCCCATGCCAAGTTCACCGGCGAACTGGGCGTGTGCCTCGCCACCTCGGGTCCCGGTGCATCGCACCTGCTCACGGGCCTCTACGACGCGCGCATGGACCACATGCCGGTACTCGCGATCGTGGGCCAGCAGGCGCGCACCGCACTCGGTTCGCACTACCAGCAGGAGCTCGACCTGAACGCGATGTTCAAGGACGTCGCCGGCGAGTTCACCGCCACCGCGACCGTGCCGGCGCAGGTGCGGCACCTGATCGACCGCGCGGTGCGGATCGCGCTCGGCCGTCGCCGCGTGACGGCGCTGATCTTTCCCAACGACCTGCAGGAAATGGAAATGGAAGCACCGCCGCGCGCGCACGGCTCGGTGTTCTCTGGCGTCGGCTGGTCGCCGCCGCTGGTGTTGCCTTTCGCGGCCGACCTGCAGCGTGCGGCCGAGGTGCTCAATGCCGGAAGGAAGGTCGCGATCCTGGTCGGGGCCGGCGCGCGCACCGCGACCGACCAGGTGATCGCGGTGGCCGACCGGCTCGGCGCCGGCGCGGCCAAGGCGCTGCTCGGCAAGCAGGTGTTGCCGGACGACCTGCCCTGGGTCACCGGCTCGATCGGGCTGCTCGGCACCGAGCCCAGCTACAAGCTGATGGCCGAATGCGACACCTTGCTCATGCTCGGCTCGGGCTTTCCGTATTCGGAGTTCCTGCCCAAGGAAGGTTCGGCGCGCGGCGTGCAGATCGATCTCGACCCCGGCATGCTGTCGATCCGCTATCCGATGGAAGTGCCTCTAGAAGGCGATGTGAAAGCGTCGCTCGGCGCGCTGCTGCCGCTGCTCGAACAGAAGACCGACACCGGCTGGCGCGACGACATCGCACAGTGGAACAAGGACTGGGACGCCAAGCTGCACGAGCGCGCCATGGCCCCGGCCAGCCCGGTGAACCCGCAGCGCGTGTTCACCGAGTTGTCGTCGAGGCTGCCGGACCGCGTGATCCTCACCAGCGACTCGGGCTCGTGCGCCAATTGGTATGCGCGCGACGTCAAGATGCGGCGCGGCATGCTCGGGTCGCTGTCGGGCGGCTTGGCGTCGATGGGCGCCGCGGTGCCGTATGCGATCGCGGCCAAATTCGCGCACCCCGACCGGCCGGTGGTCGCGATGGTCGGCGACGGCGCGATGCAGATGAGCAACATGGCCGAATTGATCACCGTCGCGAAATACTGGCAGCGCTGGATCGACCCGCGCTGGATCGTCGTGGTGCTCAACAACCAGGACCTCAACCAGGTCACGTGGGAACAGCGCGTGATGGAAGGCAACCCCAAGTTCGAGGCCACGCAGAACATCCCCGACGTGCCCTACCACGCGTTCGCGCGGCTGATCGGACTCGAAGGCATCCTGGTCGACGACCCCGAGCAACTCGGCGACGCCTGGGACCGCGCCTTCGCGGCCACGCGGCCGGTGGTGCTCGAAGTCAAGACCGACCCGGAGGTGCCGCCGCTGCCGCCGCACATCACGCTCAAGCAGGCGAAGAACTTCGCGAGCACGCTGATGAAGGGCGACCCCGAGCAGGGCTCGATGATCGCGTCCACGGCGCGTCAGGTGCTCGGGCACCTGTTTTCCGGGCGGTCCTAGGGCCTGCACCAATCGCAGCAAGCGATTCCGTTGACTGCGTGCGCAAGCGCATCGCTCCTTGCGCTCGCGCCCAACGACAGTGAACACTAGCGTTGAACCCTATCCCAAAAATTCTATAAGTCCAGCTATACGGACTCTTAGATCGAATGAGAGACATTGAGCAATAAAGTCCGCTTTTCTGGACTTATTTGATTTATGCAGCAGAGGCTGTCATAAAATCCAGAAAACTGGTCTTTATGAAACGCGTCAAGCCCACCTCTCCACCCATCGATTTCATGGCCACCGATGGGAAAGCCTTCGGTGCGTCGATTCGTTCTGCACGCAGCACAGCCGGGCTCACGTTGAGTCAGGCGGCCATGCTGCTGGGCATCGCTCGGCAGACCTTGATCAACCTGGAAACCGCCAAGAGCAGCGTGAGTCTCGACACAGCCTTGCGCGCTGCCCGCGAATTCGGCGTCACCATCCTCGCCGTGCCCGGTGGCCAGCGCGAACCGGTGCGCCGCGCCGTGTCGGAGCTGATGCCTCGAGACGCCGCCCAGGCAACACCTTCCCCTGCGCGGTGACGGACGATGGCGACCCTGAACGTCTGGATGCGCGACGACCTGGCGGGCCTGCTGTCTCATGACGCTCCCACCAACCGCTTTCGATTCGACTACACCCAAGACTGGCTCGCGGGAGGAGATCGCTTTCCGCTGAGCCCCCAGCTGCCGCTGCAGCGCCGCAATGATGAAACGCTCGAACAGCACAGCGCGCAGGTGCGCCAGTTCTTCGAGAACCTGCTTCCCGAAGGCGAAGCGCTCGACCACGCGGCACAAGCCGCCGGCACCGCTCGCTCGAACCTGATCGGCCTGCTGGTTCATTTGGGACAGGAAACCGCGGGCGCGCTGCGCCTGACGCTGGCCGACGCTCCGACCCGCCGCGACGACCCGGAGGCATTGCGCGAGATCACGGCTGGACAGCTGTCAGAGCGCATTCGACAGCGGGGAGAACTGCCCTTTTCCGTGTGGGACGGAAGGATCCGTCTGTCCATCGCGGGCTATCAGGACAAGATCGCCGTCTACGAACGCGATGACCGCTGGTACCTGGTCAACGGCAGCGGACGCCTCGCATCGACACAGATCGTCAAGCCGGCCCCGATGCGAGCCCAGCTCGCGCACCTGCCCGCGATCGAACACATGAGCATGCGGCTCGCGCGGCGCGTGGGGGTTGCCGCGGCCCGGACCCGGCTGATTCACGTGCCCGAGCCGGTGCTATTCGTCGAGCGCTTCGACCGCGCGGAAAGCGCGAGCGGCGTCGAGCGCCTTCACATCGTCGATGGCTGTCAGGCACTGGGCCTGTCGGTCGCGATGAAGTACGAACGCGCTTACGGCGACAGCGCTGAACTGGCGCACTTGCGCGACGGGGCGAGCCTGCCCCAACTTTTCTCGCTCGCCGACCTGAGCCCCGTTCCGGCCGTGGACCGGCTCGGGCTCCTGCGCTGGGTCATCCTTCAAGTGCTTATGGGCAACACCGACGCACATGGCAAGAACGTCTCGTTTTTCTACGACGCGCGCGGCCTGCGACTGGCGCCCGCTTACGACATGGTCTGCATGGACGCGCTCGACGCCGGCTTTTCGACCACCTTCGCCATGGCGATCGGCGACGCGTTCATGGAAAGCGATCTGACGCCCTACGAATGGGCTCATTTCGCCTGGCTCTGCAAGCTGCCCTTCCGGCTTGTCGCCCACGAGTTGGACGCCCTGGCCGGCGCGGCCCTTGTCGGCCTGGACGATGTGGTGCGCGACGCGATGCAGCACGCGGTGCCCGGCGCGACCGCACAGCGCTTCAAAGAAGTAGTGTCGGCTGTCTGCACGAGGCAGCGACGGCACGCCGCACAGGTGATGCGCTTCAAGCGATCCGACTTCGAGTGAGCACCGGCCGCCTGCGCATCTCGCGACCGCAGGCCGATGCTATTTCGGCCGCGGATCTTCGGCCCGCGCGGATTTGAGCTTCAGCTCGCCGCGCCGCAGCGCGCCGGTGAAGGCAGCCACCCGTTCGCCGATGTTGCGCGCCTCTTGCTGCACCGCTTCGTCGGCATCCAGCGTGTCGTGACTGGTCGCGTAGGGTTCGTAGTAGCCGATGAAGCGGTCGAGCTTCGCTTGCCGGCCGGCGTCGATGAGGCCCATCCAGTCGAGCCAGTCCGTCAGCCCGCGGCGCGCGCCTTCGATGCCTGCCACGTCGCCGTGCACCAGCACGCCGTAGACGCGGCCGGCCAGATGCTTGGGGTAGTCCCAGCCAGCAAGCTCGATGGCCTTGGCTTCCTTCGCTGTCTTGCCGTGGGTCGACGTCGGGTCGGGGTTGCCGCCGTCGGCGCAGACCAGCCGATCGATCATGAGCTTGAGCGTGCTGGGCGACTGGTACCAGTGCACGGGCGTGACGATGACCACCGCGTGCGCGCGCACCCATCGCTCGTAGATTTCGTTCATCCAGTCCTGCGTCTGGTTCAACGAATGGTTGGGATAGCAACTGCACGGCCAGTGGCACAGTGGCATGGCAGTCGACACGCAGGCCTTGCACGGATGGATCCTGCGGCCGTATTCGGAGGTGAGCAGGCTCAGGTCGAGGAAGTCGACCTCGATCGAGGCGGCGTGCAGCTTCTCCTGCACGAGGCCGGCAAGCCGGAAGCTCTTGGACATTTCGCCGGGGCAGGTGCCGTCGTTGCGCGGCGACCCGCAGATCACCAACGCGCGCGTGGGTTGGGCCGGGTCGCTCCACGCTTGCTGCGCACGATCGAGGCGCTCGCGAGCGTCGATCCATTCGACCGAGAGGTCGTAGTCGGGGTCGGCATAGCCGGGCCCGGCCTTGCGTGTGACCGGCGACTTGCGGCCTTCGTCGTAAGCGTGCCAGGCGATGACTTCGAGGCGCGAGATGGCGTCCTTCTCGGCACCGAAGGCGGGGTCGGCGTACGACTCGCGAAAGCGACGACCGAATTCGTCGCGGTCGAGGTGGCCGGGCGCTTGTCCTTTGCGGGGTTCGGGAGTGGGCATGGCTGTCGCTGGTGTAGATGTCCTGCGAGCTTTGCTGGCACCAAGGCTCGACGCTGTGAGTCTGCGCTGGCGGAGCATGTAGGCGGCCGTTGCTTGTGCCATCGACAGTGCGGCTGGCGGGCAGCGTTCGTTGGGTCCTTTGCAAAGGAGCGGCGTTCGACATGTCATCGACGCGCCAAGTTCGACTCGCGCCTACTTCACCCGACCTGCGGCATTACCCACCGACGAGCAGCTTGCCATCGCAGAGGGCCGTGGCGCCCGCAGCTGCGGTGCACACACTGTTTGATCACCCCAAGCCCGTGGGGCGGTGTGCGGCGGGACAGCGCCTCTGTGCCGCCGAAGCGCGCAGCGACAGGCGGAAAAAGGGCCGCAGCTGTTTGAGCCGAAGGCGAGTTCTGCGGACCCCG
>JAHJOG010000115.1 GCA_018820395.1 Gammaproteobacteria bacterium | reverse complement strand
ACCGCCGCCACGGCCACCACCGCCGCCGTAGCCACCACCTCCGCTTCGGCCGCCGCCACCGCCACCGCCGCCGTAGCCACCACCGCCTCCGCTTCCGCTTCCGCCGCCACCGTAGCCGCCGCCACCGTAGCCGCCGCCACCACCACCGTAGCCGCCACCGCCGCCGTAGCCACCGCTGCGAGGCGGACGGGCCTCCATCGGGCGTGCTTCGTTGACCACGACACTGCGGCCGCCCAGCGGTTGACCGTTCATGCCGTTGATGGCTGCCTGTGCTTCGGCATCACTGCCCATTTCGACAAACCCGAAGCCTTTGGATCGACCCGTGTCGCGTTCCATCATGACTTTGGCGCTGGTCACTGCGCCGAACTGGCCAAAGGCCTGCTCCAGGTCACCGTCGCGCACTGAATAAGGCAGGTTGCCGACGTACAGTTTGTTGCCCATCGAGGGACTCCTATAAACACATCATGAAAAGCGATGGAGTCCCGAAAGCACGCGTCGAGCGGCAAGCCGTCGAACCGCTTGAAACTGACCGATCACCCAACCGCCCCCTGAATTTTGATCGGAGGCTCTTGCATTATGGGTGAAATATCCGGTGTGCAAGCAGGAGTTTCCCGACCCCCGGCCGACCCGCGTCGGCCGCTGCAGGCAAGTGCATGCTTACTTGCCAGGCCGCGCTTCAGGCGCTTCGGCGCCTCGAGTGCGTCCCTTCGACACGCTTTCGACCTCCAGTGAAACCCGCCGGCCGTCGGCGCTGCAACCGCATCGCGGCGACGCCTGCATGACCGACATATACTCGCCCTGCGCCGATTTGCTTCAGCTTGCGGGCGCTTGATAAATGCAGCTAAAGACCGACGCCGACCCGGCTCGTTTTTTGGCGAGGCCGGGTTTTTCATTCATGTCGTTGGTCGTCATTTCGCAGTCGATGCAGTTCGCCGGGCCGCTCCAGCTGAGCAGTGGTGCGTCGATCACCGACTACACCCTCGCGTACGAAACGTATGGATCGCTGAACGCCGATCGCAGCAATGCGGTGCTGGTGTGCCATGCGCTCAACGCGTCGCACCACGTGGCGGGGACCTACGCCGACCGCGAAGGCTCCGAAGGCTGGTGGGACAACATGGTCGGCCCGGGCAAGGCGGTCGACACCGACCGCTTCTTCGTGATCGGCGTGAACAATCTGGGATCTTGCTTCGGCTCCACCGGGCCGATGCACATCAATCCGGCGACAGGGCAAATCTATGGCGCGGATTTTCCGGTCGTCACGGTCGAAGACTGGGTGAACGCTCAGGCCGCGCTGCTAGACGCGCTCGGCATCACCACGCTGGCCGCGGTCATGGGAGGCAGTCTGGGCGGCATGCAGGCCTTGTCCTGGACCTTGCAATATCCGGAGCGGGTTCGACATGCGGTGGTGATCGCGAGCGCTCCCAGCCTGACTGCGCAGAACATCGCCTTCAACGAAGTGGCCCGGCGCGCCATCGTCACGGACCCCGACTTTCGCGGTGGCAACTTCTACGCCCATGGCGTGATCCCGAAGCGCGGTCTGCGCATCGCCCGGATGATCGGACACATCACCTACCAGAGCGACGACGTGATGAACGAGAAGTTCGGCCGCGCGTTGCGCAGCGCGGTCGAAGGCTCGGGCCCGAGCACCGGGTTTCGCTATTCGACGCAAGAGGTTGAATTTCAGATCGAGAGCTACCTGCGCTACAACGGCGACAAGTTCAGCGAATACTTCGATGCCAACACCTACCTGCTGATCACACGGGCGCTGGACTATTTCGACCCGGCCCGCACGCACGGCGGCGATCTGGCCGCCGCACTGGCCCGTGCCAAGGCCAAATTCCTCATCGTGAGCTTCAGCACCGACTGGCGCTTCTCGCCCTCGCGCAGCCGCGAGATCGTCAAGGCCCTGCTCGACAGCCGCCGCAAGCTCAGCTACGCCGAGATCGATGCGCCGCATGGCCACGATGCGTTCCTGCTCGACGATGCCCGATACATCAGTCTGGTGCGCTCCTATTTCGAACGCATCGCCACGGAAACGGAGGCGGCATGAGCGATCTGCTGACTCAGCGCGTCATCGCCGGCCTGGTGCCCGAAGGGTCGCGGGTGCTCGATCTCGGATGCGGCGACGGCGCGCTTCTCGACCTGCTGCAGCGAGAGCGTCGCTGCACGGGCTACGGCGTCGAAATCGCCGATGGCAACGTGCTGCAATGCATCCGCCATGGCGTCGATGTGATCCAGCTCAATCTCGACGAAGGCCTGGCGATGTTCGACGATGCATCGTTCGACGTCGTGCTTCAGATCGACACCTTGCAGCATCTGCGCAATGCCGAAGTCATGCTGCGCGAAACGGCTCGCGTCGGACGTGCGGGCATCGTCGCGTTTCCGAACTTCGCGCATTGGCCGAACCGCGTGAGCATCGCTCGTGGTCGCATGCCGGTCACGCGGCGCCTGCCCTATCAGTGGTACGACACGCCCAACATCCGGGTGGGAACGTTTAAGGACTTCGAGGTGCTGGCGCGCAAGAACGAATTGCACGTACTCGAGGCTTTCGGATTGCAGGACGGCGTTGCCGTACGATGGCTACCCAACGCACGCGCCGGTACGGCGGTCTTCAAGTTCGAGCGCGCGAACGGGCATCGACCCAACTGAACGGGCACTCGACGAGTGCCAAAGTTTCAAGTACTTGAATTCGAGACTTATTCAGTTACTCTTCTTGCTCAATGAAGTGCCGTCGTCCGCAAGGGCGTTCTTACGATACCCCTTTTGAGGAGCTTCCCATTGGCTACACAGTCCCCCTTCTTCGGCAAGCGTGAGCGCGACGCCGACTCTCTCACTTCCCGCCCTGCTCCTTTGATGGGTTCCGGAACCAATCTGTCCGGCAGTCCCGTGGGAGCTTCGAGCGTGCCCGCGCAAGCCGCGAGCGCTGCAGCCAATGTCGCCAAGGAAGGGGGCAGCAAGCTCACCGTCGGCCCGAACATCAAGCTCAAGGGTGTCGAGATCACCGACTGCGACACGCTCGTGGTCGAAGGTCTCGTCGAAGCCACGATGGACTCGCGCGTGATGCAGATCGCGGAACAGGGAGCGTTCAAGGGCTCGGCCGAGATCGACATCGCCGAGATTCGCGGCCTGTTCGACGGCAACCTCACGGTGCGCGAAAAGCTCGTCATTCATTCGACCGGCAAGGTCACGGGCAAGATCCGCTACGGCAAGATCGTGGTCGAAGAAGGCGGCCAGCTGTCCGGCGAGATCACCTTCGGAACATCGCCTTCCGGCAACAAGGCCGCATGGCAGCCGGCGCCCACCGCTGCGGCCACCGCCTGACCGTTCAGGCCTCGGCGCGCTAGACGCGCTGAATCAAGGCGCTCGCCGCGGCGGGCGCCTTTTCTTTTGCGCCGTTGATAAAGAAGATGAAGACGTCCCGTCCCTTGGCAACGGGCGCTGTCGGGCCCTCGACATGCGGCAGGTCGTTGGGGTCGCCCCCGGCCGCCCACGCGCGAGCCGTCTCGGCCCAGGAGTCCAGCGCTTTCGGCGCATAGCCGTGGGCCAGGTCGCCACTGGAATTCATCAGCCGCGCATACACGAAGTCGGTCGTCAGATCTGCAAGCGACGGAAACTTTTCCGAATCGGTGAACACGGTCGCTGCCTTGTGCTTGCGCACCATCGCCAGGTATTCTGCGCAAAGGAAGCTCGGATGCCTTACGTCCAACACGTGCCGCAGTTTGCGGCTCCCTTCCTTCTTCGGGAGCAACTCCAGAAACCCCTCGAAGTCTGCAGCGTCGAAGGCCTTGGTCGGCATGAACTGCCAGACGATCGGGCCCAGCTTCTTGCCCAGTTCGCTGATTCCGCTGTCGATGAAGCGTGCGATCGATTCGCCTGCCGAAGCCAGCAGCTTGCGGTTGGTCGAAAACCGTGATGCCTTGAGCGAGAACACGAAGTCGTCGGGCGTGTCGTCGTGCCACTTCTTGAACGTGGGTGGCTTGAAGGTGCTGTAGTAGGTGCCATTGACCTCGATCGCCGTGAGTTGACGGCTCGCGTAGTTCAGTTCTTGCGCGTGGGGCAGGCCCTGCGGATAGAAGTTGTCGCGCCAGGGCTCGAACGTCCAACCACCGACACCAATGCGGATCCGCGTGTTCTTGCTGTTCAAAGTCGGCCTCCAAAAAGCGGGTGATGGAGATTAGCCCAAAGCCCGGCACGGACGCAGGGGGCGGGCCATAATGAAATTCGCTTTCTGATTCAGCCACGGAGAACACCATGAATGCTCCTCTCCACCGCGAAATGCCACGCGGCCTGCTCGATTCCCAACGTGCTCTCGGCGAAGTGTCGGCAAGGTGGGACGACGACATCGTCAAACAACTCACCGACTACATCTCGATTCCCGCGAAGTCGCCCGGGTTCGACGCCGACTGGGCGCAGCACGGTCACCTCGAACGCGTGCTCGCCAACGCGGCGGGGTGGGTCGAGGCGCAGAAAGTCCCGGGCCTTCGCCTGGAGATCGTGCGCCTCGAAGGGCGTACGCCGGTGCTCTTCTTCGAAGTGCCTGCAGTCGGTACCACCATGACCGAGACGGTGCTGATGTATGGCCACCTCGACAAGCAACCCGAATTCACCGGCTGGCGCAACGACCTCGGCCCATGGACGCCCAAGTACGAGAACGGCCTCTTGTACGGGCGCGGCGGCGCCGATGACGGCTATGCCGTGTACGCCAGCGTGGCTGCACTGCAGGCGCTCAAGAGCCAAGGTGCGGCGCACCCGCGCATCGTGGGCCTGATCGAAACCTGCGAGGAATCCGGTTCCTACGATCTGCTTCCGTACGTCGATGCCCTGCGTGCTCGCCTCGGCGAAGTGGGCCTGGTGATCTGCCTCGATTCGGGCGCGGGCAACTACGATCAGCTCTGGCTCACCACCTCGTTGCGCGGCATGGCGAGCGGCACGCTCAAGGTCGAGATCCTGACCGAGGGTGTGCATTCGGGCGACGCGTCCGGCCTCGTGCCATCGAGCTTCCGCATCATGCGGCAAGTGCTCGACCGGCTCGAAGACAGCAAGACGGGGCGCCTGCTGCCCGAGAGCTTTCATTGCGAGGTGCCTGCCGAGCGGCTGGTGCAGGCCCGCGCCACCGCAGACATTCTGGGCGACGAAATCCACAAGCGCTTTCCTTGGGCGCACTACGACTGCGGCGGATCGACGGCTTTTGCCTTGCCCACCACGACGGACCCGGTCGAAGCATTGCTCAACCGCACATGGAAGCCGACCCTGTCGGTCACCGGCGCCGAAGGCTTTCCCGCGCTGAAAGACGCTGGCAACGTGCTGCGTCCCTATACCGCCTTCAAGCTGTCGCTTCGCCTGCCGCCGCTCGTCGACGCCGGCCAGGCCGTGCAGGAACTCAAGACGCTGCTGGAAGACAACGCGCCCTATCAGGCGAAGGTGACCTTCGACAGCGGCGGCGGTGCCACGGGCTGGAACGCGCCGCAGACTGCGCCGTGGTTTGAGAAGGCGCTCGATGCCGCATCGCAGGCGCACTTCGGCGCGCGCTGCGGCTACATCGGCCAGGGCGGGACCATTCCCTTGATGAGCATGCTGAGTGCCGGTTTCCCCAAGGCCCAGATGATGGTCTGCGGTGTGCTCGGCCCGAAGAGCAACGCGCACGGCCCCAACGAGTTTCTGCATGTGCCCTACGCGAAGAAGCTGACCGCCGCGGTGGCCGAGGTCATCGCCGCTTGGCCGGCGGTTCAGGACGCAGCGGCGGAATGACGTCGGGTGGCGGCGCCCGGTGCGCCCGCCACCGCGGTCTTCAGATCGCGGCTGCCGACGCGGCCCGGCGGCGACGATAGGCCAGCCACAGCAGCGCCATCCCCGTCAGGCCCACGGGCACGAGCGAGCCGAAATTCAGCAGGCGCCATCCCTTCGTGGTGACCAGCACACCCGAGGCCAACGAACTCACCGCCAGTGTCGCGAAGACACAGAAGTTGAGTGCACCCTGCGCACGATCGCGTTCCTCGGCGGAGTAGGCGGACAGCGACAACGTCGTGCTGCCCGTGAAGAGGAAGTTCCAACCCACGCCCAGCATGAAGAGCGCGATCAGGAATTGGTGCAGGTCCACGCCCGAAAGCGCCACCGCGATGCAGCCGAGGTTCAGCAACAGGCCGACGCCCATGATGGTGAGCGCCCCGAAACGCCGGATGAGATGGCCGGTGAAGAAGCCGGGCGCGAACATGCCGATGACGTGCCACTCGAGCACGAGCGCCACGCTCTCGAAAGGCAGACTGCAGACCTGCATGGCGATCGGCGTCGCCGCCATCAGGAGATTCATCACGCCATAGCCGAGCGCACCCGAAGCCGCGGCGACGATGAAGATCGGCTGCCTGGCGATTTCCGACAGCGGGCGTCCGTTCATGCCGGCCACTCTCGGTGCGGGTGGCGGGAACTCGATGAAGTGCATCAGCAGCATCGCCAGCAGCGCCACCGCAGCCAGCGCGAGGTAGGCCCCAGCGAACGGCACGGGGAACCAGTTGCGCGTGGCAGCCGCCAGGTTGGGGCCGACCACCGCGCCCAGCAGCCCCCCTGCCATCACGAGCGACACGGCCTTTTCACGCCACTCCGGCGCGCTCAGCTCTGCGGCGGCGAAGCGATACAGCGTGGCGTTCGCCGAGTAGTAGCCAGCGACCAGGGTCGACGCGCACAGTAGCCAGAAGTTCTGCCAGACCGCTGCTTGCGCACACAGCAGCGCCGAGCAAAGCGCCACCACGAGGCCGATCTGAAACGAGCGACGGCGACCGAAGCGACGCTGCGAGCGGGCCACCAGGTTGGTCGCCAATGCAGCGCCGACCACATAGCCCATCACCGGAAGCGTCGCCATCCATCCTCGTGGCGCCAGCGCCAGGCCGACCAGGCCGTTGATCGCGATGAATGTGACGTTGTTGGTCAGGAACAGGCCCTGGCAAACGGCCAGAAGCCAAAGATTTCGATTCATGAAAGTGCGTTCAACCCTTTTGCAGCAGACCGCTGAGCGACGCGAGCAGATCGTCGTGATTGCCCAGGCCCTCTGCCGGCACCTGTCCTTGCGGCGTGAGCTGATCGATCAGCCTCGGCAGCAGAGTTGCCAGCAGCGGCAACAAGGTTGCAGCGTTGATGCCCAGCTTCTGCGCGATGGCCTCGATGGCGTTGTCGCCCAGTGCCGCCTGGAGCTGCGAGCCGGAAACCGGCTGGTTGTCACCGGTGCCGATCCACGAACCGATCACATCGCCGAGCCCTGCTTGCTCGAACTTCGACACCAGCCCCCCGAGGCCGCCGTGTTCGCCGTTGTTGGCGAGCAGTCCGCCCAACGCACCGGCAAAGCCGTCGAGACCACCGAAGCCGGCCGGCCCGCCCATCGAGCCCACGTCGCCCTCCCGGGTCTGCGGTGCGGTGCCGCCAAGCACTTGACCAAGTACGGAGTCGAGCAGTCCCATGGTGCGCCTCGCAAAGTCGCCGGAAAAATGTCCGCAAGTATTGTGCGCCCTTTGGCGCAGGCTCTAAGGCGACGGCCCGATCTCCGTGCCTCGCCACTCAGCCGGCAAGCAAGGCGAGTGCGGCGATCGCGGCCGTTTCGGCGCGCAGGATCCGTGGGCCGAGTGACACCGGCGCGAAGCCGTGCGCGATCGCGTCGACTTCTTCGGAAGAGGTCAAGCCTCCTTCCGGGCCGCTCAGCATCACCACTGAGGCGCCGTCCTGGCCGGCCGATGGCGCGCGAATCTCGGTGACGGCGCTGGCGTCATCTGCGAGGCTCAGGACGAGGCCGCGCGTTCCGGCTCCCGGAGGTCCGATCCACTGCGCCAGCGTCCGGACAGGATGGATCGTAGGCACACGATTGCGCCCGCATTGTTCGCACGCGGCGATGGCGATCGCCTCCCAGTGCGCACGTTTCTTCTCGGCGCGCTCGCCCGACAAGCGCACCACGCTGCGCGCTGTCTGCAGGGGTTGAATGCTGAGCACGCCGAGTTCGGTTGCCTTCTCGACGAGCCAGTCCATGCGCTCGTTGGCCGGCATGCCGACCGCCAGGTGCAGCGCATGCCGCGACTCGCGTTCTATCGCGCGGTGCATGCCGACTTGCACCGCCACGTCGCTGCGTCCCATGCGCAGCACCGTCGCCTCGAACTCGCCGCCGCGGCCGTCGAACAGCGTCACAGCGTCGCCCGGTTGCATTCGCAGGACCTGCACGTGTCGCGCTGCGCTGGCGGGCAGATCGATGTCCGTCGCGGCCTGCAAGGGAACGCTGCAATGGAATCGCGGATTCACACGCGGCCGTAGGCAAATCCGCTCACAGCCGTCGTTCCTTCGATTTCGTCCAGCGCCCTCATGAGCGGTGAGAGTTCGTTGTAGCGCGATGCCGTGGCGCGGATGTAGGCGATGAATCTCGGCGCGTCGGCAAGATAGCGGGGCTTCCCGTCGCGCAGCGTGAGCCGTGCGAAGATGCCCGCTACTTTGAGGTGGCGCTGCAGACCCATCCACTCGACGCCGCGATAGAACGCGCCGAAGTCTTCGTCGACGGGGAGGCCCGCCTTGCGCGCCCGTTCCCAATACCTCACCGTGATGTCGAGCACGAATTCTTCTTCCCACGTCAGGAAGGCGTCGCGCATCAGGCTCGCGATGTCATAGGTGATCGGGCCGTGAACGGCGTCCTGGAAATCCAGCACGCCGAGCGCGGGACCGGCCGTGAGCATCAGGTTGCGCGGCATGAAATCGCGGTGCACGTAGACACAGGGTAGCGCCAGGTTGCGCTCGACGATCAGCGCAAAACTGCGTTGCAGGCGCTCCTGCAGGCGGCCTTCGACGCGCAGTCCGCGATGCTT
>JAHJOG010000114.1 GCA_018820395.1 Gammaproteobacteria bacterium | reverse complement strand
TTCCGCCTCCCTTCGAACCCTCCTGCTCCGCGCATCGACTTCTGCAGCGATCGTGCTGGAGCCCCGACGCTGCCGAAGCCGCTGCCTATGCCAAAGCCGCTGCACTCGCCGGAGCGCGCCAATGTCTGACGAACTTGACGCGCGCAAACCCATGCGGCTGTTGAGCTTCAAGCTCACAGACACTGATTTCGCCCTGGTGGCTGGCATGGCCATTGGCGCCAGGAGCGTGAGCGCCTTCATGCGCCAGCTGATCCGCGATGCCGCGGGGCAGTTCGGCCCGTCGCTGCCGATGCCACCGCCTTTGCCGTCGCGCCGCTTTGCAGCGCCGCCAGTCGATCATCGTCCGGCTGCAGATCCCGAACTGGTAAGGCAGCTCGCCAAATTGGGCAATCTGTTGAACCAGCTTGCCAAAGGCATGCACCTTTGCCGGCATGACGGCAGCGCTGTGGATCTGACGAAGCTCCACTTCATGTTGCTCCTGGTCGACTCGCACCTGGAATACCTGCGCGAGGAATACACAACGCGCGCTGATGACCAGGTCGATGTCGAATCCGGAGAGGCCCCGCCATGATCTTGAAGTTTCTGGCCCAGAAAACTGGCAGCCCCTTCGTGGCCCTGAACTACGTCGACGGCAGCATGCACCAGGGTGGTGACGACCGAGACGAGATCAGGTTGATCGCGGGCTCACCGGAGGATTTCCTGCACGTCGCCTCCGGGCTGACGTTCCAGGAAAAGTTCAAGAGCTGCGTGCTCAGCTGGTCGCCGGGCGATGCGCCGAGTGATGACCAACTCGAAGAGGTGCTGGCCGATTTTTTCGGAGTTGGCTACGCGGGAATGGACCCGAACCACTTTTGCCACTGCGTCTATTTGCACCGGAAGCACGAACGCGTGGATGTACACATTCTGATTGCCAACGTCCATCTCGAAACCGGGAAGCACTTCAACGCTGCGCCGCCGGAGTGGATGGCCTCGTACGATCCCGTTCGCGATGTGCACAACGCGCGTTGGGGATGGGCGAGTCCGAAGGATCCGGAGTTGGCGCGCCCGATCCGACCCATATTTGATGGGTATGGGTCGGTGACTGCGACGGGGACGCTGACGCCTGCAACTTCCAAGAATGCGGCGAACGACATCCAGGAGGCCATGCTGTCGCTGGCGATGAGGGGAGTGGTTAAGGACCGGGCCAGTCTGCTGCTGGCGCTGGCAGACCATGGGGAGGTTAACCGGGGCCGGAGCAAGGAATTCGTGTCGATCCGACCGACCGGATTCGAGAAGCCGGTGCGCCTTCGGGGTGTGATCTTCAGGGAGGACTTCGAGCCTTCGATGCTCGCCGCACTCGCTCCGACGCCGCGGCCAGCTCGCACGGCTGCCGATCATGAAGCGGACAAGGATCCCGCCGAGGAGGCAGCGGCCAGGGCGAGGTTGGATGCGGCGGTGGCGCGTCGGGCCATAGATAACCACCGGCGCTATCTGGCCCCGCGTCAGCGTGCCTCGAAGAAGAAGGCGCCGGTGGCGGCTACCGACGCGGTCGACTTGCCGCCGATCGATCTGGCTGTGCAGCGAGTCGCCCAGACACCAATGACCACCAACCCGGTTCACCGAGAGGTGGCAGAGGTGACGAGGCCAGGAACCTCCATGCCTATCGACACAGCGATGGACCTGTGGTCGAGCTCATTGAAACAACCATCACCAACTTACAAGGACGAACATGAACCGGATGCTGATCGAGCGGTACCAGGAGTCGCTGCAAAATTTGGAGAACGTTTACGCCGGGAATTTGATCGACTTGCACGAACGATTGAAGGGCTTGGAAGAGCAGTTCAAGCGCTTGCTGGACGCCTTGGACGGAGACGGCAGGCTGAGCGGGCCAGACGTGCAGTGGAGCGAAGTGAAGAAGTAGAAGTTCGGGCACAGACCACTGCCGCGACAGAAGCTTCGCTCCGCCATCGCCGGCCAGAAAGCTCTTGACCACCTTCAGCTTGAACTCTGTGTCGAAATTTGCCATGAAACCCCTTTGAAGTTGTCCAACTTCTGGGGGTCAGTTCAAAGCCGGGGCGATTCACCCGAAGAAGTCGTGAGCGGTGCGACCTACTACCGCCAGGACGAGGTCGGAGCATTCCCTCAGGCGCGCGCCGAGAACCGGGTGATCCAGGTAAGCCTCCGCTTCAGCGACGTCTGCCAGTCCGTAGAAGCGCGCCGTGCTACTGCGACCAAGGGCGGCCAGTTGCGGAAAGACGAACCAGATCCAGTGGCTGGTTTTCCTGCCATTCCGAAGCTCCGCGAGCACGTCTTCATACACGCTGTCCTGTGCTTCGAGGAAGGGGCCGAAATCGAGGGGTTGTCGTGTCATTTCTTCTCCGGTCAACGAGAGGAATGCGATCTGAACTGGCGACGCATCGGACGCCATCGCGTGCATCCAACGACTCCTCTTCCAGCGTACGGATCCAGGCGACGCGTTCCCGAGCCAGATGGCCGGGCGCCTCGCCTCCGCCGAGAGCCGGGTGGTGGGTGCGGTCATGCAGAACACCGGCAGCATCACCTTCGCTGCGTTGGTCAAGGGCATGACCGACGGTTTCGAAGCGTCGGGCCTGCAGCTGTTGCTCGCCAACACCGAGTATTCCGACGTGCTCGAGGAGCGAGCGATCCGGGCCTTTGCAGGCTGGCACCCCAGCGCCCTGATCCTTACCCGCGACGACCACACGGCCGCGTCGGAGTCGCTGCTTCACGCTTCGCGTTGCCCGATCGTCGAGACCTGGGGCTTGGTCCCGGGGCGTCCTTTCCATCAGGTCGGATTTCCGCATGCGGCGATCGGGGTCGAACTGGCCCGCCATTTCCTGGAGCAGGGCGCGCGCCGGATCCGTTTCGCCGTGCGCGCCGCGCCCGAGGACTTCCGCGCCCAACAGCGGGCGCACGGCTACGCCGGCGCGATGAGGGCTGCCGGGCTCGAGCCCGACATCGAAGCATCGAGCCTCACGGACGAGTTCGAGGCGGGTGCCCAGATCCTGGAACGCCTGGCGTTGCAACCCGCAGCGCAGCGGCCGCAGGCCGTCATCTTTGCGAGCGACAACATGGCCGCGGGCGCCATCCTCGAGGCGCCCGGTCGAGGCCTCCGTTTTCCCGAGGATGTCGCCATTGCCGGGTTCGGCGACGCACCGATTGCGGCGCGTCTGCACCCGGCGCTGACAACGGTGCGTCCGCAGCCTTATGAGATCGGATTGAAGGCCGCGCAGTTGGTCATGGCGCTCAAACGGCACGGCCAGCGAGAGTTGCCGCCGGAGTTCCACGTCATTCCCTGCCAGCTGGTCGTGCGCGCCAGCTCGCTCTTGCGTTAGTGTCTCGTGGGCGCTTGTCGCCGTTCCTGGGCGACTAAGCGTCTAAAAGCTCTTTCGCCGGTCCTTGCGCTGTGTCTTGCCGCGGCCTTCGATGCCATCTGATCGTCAAGGCGGCCCCCACCGCAGGGCGGTGGCGCAAGGGCCGATAGAACACTGCACCTCGAACTTCTGCGGCCGTTCCTCGTTCGCAAACTTCGCGAAGCCGTCGTCGGCATCGAGTTCGCACAGAGCGCCAACTTCGAACGCAACGGAAGACGGCGCCCCTTTGATGAGGAAATCGCCCTGTGCGAGGACTACTACCTGCGCCTGCGCGCGCCCAAGCCACGGGGCCCGGCGGCGGTGGTGCAGTGACCACCCGCCGCACTCTGGGACGCGCGAGCCCGGACCGGCGCGAACTCGCGTCGTGTGTGCTGGCGCTGCCCGCGAAGCCGCAACCGCGCATGCCATGGCGACCAGCGTGGTCACGGTCTGCGCATTGCACGTCGCCCCGTCCCAATTGCCACTGGAGTGGGCCGATCACTTCAGCATGCGCATCTGCATGACCCAACTGCGGCACCTCGACCTTACCGTCGAAGAGCACGACTACGACGAATTCTTCTGGACGATCCTGGAGACAATGACCGGCCACACGGCCGAGCATTCATCAGCGGTGCACGGAGATCGCACGTGGAAGGAGGCGTGAAAACCAGTCCAAGTTTTCGTCAGCACCTCCGGTGGGTCAAAGTACAACCGGCGCCGACAGCTCGGCTTCTCAGCCAGCGGAATGTGGTGCAACCTTGTTTCGATGTTTGGATGGTAGCGGTCAGAGCTATCCTTTGCCGTCTTGTGAGATGGTGCGCCCGCACGAAGCGGCACAAAATCAACCCAAGGGGCCTTGTTCGCACATAGCGCGTTTAGTTTTCGCAAGGCGCAGAGGCCGTCCTTCGACTGCTGCTGTGTCGTGGGCGAAGACCGATGATTGACCGCCGCTGCGAACTTCGGCCAACACGAAATCGTCCTAGACCTTCATCTCAAGCGCTTCGCCGGCAATCACGTCGACAAGTGAGCTTGCAGCGCGACAACTCCTTCGCGATCCACGACGAATGACGTCGCCAGGAAAGTTCTTCGGACTATTCGACTGTAGTGTGAGGCACTGTCAAAATTTAACCGCGCTGGAGTTCATTAAGCAATCGCTGCCACCAACTCATTTGCTGTTTCCCGGATTTGCGCGATGCTCCTGCCGGGCTTGTACAGTGATCCCCCGATACCAGCACCAACCGCGCCCGCCGCTCCGAACAAACCTATGTTGCCGGCATCGATCCCACCGACGGCGAAGATGCGCGTGCCGGCGGGCAATACGCTGAGCCAAGCCTTCAAGGTTCCCACGCCGAGTACATCGGCTGGGAACAACTTGAGTGCGGAAGCACCGGCTTGGAGGGCGCCAAACGCTTCTGTGGCGGTCGACACGCCGGGAATGGACGTCAACCCGAGCGCGCGAGTGCGTTCGATCACGGCTACATCCCTGTTAGGCGAGAGCACCATGCTGGCACCGGTTTCCGCCACGGCTTCGACCTGGGCCACGGTCAGCACGGTGCCCGCGCCAATCACGGCGCGCTCGGCGAACTCCTGTTGCAACAGGCGGATGCTTTCCAGGGCGTTGGGAGAGTTCAAAGGCACTTCAATGGTCTTAATACCACTTTGAACCAAGCACTCGGCGATTTCCACAACGGTATCGGGTGTCACCCCTCTAAGGATGGCAACAAGTTCCATGGCGTGCTTTCTGAAAAAGGATCGAGGTTTAGGTGAGGTCTACGGCGCTGTCCAGCAGCCGCGCGACTCGGGCAATAGACAGCAGTCCGTTGAAGACGGCATCTTCTGGCATCTCGCAGCTGGCCTGCCCAAACACGGCAAATGCGAGGGCGTAGCGCTCGGTCAGTTGCGCATTGCCCAGGAGATGAATTGGTTGTGAATGGTTAACCGGTGTGAACTGGGCCAGGCCGGCTTTGACTTCGGCGCCGATGAGCAGGCCCGACAGATAGTCGGATAGTTCATCGGGCTGGAAGCGGCCCATGAGGCCGGAAGTGCGCACGCGAAAGAGCAGGCTTTCAAGCGCCCCGCTGCGCGCTTCGGAAACGCCGCGTTCGAATACATCAGAGTTCCAATTCGCTGGCGCCATGACGCGGCCTAGACTGCTATGGCTGCGCAGCAGCTCAAAGATCTCTCCAGTCATGTATGTCTGGAATGATTCGATCTGGCTATTGCGGTTACGTTTCATCCACTTCGAATGCGTGCCGGGCAACACGTAAAGGTTGGCAGCCCCTGCGTGCACCCCGAGCAACTGCGTTTCTTCGCCACGGAGCACGTCCCAACCGTCCGCGGCAGATCCGGTATTGAGCCCAGGCACGATGTACAAGATCAGTGGCGCAGCACTGGTCGACCCGCACAAACTAGACAATTTGACGCGGCCCAATTTCCGTGCCAAACCGCAGATGTCGGCCGGGCACGTGACATAAGGCACTTCGGCGATGCCTTGGCGTGAGCCGATCATGCCGCAGGCCAGCAAAGGCACGGGTCCTTGCGCCAGCCAATCAGCACACAGCGGCAACAATGCGTCGGCGAAGTTGCCATCCTGAACGGCGAACACACCCGTTGGGCTTTCGCGCCGCTCGATCAGGCCGCCTTGTGCATCCATCAGGGCCACGCGCAAGTTGCTGCTGCCCCAATCGATGCCAATCAGCACGGGCCTATACCGGGTGGCGTGAGGCGGTTGCGCAGTGTCCTCGGCGGGACCCATGGTGGACACTGCGTTCATTTGGCGTACACGAGGTCTCGAAGGGCAAGCGACAGACTTGGGAGGTAAGTCACCAGCATCAGGCAGGCTACGATGACCAGAACGAAGGGAATCAGATCGCGCACGATCTTGTCGACCGAGATCTTGGCGACCGCGCTGGCCGCGAATAGGTTGACGCCGAATGGTGGCGTGATCATGCCGAGCGCGAGATTGATGATCATGATGACGCCAAAGTGCACCGGGTCGATGCCGAAATGCACAGCCACTGGGACCAGGATGGGCGCCAGCACGATAATGGCCGCACTAGTTTCGATGAACATGCCGATGGCAAACAACGCGAGGTTGATGCCCAGCAAGAACATCGCCGGCGAGTCCAAGACCTTCACCAGCCACAGGCCAATGGCGTCTGGAACTCCTGCCCGCGTGATCAGGAAGGCAAACATGCCGGCATTCGCAATGATGAACATCACCACGGCGCTGGACAGCGCCGACTTGCTTAGGATTTTCCCCAAATCGCGTGGCTTGATCTCACGGTAAATAAGCGTACCCACGATCAACGCATAAAACACGGCCACGGCCGAGGCTTCTGTAGGCGTGAAGATGCCTCCGTAGATGCCCCCCAAGATAATCACCGGCATCAGCAGTGCCCAGCCGGCTTTAATGGTCGCGGGGAGCACTTTCATTTTGTCGTCGCCATCGTGCTTGCCCCAACCCTTGACCTTGCAGTAGACCCATACAAACAGCATCAGTCCGCCTGCGACCAAGATGCCGGGTCCAACGCCGGCAATGAACAGTTCGCCAATGGAAACTTCGGCGCTGACACCGTACAGGATCATGGGAATGGAGGGCGGAATGATCACGCCCAGCTCGGCCGAAGTGGCTTGCAAGGCCGCGGCAAATGGCGTCGGATAGCCGTGCTTGATGAGCGCGGGGATGAGGATGGCGCCGACCGCAAAGGTGGTGGCCACCGACGAGCCAGACACGGCGGCGAAGATCATGCAGGTGAGCACGCAGGTCATGGGCAAGCCGCCTTGCACCCCTCCAACCAAGCTCTTGGCAAACTCGACCAGACGGCGCGAGATCCCGCCGGTCTCCATGATGTTGCCCGCCAGAATGAAGAATGGGATGGCGGCCAGCGGAAACTT
This sequence comes from Gammaproteobacteria bacterium, assembly GCA_018820395.1. Classification (GTDB taxonomy): domain Bacteria; phylum Pseudomonadota; class Gammaproteobacteria; order Burkholderiales; family Burkholderiaceae_C; genus Variovorax. The sequence goes on along the minus strand of JAHJOG010000114.1, from coordinate 40,512 downwards.
GTTGATAGAGTTGTACATCTCCTTGACGGAGATGAGCATGCTTGCGTCGCTGACGTAGATGCCCAGAATGGCGGAAAGTCCGATCGATACGGCAACTGAGACGGTGAGCGCAAAACACGCCACCATGGTAAGAATCATGGTCAGGCTCACTGCGCACTCTCCAGTTCGCCATTTTGAGGGTCCAACCATTGGCCGGCGATACCGATCAGACTGAATACACCGCCCACGGGCATAGCGAGGTAAGCCCAGAACATCGACACCTGTTCTAGTCCTGCCATCGATTGCACCTTGCTGCGAACCGCGTAGTCCCATCCCCACCAGATCACGATGGCGATCAATGTGGTGGACGCCAGCGCCGCCACGGTTCGCAGGGTGGCGCGGCCTTGCTTGCCCAAGTGTCGGTTGAGCACGTCAACGCTGACCATGGCGCCGCGGCGGAAAGCTGCAGGAATTGCGAGGAACACCATCCAGATGAGGCTGAACCGAATCAATACCTCGGTCCATTCGGCGGTAATTTCCAGCACAAAGCGGGCAATCACTTGGAACACGCCCAAGCTGCTGGCCACTGCCAACATGGTGCACGCCATCGCAAGGGCGAAGGCGGTGGTTTTTTCTTCAATCGCGAGAATCAAGGTTTTCATCGGGCGGTCCTTTGCTCATGCGAACAGCCGCTTTTGGGCGGCTGTTCGCCCGGCTTTTGTGCGGTGCGGGTCGAGTTACTTGTAGTTGCGGATGCGATCTAGGTTTTCTTTGCCGAATTGCTTCTCAAACTGCGCGTTGGAGGCCGACATCAATGCGACGAACTTGGACTTGTCCACGTTCTCGATCACGTTCATGCCGCGCTTGCGCAGTTCGGCTACGCCCTTGGCATCGTCCGTATCGACGCGCGCATTGTTGGCCGCCGAACCAGCTTTGGCGGCCTCCACGAAGGCTGTCTTGTCGACGTCGCTCAGTTTGTCGAACATCTCCTTGTTCATCAGGAACACGGAGGGTGAATAGATGTGGCCAGTGAGCGTCAGGTATTTCTGCACCTGGTCGAACTTGCTGGTCATGATCACGGTCAGCGGGTTCTCTTCACCGTCGACGGTGCCCTGTTGCAACGCTGTGAAGAGTTCTACGTAAGGCATGGGTGTGGGCAATACACCAAGGTCCTTAAACGCCGCGATGTGCACCGAATTTTCCATTGTGCGCAGCTTCAACCCTTTCAGGTCTTCAGGAGTATTGATGGGACGCTTGCTGTTGGTGATGTGGCGCACGCCGTTTTCGGCCCAAGCCAATGCTTTGAAACCCTTTGGTTCGAACTTGGCGAGCAACTCCTGGCCGATGGGGCCCGCCAGGACGGCGCGCGCGTGCGTCTTATCACGAAAAAGAAAGGGCACGTCCAACATGCGCAGTTCAGGCACGAAGTTGGGCAGAGGGCCGGTGGAGGTCATCGTGAGCGCCTGTGTGCCGAGCTGCACCGCTTCCACGGATTCACGCTCGCCGCCGAGCGAGCCTGCGTAGAAGGTCTGGATTTTGTATCTGCCCTGGGTGCGTTTTTCCACTTCTTTCGCGAAGGCGTCGATACCAGTGCCCTGGTGAGAGTCTTTGGCAATCGAAACGTTGATTTTCATGACCGTTTGCGCCTGCGCACCTGTCGACAGGCAGATTGCGATGCCCATGCTCAATAGGGACTTGCATAGGAGGGCCGAGAAGGTGGTGGGTGCCGAGCGCTTGAATGCAGCGAAAGGGATCAGCGTGGAGTTCATTGGCAGTTCCTTTTGAGGTTTTTGCGGGTCAAGGTTTTATGGTGTGGTTGTTTCAGGCGCTGCGGTAACGTTCGAGAATGCCGCGGTTGACTTCAATGCCCAAGCCGGGACCGTCGGGAATCTGCACCATGCCGCGGTCGTCCATGCCGATGGCGTGGTAGATCAAATCTTGTCGGAATGGGTGAGTCGACTGGTCGTACTCCAGCATCGGTTCACTCGGGTACAAGGCAAGAGGGGCGGGGGGCAGGGTGGCGATGAACTGCAGCGAGGCCGCCTGTGCAATGCCTGCTCCCCAGACATGGGGAACGATGGGGGTGTGCCATGCTTGCGCAAGTGCCGAGATCTTTCGGCACTCGGTGAACCCGCCAGCCGCGCATAGGTCGGGTTGCAGGATGTCAACGGTGCGACGCGAAATCCACTCGCGAAAGCCGAACTTGGTGAACTCATTTTCACCCGCAGCGATGTAGATGTTGGTGAGACTCTTCAGCTCTTTGTAGCCATCGATGTCTTCTGGGGAAATGGGTTCTTCGAACCAGTGGATGTGGGAAGGCTCGATCGCTTTGAGCAGTCGGCGCGCCGCACCAACGGTGTAAGCGTGGTTTGCGTCGACCATGATCTTGGGGCCTGGGCCGACGGCATCGCGCACGCTTCTAACGTATTCAATGTCCTCCTCAAGGCCGAATCCGATCTTGAGCTTTATGGCCTTAAAGCCTTTTGCAAGATGGCTTTTTGCCTCCGCAATGGCCTCTTCGGGGTAAGCGCCTGCTTTTCTGCGGTAGTAGCCGGTGGCATAGGGCTGTACCTCGGTTCGATACGCACCCCCCAACAGTTTGTGCACTGGCTTACCTAAAGCGCGGCCCATGCAGTCCCAAATCGCTATGTCAACTGCGCTGATGGCGTTGGGCACAGCACCCTTCTGACCAAAAGGTCGAGTCCGGTTGTACATGCGCTCCCAAAGTACATCGACATCAAAAGGGTCCTGACCCACTACCGTGGGTTTGAGGGCTGTTTCGATAATCGCTGCAGCGATCTCAGGGGGCTGCAGACCATGGCAGAGAGCCTCACCCCAACCGGTTACTCCCTCATCCGTCGAGAGCTCTACGATCACGGCGCTGCGTTGGGTGACCCACCCCATAGAGAAGGCAAAAGGCTCTTCCAGGGGTGTAGAAAGTACATGGGTCTTGACGTCTGTAATTTTCATTGTCGGCCAACCGGCACAGTCACAAAGTGATAAATCATATAATATGAAAAATACCTTGGACCCGAACTGGTGGAAACCCGCGAACTTCGGTTACCTCACTGGCTTTGTGGGTGAGTTAGGCTTAGCGGTCGCATGGTCGTTGAGCCCGTAGTTCGAGCGTCGTTCTAGTCGGTGGGCGCTAACTCTCGTTCTCTTGTCGGGAACGAGGTCGACATCGGATTAATGCCCAAACCAGATGACGCCAATGAAACCAAAAGAACCGACAAAGCCTCGCCAAATCAGCGTTCGTACTCGGTCGCGCAGCGCTCAGGTCGCGGGCGAGTTAGGACGGCGCATAGTGGGCCGCCTATACCGGCCCGATGCGATTCTTCCCGGGGAAGCCGCGTTGCTGGAGGAATTCGGGGTCAGCCGCTCTGTACTGCGTGACGCGATCAAGTCGCTCGAATCCAAAGGGATGTTGGAAGCACGCCAGCGCCGAGGCACTTTCGTCACTTCGCGCCCTCAATGGAACATGCTGGACGCGGAGGTGCTGGGCTGGATTGCTGAGTCGGGTGCAGATCCTGACTTCCTGATTCGGCTTACCGAATTGCGGATGATTGTTGAACCCGGCGCCTGTTCATTGGCGGCAAGGAATGTCGACGATGATGGCATGCAACGTGTTGAAGCGTCGTACGCGCGCATGGTTGCTAGCGTGGACGATCAGGCGGGCTGGGTTGCGGCAGATCGTGACTTCCATCTCGCACTGTTGATGGCCACGAAGAACGAATACTTGGGTTCCATTGGCACGGCTATTTCAGCGGCGCTGACCGTCAGCCTGCTCAAGACCAACCCAGCCAAACACAGCAACCGTGCCTCGCTGCCCGCCCACGAGCGCATCGTTGTGGCGCTACGCAAGCGGAATAGCGCGGCTGCGGCACGCGAAAGCCTGACTCAGCTGGAAGAAGCAATGCTACGGCTTCGATCAAGTGAGCCTCCTTCGCAATGAGCCATCGCATTATCGCGAACTAGCAATCTTCAACTTCGGGATCGACAGCAAGCTTCGCAGCTGTGATCTCGTTTTGTACTCAAGGAGCGCGATGTCAGTCACGGTACGGTGCGTCACGCGTGTTGTGAGCGCTATGGCGGCCGGCCGCATCATGAATGCCAAGACAGCCCGCAGCCAGGTTACCGGAGCCGTGATCTGGGGCATTAGCCAGGCGCTGCATGAAGAGACTCACAGCGACCACCGGCTGGGCCGCTTCATGAACCACAACATGAGCGAGTACCACGTTGCGGTGAACGCGGACCTCCACGACATCGCCGTGATCTTTGTGCAGGAAGACGATCGCATCGTAAGTCGTCTGGGCGCAAAAGGTGTTGGCGAGATCGGCATCGTGGAGGTTTCGGTAGCGATCTGTAACGCGATCTACCATGCTACTGGACAATGCGTTCGCAGTATCCCGATGACGCCCGACAAAGTCATGGGTGTGTGACGCAAAGCCATGCCACCGCTCAGCACGCCTGATCGTTCAATCAAATCAGACCGCGTCCAGGCGAACGGTGTGGAGTTTCATGTGGCGACGGCAGGTCCTATCAACGGTCCGGTCGTGTTACTTCATGGCTTTCCGCAATTCTGGTTCACATGGCGTCATCAGATCGTGCCGCTGGCTGCGGCCGGCTACCGGGTGGTGGCACCCGATCAACGCGGGTACGGACTCACCGCCAAACTACCGGTCATTGGTAACTACCTTTTGGACACGTTGGCAAAGGACCTCGTTGCCCTGGCGGCCTCGCTGGGGCACGAGCACTTCTCGCTCGTTGGCCACGACTGGGGCGGCATCGTGGCATAACAACTGGCCGCTCGTTTCCAGAAAACGTCGAGCGCACGCTTATCATTAATGCGCCGCACCCGGGCACGCTTTCGTCCCACGCTTGGCACCCACTCCAGTTTGTGCGGAGCGCCTACATCGGTTTCTTCCAGGTTTCCGGTCTGCCAGAGCAGGTACTTAAAGCAGGCGACCATGCCTTGTTGGCAGCCACGCTGACGCGGAGCAGCGTACCCGGCACTTGGGATGAAATGGACTCCTATCGCGAGGCATGAAGCCAAAAGGCGCACTGACAGCCATGCATAACTGGTACCGAGCCATGCCTGCCGCAACCCCCTGTCATGCTCGCATCCAATCGCCGCTGCGCGTGATCTGGGGCGACAGGGACACTGCGCTTGACAAAGGGCTGCCCGAACTGATGGCGTCTGAAGGGAGTCAGCATTTGTACCTGCCAGCCGCCGAGCGGCTGCCCGGCCAGGTCCTTCAGGACGGCTAGATGCGAGTGCCCGCCGCCGAGCAGCACAAGACGCTTCATGGATTGGCGGCGAAGCGCAGGTCGCTGAACCACGCATCGACCTTGTCGGAGGTGTTGTCGGTGTCGGCGCCGACGCCCACGCCGCTGATGTGCGGCACCGGCCCCTCGAACGCCTTGGCCCAGTCGCGTCGCAGGTCGCGTGCATGCGGGCGCCAGTTGCCGGCGTCGCGTCCTTGCTGTCGAGAACGACCATGCGCACCCGGTCGGTGTAGGGGTTCCAGCCCGTGGCGCCGAGCGGTGCGCAGTTGAGTCGCATTGGGTCAAATTCATCGGCTTCTCCTCAGGACAAACGATAAGTGAACAATTTTGCCCATGCGTTAACGTACGCATTAATGGATGCATTATTTCTGCACGACACTGCGCCCGGCTCTTTCGACGCGGCGAAATCTGTTCGCTTCAGGGGCGAGGGCTTTCATCGACCTGAGTGCGTGTTGGCGAACGTTCGTGGCGACCTCTTCTCTGCGGACTGGCGCGGCGGCGTGGCTCACCTGTTGCCGGATGGCACTCAGCACTTGTACCTGGGCACACTGCCAGACGGTGGCGCACTGCGACCCAATGGCATTGCATTGCTCGCGGACGGCAGCTTCCTGCTTGCGCACCTCGGCGCCGAAACCGGTGGCGTCTACCGACTGACTCGGTACGGAGAAGTGACGCCATGGCTGCTGGAGATCGACGGCACGCCGCTTCCACCCACCAACTTCGTCACGCAGGACCATGCCGGCCGCACCTGGATCACGGTAAGCACGCGCAAGACGCCGCGTTCCCTAGGTTACCGGCGCAGTTGCAATGACGGTTTCATTGTCTGTGTGCTGCCCTCCGGGGAAGCTCGTATCGCGGCAGACGGCCTGGGTTACACCAACGAGGTGGCCATTCACCCCGGCGGGGACTGGCTCTACGTGAACGAAACTTTCGCGCGTCGCCTATCGCGATTTGCGCTACTCGCGGATGGCTCCCTGGGGGCAAAAGAAGTGGTGGCGGAGTTCGGCGCAGGCACGTTCCCTGATGGACTGGCCTTCGACGAAGAAGGGCATGCGTGGGTCGTCAGCATTGTGAGCAACCGGTTGATTCGCGTGGCGCCCGACGGCAGGCAGACCGTCTGGATCGAGGACGCCGATCCAGCGCACTTGGCGTGGGTCGAAGCGGCTTATCTGGCGGACAGGATGGACCGCGCGCATCTCGACCGTGACGGCCAGCGGCTGTTGAGAAATATTTCCAGCATCGCCTTCGCGGGCCCCGAGCGGCGCATCGCTGTGTTCGGCTGCCTGCTCGGCGACCGCCTCGCTTGTGTACACATGCCCGTGGCAGGCGTGCCCCCGATTCACTGGAACTATGCATGAACGTAGCTCTACAACCCGCTTTGTCGCTGATGGATGCGGCGTACACCGAGGTGCGCAGACGCATTCTTGACAACATTTGGCCGCCCGGCCACCGCGCGTTGGAGCAGGAAGTGGCGCTCGCTTTGGGCATGAGTCGTACCCCGGTGCGTGAGGCGTTGCTTCGCCTGCAGAACGAAGGACTTGTCGAAGTGATTCCCCGCCACGGAATGCGCGTCCTGCCTGTGTCGCCAGTCGACATGCGCGAGATTTATGAAATTCTCACGGCGCTCGAATGCACTGCGGTCGAATTGCTGGCGCGGCGCAAACCAGGCGAAGCGGAGCTGGCGCCACTGATAGAAGCCACTGCCGCAATGGATGCCGCACTCAAGTTGGACGACCTGGACGCGTGGGCTAGCGCCGACGAGCGCTTTCATGCGCACCTGCTCGACTTGGCGGGCAACAGGCAATTGCAAGCCACCGTCCTAAATTATTGGGACCGCGCCCATCGTGCGCGCATGTTCAGCCTTCGGCTGCGGCCCAAGCCGGTCAGTTCGACTCTTGAGCACATTCAGATGGTGGAGCGATTGCGCGCTGGCGACTCCGAAGGTGTGGCGCGTGTCACGCGCGCGCATCGGGAACGTGCCAGCAGGGAGCTCCTGGCGATCTTTGAGCACTTCAAGCTGGCGCAAATGTAAAGACCTAGAGACCATATGACCTGCCAGACCTTTCCATCGCAGCCCTTCCAGGTAACGGGTCGGAAGCGAATTGATGATCGCCGTGCTCGACAACGTTTTGGCATGGTCGGAATCGACGCTCGAGGCGTGCCGCCCCGCACTGCAGATGCCATCCTGTTTGGCGCCATGGGCTTGCCGCTGGTGCGCGGCGCCGACGGCACCATCTGCCCGGTCGACATTGCATGCGCAGTGATCAGACGGCTGTGAAACCAGAGCGCATCGCCATGGTCGGCGCGGGTTATTTCGCGCAGTTCCAAATCGGAGGCTGGCGTGACGCGGGTTTCCCAGTCATCGCACTCTGTGATCTGGACATGGCGCGCGCCAGCGAACTGGCACAACGTATGGACGTGGGCGCCGCATACGACAACGCCGAGGCCATGTTCGATGCTGTCAAGCCTACGCTGGTTGACGTGGTGCTGCCTTCCGCAGCCCAGGCGCCGGTGGTGCGCGCGGCCTTGGCGAGACGCATCCCCGTCATCTGCCAGAAGCCATTCGGCAACGACTGGATACAGGCGGTCGCGTTGACAGAATTTGCCGAGGAACAGCAAACCGCGCTGGTGGTACATGAGAATTTCCGCTTTGCGCCGTGGTTTCGCGAATGCCGGCGCCTGATTGACGCCGACGCGCTCGGTCGCATGCACGGCATTGCATTCCGACTGCGGCCAGGCGACGGGCAAGGCTCACAGGCGTACCTTGATCGCCAACCCTATTTCCAGCAAATGCCGCAGTTTCTGGTGCGTGAAACTGCCGTGCATTTCATTGACACCTTCCGCTTCCTGCTGGGAGAGGTTCAGGCTGTGACAGCTCGGCTGCGCAGGCTGAACCCGCACATTGCCGGTGAAGACGCCGGGTTGATCATTTTCGAGTTCGCAGACAGCGCGACTGGTCTGTTCGATGGCAACCGTCTCAACGACCACGTCGCCCTTTCCACCCGCCGGACCATGGGCGAGATGTGGCTCGAAGGCGAAAAAGGCGTGCTGCGCCTCGATGGTGATGCGCGTCTGTGGTGGAAGCCGCACCACGGCAGCGAAGCTGCACACCCGTACGAAGCCGGCGACGCGGGTGCATTTGGTGGCGCCTGCACGCGCCTGCAAGCCCATGTGCTGTCTCACTTGCGGACCGGCACTCCGCTGGAGAACGCAGCCCGCGACTATTTGCCCAACCTGCGCGTGCAGGCGGCCATCTATGCATCGCACGTCAGTGGCCAACGAGTGACCCTGGCGAATTTCACCCCCGAGACGTCAATAACAACCTGAGCAAGGAGACAGAGATGAAGAAGTATTTCTTTTCAGCAATCGCGGCCGCCGCCATGGCATGGGGTGCCGCTGCAAGCGCACAAACGCTGCTGAAGTTCAGTCACACCGACCAGCCCGGTGGGTCGCGCCAGAAGGCCGCGGAGCTGTTCGCCGCGAAGGTCGCGGAGTACACGCAAGGACGCTACAAAGTGCAGGTCTATCCGGCTGGCCAACTCGCGAACGACCCGAAGGCCATCGAGCAGTTGCAGCTCGGCGGCATCGACTTCACGGTGTCGAGCACGGGCAGCTACGCCACGCACGTCCCGTCACTTAACCTTTCTCTGCTCCCCTATCTAGTAGAAAACTATGAGCAGGGCTGGAAATTGTATGACGAATCGAAGTGGCTGAAGGCTCAATTCGCGAAGGCTCCGGCCAAGGGATTCCGCTTCCTGTCGACCTGGGAAGCCGGCTTTCGCGACATGACCACTAAAGACCCGATCGCCACTCCCGCCGATACCAAGGGCAAGAAGTTGCGCAGCTTCCCTAACGAAATGATGCGGTGGTCACTGGAAGCGATCGGCTTCAACGTGGTGATCCTGCCGCTGCCCGAGGTTTACCTGGCGATCCAGCAAGGTGCCGTGTCAGGCCAGGAAAACCCGATCGACACGATCTACTCCAACAAGTTCTATGAGGTGGCGCCCAACGTGACGCTCACGCACCACGTCTACAGCCCGATTCCGCTCACCGTCAGCGAAAAGACGTGGCAAAAATTCAGCCCTGCCGACCAGGCGGCCGTTGTGAAGGCGGCGGCAGAGTCGTCAACTTGGAGCCGTAACGAGATCAAGTCGAACGACGACAAGCAATTGACCGAGATGCAGGCCAAGGGCGCAAAGATCGCACGCCCTGATCTGGCACCTTTCCGCGACTCTGTCAAACCGGTGTACGCCAAGGCGCGCGAGAAGTACGGTGCCGACGTAGATCAGTTCATTGCTGACGCTGAAGCCGTGCGTCGCGAAGTACCCGCTAAGTAAATCGTGATGGAACGAGCTTCCCTCGCCCCTGAGGACCGGGGCACCGACGTGGCGTCCGCGGCGGCGACCCCGGTACTGCCGCGCGATCCGCCGGCACCCTGGCCCATCACGCTGCTTGCTCGGCTGGTCGACTGGAGCGTGCTGTTGATCGGCGCCACCATGGCGGCGCTGATTTTCATGAACGTGATTGTTCACAATTTCTTTGATGGCGACATCGCCTGGACTACGGAGTTTTGCGAACTTCTCATGGTCTGGGTCACTTTTCTGGGGGGCGCGGCCGCAACGCGTCGCGGCGCGCACATGGTCATTAACGAGTTGGTGGGCAAACTTGCCGGCCCGGCCCGGCGCATTGCAGACGCCGCCATTCAGTTGGTAGTGCTCGTGACTTTGGGCCTCCTGGTCTGGTACGGCATTGGGATTGCGGATGCGGGGAAACTGAGCACGCTCACAGTGCTCGGCTGGCCCATGAGTACCCAGTACCTTGCATTGCCCGTTGCCTCTCTGATCACCATGGTGTTTGTGATGTGGGATCTGGTTCAGATTACACAGGGCAAATCCAACGAAGAACGCTACGGCATCCAACACCCATGATCCTCTTTGAAACCTTCGGCGTGTTCGTCCTAGCCACCCTCCTGGGTGTGCCGCTTGTTTACGGCTTGCTGCTGTCGACAGCCGGCATGATCTGGTGGCACGACTTGGGCCATCCACTCACATCGGTCTTCCTCAGCTACATCGGCGGCGTCGAGTCCTTTGTGCTGATCGCAGTGCCGCTGTTCATGCTCGCAGGCGAGATCCTGTCGCGTGGCGGCGTCGGTTTGCGCATTGTGACTTTTGCCACCAAATTGCTCGGGTTCCTGCCCGGCGGACTTGGTATCTCGACCGTGGCGTCCTGCCTGATCTTCGGGGGTGTTTCGGGATCTGCCATTGCCGACACTGCTGCCATCGGATCGGTCATGACGCCGGCAATGATCCGCAAAGGCTACACACCAGCGTTCTCTGGCGCGCTCATGTCGACTGCAGGCACGCTGGCCATCGTCATGCCCCCGTCGATTCCGATGCTGGTCTTTGCGTTTGTCTCGGGCGCATCGGTGCGCGACCTGTTCCTGGCCGGCGTGGTGCCAGCGGTAGTGTTCGCGATGGGCTTGTCGTTGACTTGCATATGGGTTGGCAAGAAAAGCGGATGCGACAACGGCGATGTACGAGCGTCGGGTCGCGAAATCTGGGACGCTTTTCGGTCCGCGTTTCCAGCGCTGTTGATGCCCGTCATCATTCTGGGCGGTATCTGGTCGGGCTACTTCACACCGACTGAAGCCGCCGCAGTAGCCGCTGCCTACGGGCTGTTCGTGTCAATGGTGGTCTACAAGGACTTGAAGCCGCGCGACTTGCCGGCGTTGTTCCTTAAGTCATTTACAACCAGTGCCGTGGTGATGGTCGTGATTGGAGCTACCTCGTGTCTGGCATGGCTGATCACGGTCGAACAAGTGCCCGCGCAGATCGCAGAATTGGTCAAGCATTACGCTTCGACGCCATGGATGTTCCTGTTGATGGTGAACCTGGCCATGCTGGCGCTGGGTTGCTTCATAGAGCCTGTGCCTGCAGTGATTTTGGCAGCGCCACTCTTGATGCCGTTGTCCGCTGCGTTTCAGATCGATCCGGTGCACCTCGGCTTGATCATGACCTGCAATCTGGCGATTGGCCTGTACACCCCTCCTGTCGGGGGCACGCTCATGGTGGGGGCGCGGCTTGCGGGGGTGGGCATGGCCTCGGTGGTTCGGGCGCTGATACCGCAAATGATGATCAGCATCGCGATCCTGCTCGTTATCACCTACGTGCCTTCCATCGGCATGGCACTGGTCCATGCAATGCGTTAGGAACTCCGCATCTGTCGCTCGCACATCGGCCCATCAAGAAGGGTGCGATCACAGCGCGCTCCTTAGTCTTCAACCTATTGAGATCAAATGGAAAAAAACTATCGCATCGCCGTCCTGCCTGGCGACGGCATCGGCGCAGAAGTCATGCATGCCGCTCAGGCCGTTCTGGAGGTTGTTCAGACACGCGTTGGCCGATCCTTCGCAATGGAGTGGCTCCCTGCAGGTGCCCAGCACTACCTCGACAGTGGCGTCGCGCTTCCCGAAAAAACGCTGCGGCAATGCGAAAGCGCCGACGCCATCCTCTTTGGGGCCATGGGCCTGCCTCACGTGCGAGGTGCAGATGGCACCGAGATCATTCCGCAGCTCGACCTTCGGATGCACTTCGACCTCTACGCCGGCGTTCGCCCGATCCGTACGTTCAAAGGGCTTCCAACGCCCCTTTCGAACCCGAAGGCCGAGCAGATCGATCTCGTCCTGGTGCGCGAAAGCACGGAAGGTCTCTTCTACGCGCGTGGCCGGGGTGACGTTCGGGGCGACGAAGAGGTGTACGACACCATGCGGATCACGCGCAAAGGGACGGAACGCATTTGCGAATTCGCCTTCAGGCTGGCAGAAGAACGCGCTCAACGTCTGAACCGTCCCGGTCGCGTGACCAACATCGACAAGGCTAACGTCTTCGCTTCGATGGCCTTCTTCCGGAAGGTGTTCGACGAGGTGGCCGGCCGGCATGCGGGCGTCAACGCAGACAGCGGCTACGTGGACGCAATGGCGCTGAATTTGGTCATGAAGCCATGGACCTACGACGTGCTCGTAACGGAGAACATGTTTGGCGACATCCTCTCGGACCTCATCGCGGCATTGGTCGGCGGCATGGGCATGGCACCTTCCGGCGACATCGGCGACAAGCACGGACTCTTTCAGCCCGCCCATGGCACCGCGCCGGACATCACGGGCCAGGGCAAGGCCAACCCGACGGCGATGCTGTTGTCTGCGGCCATGATGCTCGAGTGGCTCGCAATGCGCAGCGGGGACACTGCTCTCGCAGACGGCGCCAAGCTGATCGAACGCGCAGTCGAGCAGGTGTTCGCCTCTCAACAGGTTCGACCCATGGAATTCGGCGGCACGCATGGCACCGCCGCAATCACCGAAGCAGTGGTAGCGGCAGTCCGCGCACGCTGAAGCTCGGTGCAGCAGAGCCCGTCAGAGGCTCGCCGATCACCTTTCTGAAGTTCAGACGGAGACAAATCATGAAGCGCTTCCTTGACGCTGTCGCTGTTGCGACGGCAACCACTCTCGCCTTGGCAGTTCCCCTGACCAGCCGGGCCGAAGCCCAAACTCCGGTATGGCCAAGCAAGACGGTGAGGATCATCGTGCCATCGCCCCCGGGGGGCAGCACGGACCAGATCGCCCGGGCCATGGGTCAGAAGCTGTCGATCGCCTGGGGACAGCCCGTGGTAATTGAGAACAAGCCTGGCGCCGGCCTCACGCTGGGCGCTGACTATGTCGCCAAGTCCCCGCACGACGGCTACACGCTGCTCATGGGCGCCGTCCACCATTCGATCGCCCAGAAGGTCTACAAGAAGCTGCCCTACGACTTTGAAAAGGATCTCGCCCCTATCACCGTCCTGGCGGTCGTGCCCAACGTGTTGATCGTCTCGGCCAGCAACCCGGCCAAGAACGTGAAGGAACTCATCGCCCAGGCCAAGACGCAGCCTGGCAAACTGAGTTACGGCAGCACCGGTGCCGGAACTGCCCACCATCTGATCGGGGAACAATTCAACGACATGGCCGGCACCGATGTCTTGCACGTGGCGTACAAGGGCAGCAGCCCGGCGCTGGTCGATCTGATGGGTGGCCAGATCACCATGATGTTCGACACGGTCGCATCTTGCTTGCCATTGATCAAGGCCGGCAAGGTACGCCCGCTGGCGGTGGCTACGGCAAGCCGGTCTTCGGCACTGCCGGACGTCCCCACACTGTCGGAATCGGGTTTAGCGGGATTTGACATCGCCACTTGGTTCGGCCTCATGGCGCCCGCAGGCACGTCCGAGCGGGTGATCGACAAGATCTATTCGGATTCGGCCAAGATCCTGGCGACGCCAGAGGTAAGGAAACAATGGCACGACATGGGTGCTGAACCGGTTGGGAACACGCCCGCGGAAATGAGCGCCCAGATTAAGTCCGAAATGGAAAAGTTTAGCGCTTTGGCCACAAAGGCCAAACTCAGCCTGGATTGAATGCAGACTCATGACACACGCACTACTTGTTGATTTCCACATCAAGCCGGAGCAGGCCGACGCCTTCGCCGCCGCCGTTACGCAGAACGCGGCAAGCTCCCTGAACGACGAGCCGGGGTGCAGCCGCTTCGACGTGTGCCGCGATCCCGCGGCACTGGGCGTTTTTTTCCTCTACGAGCTTTACGAAGATGCTGCCGCGATCGCTGCGCATTTGGCATCGCCGCATTTTCGCGCCTTCGACACCCAGGTGTGCGATTGGATCGTTCAGAAAACCGTGCGCACGCATGTGCTGATGGAGGCTTAGGAGTGCTCAAACTGGGAGCGATCGCTGACGACTTCACGGGCGCGACGGACTTGGCGAACAATCTTGTGCGTGCCGGCATGAGGGTGGTTCAGACGATCGGCGTTCCTACCGAACCGCTTGCAACGCAAGCCGATGCGGTGGTCGTGGCGTTGAAGTCGCGCACTATCGAGCCCTGGGCAGCCGTCGAGCAGTCGCTCAAGGCACTTGAATGGCTGCAAGGGCAAGGAGCTCGGCAGATCTACTTCAAGTATTGCTCGACCTTCGACAGTACAGAGCGCGGCAACATCGGCCCTATCACCGAAGCGTTGATGGACGCGCTTGGCACTGACTTCACCATCGCCACGCCGGCGTTTCCCGACAACAAGCGCACTGTGTTCAAAGGCTATCTGTTTGTCGGCGACGTACTGCTCAATGAGAGTGGCATGCAGCACCATCCGCTTACGCCGATGACCGACCCGAACCTAGTTCGAGTGCTTCAGCGCCAGACCAGGCGCAAGGTCGGATTGATCGACCATTCGGTGGTGGCGCGTGGTGCCGAAGCGGTGCGCGAACGCATCGCGATATTGCGCGCCGAGGGGGTAAACATTGCGGTTGTCGATGCCCTGAGCAACGAGGATCTCATCGGGATCGGAGCCGCACTCAACAACCTTCCGCTGGTCACGGCGGGTTCTGGCCTGGCCATTGGCATGCCGGCGAATTTCGGCATCAAGCCGTCCTCGCGCGCCAGCGAATTACCGCTTGCGGAGGGCTTGCAGGCTGTGGTGTCCGGTAGTTGCTCGCTGGCCACCAATCGCCAGGTCCTGGCCTTCATCAAGACGGGGCGTCCGGCCATGGCCATCGATCCATTGCGGATCGCTTCCGGGTTCGACGTTAGCTCCGAGGTGCTTGCCTGGGCAGAACCGCTCATGGCGGACGGGCCGGTCCTTGTCTATTCCACAGCCGAAAGTGACGCCATCCAAGCCGTTCAATCGCGGCTCGGCGTTGAGAAGGCTGGGGCCATGGTGGAGCGCACCATCGCGGCCATCGCTCGTGGACTCGTCCAGAGAGGCGTTCGCCAGCTCGTGGTCGCAGGCGGCGAAACATCGGGCGCTTGTGTGCATGAGCTCGGCGTGACGCAAATGCGGATCGGTCCTCAGATCGATCCTGGCGTACCTTGGACGCATGTGCAGGCAGAGGCTGCGGAGGGTAAGGGCGTGCACATGGCCCTCAAATCGGGCAACTTCGGCACAGACGATTTCTTCACAAAGGCCTTTCAGCTGTTGGAGCGATGACGGTCGAGCATGCGCACGATCATTTGCGAATCCCGGGAATCTTGCATGTCCAGGACAATCCGGCCGTGGTTGCATAACTTCCGCTTTATTGAGTCGCTGCGCTGTGAAGTCAGGCAGCTTCGCCTTGAGCAGGACCTCTTGAACAGGGCCAATGAACTGTTAAAAAAGGCCTGGGCGTTGACCTGCAGCCTGTCCAACCGGGAGAAGACACTGCTGATTGAAGCCCTTGGCGAGGTTGCCGGCGTGGTCGAAGTGCAGGTGCGTTAGCACCACGTCGGTGACGGTGGCCGCGTCCACCCCGAGTCGCGCCAGTGTATCGATGGGGCAGCGGTAGCAGTCCAGCACCCGCTTGCGCGCGGCGGCGGTGGCGGCGGTGAAGCCGGTGTCGACCAGGATGGTGCGCTGGGACGAGCGCAGCAGCCACACGTAGAAGTCCATCGCGGCCGGGCCGTCGTCACGTCCATGCCGATGAAGTTGTCGATGCGTCTGCGCTGCATGCCGGCATAACGAATCGCGAAGACCTCGTAGGTATCGCAGGCGCCGCAGCTGCTGGCGTCTGGTGTGATGTGGTCGGTCATGCGCACGCTTATTGGTTCAGCGCCAGGCCCGGCGTGGGCTAGGGCATTTCGATCAGCGTGCCGGTGAACGACTGCGTGATCCACGCGGTCGACAGCCCAGCGCCGCCGAAGCACAGGTTGGTGGTCTGCGGGTCGGGCATGGCCACCTCGCGCACCACCTTACCCTCGGGCGAGATGACGGTGATGCGCCCCGTGACCAGCGTGGCCACGCAGATGTTGCCGCCGGCTCGACCGCGAGGCTGTCGAAGCGCTGATAGCCGCCCACGCCGCACACCAGCCGGCCGCCGTGCGGCGCCGGCGAGTCCTGGGCCGCGAGCCCGCCCGGCGCTTCGATGCCGAAGGACCACAGCCGAGCAATTTCTGTCTCGGCCACATACAGCGTGTGCTTGTCGGGCGAGAGGCCGATGCCGTTTGGGTTTAGGGTGCGTTCGACCACCTTGACGATCCGCGAGCCGTCGGCGCGCGCGCAGTAGACGCAGCCGAGGTCGCGGTCTCGCTCGCGGGTCTTGCCTGAGTCGGTGAAGTAGAAGCCGCCGCTTTGGTCGAATACCGGGTCGTCGGGCCGCACAGCGGCACCTCGCCGCAGTGCGTGTACAGCGTGCGCACCTCGCCGCTGTGGAGGTCGACGCGCTGAATGCTGCCGACGCGGTAGTCGGCCGGCGTGCCGTGCAGAGGGCGTAGCCACTCGCCCGCCCGTGGGGCCGGCCAGCGCATGCTGCCGTTGTTGCAGACATAGAGCGCGCCGTCGGGGCCGAGCGCCACGCCGTGGGGCCGCCGCCGGTCTCGGCCAACACCGAGACCTGGCCGTCGGAGGTCACACGCGACACAGTGCCGCGGGCGATCTCGCAAAGAGTCATGCTGTCGTCGGGCATGGCAACCGGTCATTCGGGGAATAGCAGGCCACTCGCGGCGATGCGATGGGGGCTCACGGGGCTCTACTGAATCGCGTGGAATTGCGGCGTCGGAGCTCGTGGGTATGAAGGTGGAAGGGTTTGCAAGGGGCTGAGGAATGGTGTGCGTACGCATGCAATCTCGAACCCTTGCATTGCCCTGCAAA
This sequence comes from Gammaproteobacteria bacterium, assembly GCA_018820395.1. Lineage (GTDB taxonomy): Bacteria > Pseudomonadota > Gammaproteobacteria > Burkholderiales > Burkholderiaceae_C > Variovorax. The sequence continues at coordinate 23,589 of JAHJOG010000114.1, read as the reverse complement.
CAGGGAAACCCTTTGCCGTTTGCCGTTTGCCTTTTACCGTCTTGCTACTTTGAGTAAGCCGCTGCCAGCGACTACCCGCTCGAGAGCAAACTGTCCGAGCGCGCCTGGCGTTCTGCCTGCTGCCGCACGATCTCCACCAGCATGCGCGTGGCCATCGACAAGGCGGCGCCGCGCCGCGTGACCACGCCGTAGTCCTCGTGGCGCGAAGCGATGGCCAGCGGCAGCCGGCATGCGATGCCGCGTTCGACGCAGAAGTCCATCGTTGTGCTCGCCATCAGAGCGACAGCCTGCGGGTCTTGCTGCAGGAAAAGAATGGTGCCGAAGGTCGATGCGGTTTCGGTCGGGTACGCCGGAAACGGCAGGCCGGCCTCGCGGAACTCGCGCTCCAGCACCTTTCGAATCGGCATGTTGTCGGGGTAGACGATCCAGTGCGAGGACACCAGCTGCTCGAGGCTCACGCGTCGGGCCTTCGCCAGCCGGTGCGCGGGGCCGACGGCAATGGCCACTTTCTCTTGGATCAGGATCTCGCAGTCGAACTGCGCAGGCTGCGGCGCCACGCTGGTACGGCACAGCGCAACGTCCAGGCGGCCCTCGTTGAGCAGGTTGAGCAACTCGAGGCTGGTGCCCTCGCGCACCTCGATGGACAGCGCCGGCTGCTCCGCGCGCAAGAGGGTCAGCGCGCCGACCAACACTTCGTGCATGGCCCCGGTGATGGCGCCCACCGCCAGGCGGCCGCCGCTGCCGCGCAAGACGCCCTGCATCTCGTGGCGAAGGTGGGACAGGTCGGAGCCGATCAGGCGCGCATAGCGAATGGCGCAGCGGCCCAGGTCGTTCGGCACGATGCCCTTGGGCGAGCGAACGAAAAGTTCCATGCCGAAGGTCGCTTCGATCTCGTGCAAGGCCTTGGTGAGCCCCGGCTGGGTCATGCCCAGGTGTTCTGCCGCCCGGTGAAGCGAGCCGTGCTCCTCCAGTGAAACCAGCAGCGCCAGTTGGCGAAACCGAAGCCGCGATGTGATGGAGGAGAGGCTCGAAATCATGAGGGTATAGCTGTTGGTTATCGCCAGATCAGAAGCTGTCACTATGCAGCATCGGGCGCGACTTCCAGAATTGGGCGCAACAAGGAGACAGCAATGAAGCTATTGCGCTATGGCCCGCCGGGCCATGAGAAACCGGGCCTGCTCGACGAAGCCGGCCGCCTGAGAGACCTGTGCGCGCACGTGGCGGACATCGACGGCGCTGCCCTGGATGCGGCGGCACTGCAGAAGTTGCGTGCGCTCGACGTGTCGGGCCTTCCGCCGGTGCATGGCAACCCGCGCATCGGCCCCTGCGTTGCTGGCATCGGCAAGTTCATCTGTATCGGGCTGAACTACGCCGACCACGCGGCCGAGGCGGGCATGGCGGTCCCGGCCGAGCCGGTGGTCTTCAGCAAGTGGCTGTCGGCGGTAGTCGGGCCAAACGACGACGTTCGCATTCCGCGCGGCTCGCTCAAGACCGACTGGGAGGTCGAGCTCGGCGTGGTCATCGGCAAGACCGCCAGCTACGTCGAAGAGGCCGACGTCATGGCGCACGTGGCCGGCTACTGCGTGATTAACGACGTGAGCGAGCGGGAATACCAGCTCGAGCGCGGCGGCACCTGGGACAAGGGCAAGGGCTGCGACACCTTCGGCCCGATCGGCCCGTGGCTGGTAACCGCCGATGAGGTGCCCGACCCGCATGCTCTGGACCTGTGGCTCGAGGTGGACGGGCGCCGCTTCCAGAACGGCAGCACGCGCACGATGATCTTCGGCGTGCCGGCGCTGGTGGCCTACCTGAGTCGCTTCATGACGCTGCACCCGGGCGACGTCATTTCCACCGGCACGCCGCCCGGCGTGGGCGCGGGCGTGAAGCCTTCGCCCGTGTTCTTGCGCGCGGGCCAGACCATGCGCCTGGGCATCGCCGGGCTCGGCGAGCAGCAGCAGCGCACCGTGGACGCTTGAGCCCTTTTTCTTATACGAAACGAACACATGAACCGATACAACTTCGAAGGACGCACCGCCGTCGTCACCGGCGGTGCGCAAGGCATCGGCTATGCCGTGGCGCTGCAGCTGCTGGCTGGAGGCGCCAAGGTGTCGCTTTGGGACGTGGACGCCGCCGCTCTGGAGACGGCGCGCAAGGCCCTCAACTCTGACCATGTGCACACCGCAACCGTCGACATCCGTGCGACGCAGCAGGTCGACGCCGCGCTGACCTCGACCGAAGGCGCGCAAGGCCCGGTGGCCATCCTGGTGCACAGCGCGGGCATCGCCGGTGCCTCCAGGAGCGTGGCCGACTACGACCCGGCCGAATGGCGCAACGTGGTCGACATAAACCTCAACGGCTGCTTCAACGTCAACCGCGCATTGGTGGCGGGCATGGTGGCGCGCGACTACGGGCGCATCCTGAACATCGCGTCCATCGCCGGCAAGGAAGGCAATCCGAACGCGGCGGCCTACAGCGCCTCGAAGGCGGGCGTCATCGCGCTGACCAAGAGCCTGGGCAAGGAGACAGCCTCGCGCAACGTGGCCGTCAACTGCATCACGCCGGCCGCGGCCAAGACGCGCATCCTGGAGCAGGTGTCGCAGCAGCACATCGACTACATGCTGTCGAAGATTCCGCGCGGGCGCTTCGTGACGGTCGAGGAAATAGCGGCGATGGTGTGCTGGCTGGTGTCTCAGGACAACTCGTTCACCACCGGCGCGGTGTTCGACCTGTCCGGCGGGCGCGCGACGTACTGAGCCGGCACGCCGAGAAAAAGCAAATAGAAATACAACGAGACAAGACAACCATGCAGCACTCCTCATCCACCTACCCGGCCGCTGGCGCCAGCCCGGACTTCCGGGCCGGCGACCTGCACGCCGGCGGCAGCGGCGCCGACGCGCAGATCAAGTCCCGCGTCATGAAGAAACTAAACCGGCACATCGTCTGGTACTGCTTCTTTCTTTTCATCATTAACTACCTCGACCGCGTGAACATCGGCTTTGCCGCGTTGACGATGAACCAGGAGCTGGGCTTCGACCCGAAGGCATTCGGCCTGGGCGCGAGCATCTTTTTTCTCGGCTACATCTTCTTTGAGGTGCCGAGCAACATGATCCTGCACAAGGTGGGCCCGCGCATCTGGATTGCGCGCATCCTGGTGACCTGGGGAATCATCTCGTGCGGCATGGCCGCGGTGCAGGGCCAGAGCAGCTTCTATGCCATGCGCTTCCTGCTCGGCGTGGCCGAGGCGGGCTTTGCTCCCGGCGTGCTGCTGTACCTAAGCTACTGGTTCCCGCGCAAGGAGCGCGGCAAGGCGGTGGCAGGCTTCATGCTAGCCACGGTGCTCTCCACGGTCATCGGTGGGCCGCTGTCGGGTGCGTTGCTGTCGCTCAGCCATGGCTGGATGTCGCTGTCGGGCTGGCAATGGATGTTCGTGCTCGAGGGCCTGCCCGCGGTGGTGATGGGCGTCGTGACGTTCTTCTACCTGGTGGATCGCCCCGAGCAGGACCGCAAGTGGCTCAAACCCGACGAGCGTGCCTGGCTCGTGAACGTGCTGGACAGGGAGCGCGCCGAAATCAGCGACACCGGCGGCCATTTCTCACTGGCCGCGGTGTTCAAGGACGTGCGCGTGTGGCTGCTGACGCTCATCTACCTGTGCAACGGCATCGCCATCTACGGCGTGGTGCTGTGGCTGCCGCAGATCGTGAAGAGCGTGGGGCAATTCACCAATGCGCAGACGGCCTTCGTGGCCACGATTCCGTTCGTCTTCGCGGCGCTCGGACTGGTACTCCTTGCGCGCAGTTCCGACCGCACAGGCGAGCGCAAGTTCCATACGGCGCTGTCGGGCCTGTTCGGCGGCTTGTTCCTGGCGGCGAGCGCGCTGGTGAGCTCACCGTTGGTGTCACTGATGCTGCTGTGCTGCAGCGCTTTCTTCCTATGGGCCATCCTGGGCGTCTTCTGGACCTTACCGGCGCAGTTTCTGACCGGTATGGCGGCGGCGGGCGGGTTGGCGGCCATCAACGGTTTCGCGCAGTTCGGCGGCGTGATCGGGCCTTACCTCGTGGGCGCGGTGAAGCAGAGCACGGGCAGCTTCTCGATGGCGTTGCTGGCGCTGGCTGCGGGGCCGGTGCTGGGCTTCTTTCTTTGCATGCTGCTTCGCACGCGGCGGGACTGACAATGGCCAGCTCCTCGCTTCGCTCGCTGCTCGACCGGTTGGCCTACCCATGACCGCAATGCAACTCGATCCGGATGCATCGCGCGCGTTGTGCGAGGCCCTTGGTCGCATGCAATTGCTGCGGCCCGGCGAAACGCCGGACATCACGCCGCTAACCGGCGGGGTCTCGTCGCTGATCGTGCGTGTGGACACGCTTGGCGGCCCGCTGTGCATGAAGCGCGCGTTGCCCCAGTTGAAGGTGGCAGCCTTGTGGGAAGCGCCCGTGGAGCGCAATCGGGCCGAGGTCGCGTGGATGCGGGTGGCCCGCCAAATCGTCCCGCACGCCGTGCCCGCCGTGCTGGGGGACGACGCGCAGGACAACGCCTTTGCCATGGCCTACCTGGAGCCGGCGGACTTTCCCGTGTGGAAGACGCAGCTGCTCGACGGCCATGCAGACCCCGAGACCGCGCGCGGCGTGGGGCAAGCGCTGGTGGCGATCCACGCTGCGACTTCCGACGACCCGTCTCTGGCAACTCGCTTCGCCAACGACCTAAGCTTTCATGCGCTGCGCCTGGAGCCCTACTTCGAGGCAACGGCGCGCAAGCACCCCGAGTACGCGCAGGCACTGCACCGGCTGGTGCAGGTCACGGCGCAGACCCGGCGCGCACTGGTGCATGGCGACGTGAGCCCCAAGAATATTCTCGTCGGGCCGCAGGGGCCGGTGTTTCTGGACGCCGAATGCGCTTGGTACGGCGACCCGGCCTTCGACCTAGCTTTTTGCCTGAACCACATGCTGCTCAAATCGGCGGCAAGGCCGGCGATCACCAGCGATTTTCTGCGCTGTTTCGAGGCGCTGGCTGCCAGCTATCTGCCCGGCGTGCGCTGGGAGCCCGCCGCGGCCTTCGAGGCGCGCTGCGCCGCGCTGCTGGGCGGCTTGCTGCTCGCGCGCATCGACGGCAAGTCGCCGGCCGAATACATCACGGCCGAGCCCGATCGCGAACGCGTGCGTCGGGTGGCCGCTTCGCTGCTGCGGGAGCCCGCGCGGCGCCTGTCCGACATCATCCAGAGGTGGAGCCTTTCGTCATGAGTACACTGATCCAGCAAGTAATCGCCCGTCGCATCTGGGATTCGCGCGGCCGCCCGACAGTGGAGGTCGACGTGGTGCTGCGCAACGGCGGGCGCGGGCGTGGCGTGGCCCCCGCCGGCGCCTCGCGCGGCAGCCGGGAGGCGGTGGACCTGCGCGATGGCGGCGGCGCGCTCGGCGGCTTCGGAGTGTCGCTGGCGCTGGCCAACGTGAACGGGCCGATCGCGCAATGCATCGTCGGCATGGATGCGATGGACCAGCAGGCGGTGGACGACGCACTGGTTGCGCTGGACGGCACGCCGACCAAGTCGGCGCTGGGCGGCAACGCCACCATCGCGACCTCGCTGGCCGTGCTACATGCCGCGGCGGCCAGCGCGGGCGTGCCGCTGTGGCGCCACCTTGCGGGCGACCGGGCGGTGCGCATGCCGCTGCCCGAAATCCAGATCTTCGGCGGCGGCGCGCATGCCGGACGGCGCGTCGACATCCAGGACTTTCTGGTCATGCCCGTCGGCGCGGCCAGCTTCGACGAGGCGATGGTGATGACGGCCGAGGTGTACCGCGCCGCCGGCGAGCTCATGGATCGTGCGGGGCGCCGCTGCGGCGTCGCGGACGAGGGCGGTTGGTGGCCCGATTTCAAGTCGAACGAAGAAGCGCTGGAGATGCTCACGCGAGCTATCGACGCCGCGGGCTTCAGGCACGACCAGATGGCCATTTCGCTCGACGTGGCCGCCTCCGAGTTCGGCGGCAAGGGGCGCTACACGCTCGGTCTGGAGCAGCGCAGCTATGACACCGGCGAGTGGCTCGACGTGCTGCAAGGATGGGTGGCGCGCTATCCGATCCTGTCGGTGGAAGACCCCGTGGCCGAGGACGACGCCGAGGGCATGCGCGCCTTCACAGCCGCGGTGGGCGACCGCGTGCAGGTCATCGGCGACGACTTTCTGGTGACCGACGCGCAGCTGGTGCGCGAGGCCATCGCAAACAAGTCGTGCAACGCGGTGCTTCTCAAGCCCAACCAGGCCGGCACCGTGAGCGAGACGCGCGCGGCGATGGAAGTGGCGCGCGACGCGCAGTGGGGCAGGGTGGTGTCGGCCCGCTCCGGCGAGACGGAAGACGTGGCCATCGTGCACTTGGCTATCGGATGGGATGCCGGACAACTCAAGGTCGGTTCGTTCGCGCGGTCGGAGCGCATGGCCAAGTGGAACGAGGCGCTGCGCATCGAGGGCGACATCGGCGTGCAAGCGGCTTATGCCGGCTATGCGGGGCGCAAGGCACTGCCCATTGCGTGAGGAGTAAGCGTGGACTCAACACCCTCTTGACGTTGCCTGATCGACAGCGATCAGATACTCAGATGTCGAGCACGCGTCGAAGCATGTGGAAAGGCACTCGGCATGAGTGGCCGTTTCCGGTGTCGACGGTGGCCGCGCGTTGGTTGATGCGAACCACGGTGCCTACCTGGGGCTGCAGGTACTTGTCGTCGAACGACACCTTTTCGCCGCCACGGAAGTCTGCGCGTGACGCTGCAACTGGCGATGGCTTCGGCGGCGCTGTAGGTACTGGCCGTTCAGTGACCATCGGCGGCTCGACGGCTGCATAGGGCAGCTTCCATTCGCGCCGTGTCTCCTCTTCGTGCAGCGTGACTTGCGTGTCCTTCATGGCCACGACCTTGCCGTGGCGCATCTGACCGTCGCGCCAGTCCAGGAAGCGCACGCACTGCCCCAGATTCATGTTCGTGCGCACGGCAATGATCCTTCGTGGATCGGCCAGCAGGCGCTTGATGATGGTGCTCAGCTGGAACAGCTCCAGGCTCGTCGCGTTGTTCAGCGCATCGATCAGCTTGAGGTCGGTGCTTTGCAGGTTCACCGCATCTTCCTTCGTTGCTCAGCCTCACTGGTTCGGTTCAGGCTGCCAGTTGTTGCCCGACGCGCGGTCCGCCGATGTTCCACGACAGCAACTCGTCGATGCGGTTGATCGGATGGTCAGCGATGCGGGCGAGCACCTCGCGCATCGAGCCCGTTCAGCTTGGCTGACTCAACCAGACTGTAGATCGCTGCGGCCCTCTCACCGCCAGCATCCGACCCCATGAAAAGGTAGTTGTTCCTGCCAACGGCAATCGCCCGGTCATTCTGCCCATGTCGGGCAAGAAGTTGAAGTCTTCTATCGCTGGCATCCCCTTTATGGGCGTCGCGTCAGGCGGCAATACAGCGAGCAGCGCGCCAACGGCGAGGTCGTTCACGTAGAAGTCGGTCCTGGGATCGTCATCGTCGTTGCCGCGTGGATGCTCAGCCCCACGGTCTGCGCGCCCATGGAACTCGGTGCGCCGCGTGTCGCGCTGGATGCGCTTAACGAGTTGCACGTGCTCCTCTTGCGGCAAGGACTTCGGCGAAGCTGCGCGGGTGTTCATCACACCCACGAGCAGCGCCATGACCCAGGTTTCCAGACTGCGCCGAACCTTGACGACATCGGCACCGCCACAGTCACATCGTCAATTGAGCATCGCGTTCGAGTCCCCTGTCCTCCAGGGCATGACTCCGAGCGAACGATTGAACGTGATCGCGCAGATGGCGGTCGTGCTGCTGCAGGCCGCCGGCGCTCCACCAAGGGAGGCTGACGATGAGCAACTCTGACCTATTGCCAGCCGCCGTGCTTCGTCGCAAGGCCGTCGTCTACGTGCGCCAATCCACGCAGACACAGGTCCAGACCAACCTGGAGAGTAAACGCCGCCAGTACGACCTTGTGGCGGAGGCCCGGCGCCGGGGATTCGCCCAGGTGGAAGTCATCGACGACGACCTGGGTCGATCCGCCAGCGGCATGGTGGCGCGGCCGGGTTCGATCGGCTCGTGGCATGGCTTTGCGCCGGCGAAGTCGGCGCCGTCCTGTGCTTCGATGCTTCACGACTTGCTCGCAACGGGCGCGACTGGCACCACCTGCTGGAGCTCTGTGGCTTGGTCGAAGCCCGTGTCATCGACCTCGACGGTGTTTACGACCCATGTCGCCCCAACGACCGACTTCTCCTAGGCATGAAGGGCAGCATCAGCGAGTTCGAACTCGGTGTGCTCCGCGCGAGGATGTTCGAGGCCGCCCGTGCCAAGGCCCATCGTGGCGAACTGCGAATCAGCGTGCCTATCGGCTATGTTTGGCATAGGGAGATCGGGCTCGGGTTTGATCCGGACATCCGCCTGCAGGAGACTATCCGGTTGATCTTCGAGCGGTTCCGCAAGCTCGGCAGCGCGCGCCAGGTGATGCTGTCGCTCGCGACCGAGGAGGTCCATTTCCCGCGCCTCTCGGACGGCAAGAAGATGGTGAGCTTCGACTGGACACCGATCCGCTATCGCAACGTGATCTCGGTGCTCAAGAATCCGTTTTATGCCGGGGTCTACGTGTACGGTAAGACTGAGAAGCGCACGACACTGGTGGACGGTCGGCTGCGCAAGACCTATAAGCACGGCAAGCCGATCGATCAGTGGGATGTGATGCTCAAGGACCACCATGAGGCATACATCGACTGGGCCGAGTTCGAGCGCAATCAGAAGCAGCTTGCCTTCAATGCCTACGGTAAAGTTGATGGCGCGAAGTCAGGGCGCGGCGGCCGGGCCTTGCTCGCCGGAATGCTGTCCTGTGGACGTTGCGGTCGACGTCTTGTGGTCGCCTACGTAGGGCGCGGGGTGCCTCAGGCAGTGTACCGATGCGACCGTCCCAACCTGCAGTTCGCGCAGCCGCGATGTTTCACATTTGGCGGCCGTCGGCCCGACGAAGCGGTCGCCCGGGAACTGTTGCGTTCGGTCGAGCCTCTGGCCATAGAAGCTGCTCTGCACGCCGAACGGAGGCACATTGAAGTCCAGGCTGATCAACGACGCATTTCGGAACTCGAGCTGCAGCAGGCGCGCTACGACGCCACGCTCGCAGAGCGCCGTTATGCAGCCTGCGATCCGGTCAACCGCTTGATCGCCGCGCAACTCGAGAAGTCCTGGGAGACCGCGTTGCAACGCGTGCTCGCCTGTGAGCAGCGCTTGAACGCAGTCGAACAGAAGCAGGCGACGGCGAAGCCCGACTTGTCCGGCTTGGCAGAGGATCTTGCCGGTGCGTGGAACGCGCCGGGTGTGACGATGCGCTCGCGACAGCAGCTGCTGCGTTCCCTCGTCAAAGACATCGTTGCCGATGTCGACGACGCGGCCCGCGAAGTTGTGCTGACGATCCATTGGCGCGGCGGACAGCATTCGCAGGTGAAGGTCATCAAGCCGCGTTCCGGTGAGCATGGCTGCCGCACTCCAGAGGAGGCATTGGCCGTGATGCGCAGCATGGCGACTAGGTGGTCCGACGAACACATCGCCGCGACACTCAACCGCATGGGCCTGCCCACCGGTCAGTGCAAGACTTGGACTGCGCACCGCGTCTGGTCCGTGCGCATGGTTAACGACATCCGTGCGTACCGCTCGGCGCACAAGGAAGGCGAGTGGTTGACCATGTCGGAGGCGGCCGCCAAGCTCAGCGTCAACAACCACCGAATCCGGCGCCTCATCAAGGAAGGATTGCTGCCCGCTGAGCAGGTCGTTGCGCGCGCGCCGTATCAGATTCGCGCGAGCGATCTGCTGGATCAACGGGTGATCGACGCCATCACCCGAACAGATCGCCCGTGTCAGGTTTTTTCCGAGAACCAGATCTCAATGTTTTCAAGCACTTAACGAAGTGGGGCACTATGAACAAGCCATTGCCACACCGCGCAGCGCCCGCTGGGCGGCGTTGTTGTCGATCTCGATACGGCCATCGTCACGGTAGCGCGTGAGCGACCGCCAGCGTACCAGCGAGTAGCCGATGGCGCGCGCCAGCTCGGACTTCCTCGACACTTGGCCCAGCATGCTGGTGAACCACGCATGCAGGTCTTCGAGCAGCGGCCCGGCGCGGGCTTGTCGAGTCTCGCGTCGCACCTCAGGCGGTTGCCCGCGGATCTGCGCTTCGATGGCGTACAGCGCAGCAATGCGCTGCAACGCCTGGTGAGCGATGGAGCCGGCGACCTTGCCCTGACTCTCGTGCAGGTCCCAGAAAGGTCGTCGCGCGTGCGCCCAACATGCGGCTTCGACGACGCGCCCGCTCGCGTAGATCTTCCCGTAGCCACCGTACGCATCCGCTTGAAGCACGCCGCTGTAGTTTGCGAGGTGCGCCTGCGGATGCTCGCCCTTGCGGTCGGGCGAGTAGCGATACCAGGCCGCCGGCGGTTCTGTGCTGCCGGCCGGCCGGTCGTCTCGCACGTAGACCCACAGCCGGCCGGTCTTGGTGCGACCACGGCCGGGATCGAGCACCGCCACTGGCGTGTCGTCGGCATGCACCTTCTCGCCATCCAGCGTGTAGCGCCCGAGCGCGGCAACCAGCGGGTCGAACAGCTTCTCGCTCTGGCCGACCCAGCCGGCCATGGTGGAGCGGTCGATGTCGACGCCGTCGCGACTGTAGATGCGGCCCAGGCGATGCAGCGGGATGTGATCGCAGTACTTGGACACCAGCACGTTGGCCAACAACGCAGAGCCGGCGACACCGCGCGCAATCGGGCGGCTTGGCGCTGCCGCCTGGAAGATCGCCTCGCAAACCACGCAGGCCAGCTTCGGGCGCACGTGCCGGATCACCTTGAAGCGCGAGGGCACGTACTCCAGTTGTTCGGAGACGTCCTGGCCAATCAGGCGAAGACGACCGTCGCATGCAGTGCAGCCGCACGCTTGGCCACTTGCATCATGGTGCGCGGGCGTTGCCTCGGGTCGATAGATCTGGTTCTCGCGCGGCAGGTGGCCGGGGAGCTTGCGATCGATCTATGGTGCGTTGGCAGCATCGGGCGCAGCCGCAACAATCGGTGCCGGCTGTTCATACAGTGGTGCCCCTTCCAGAAGAGCGATTTGCGGGTTCATCGAGCTGCTCGCTTGACGCGCCGAAGCGGGCTCGCGCGCTGCGCAGCAACTGCAGTTTGAGCTTGTCGACCATGAGCTTCAAAAGCACCACTTCGGCGTCTCTCTCCTCGACCACTCGCAACAGACCCTCAACGGTATGGGGTGTGGTGGAGTCGTGGGTCGGCGTCGTCACGTCCTCTACTGTGCCAGACCTCAAGCTCTTCGAACATTGGTGCTACACCGGAGGAATTCTTATCCAGTAGTGCGCTCGTCAGTGCAGGTCGATCAGGCAGCGAGCAAGGGCTCGTGCGTGCGCACCGGCATGCGCCAATCGATGCCTTCGAGCAGCATGGAGAGCTGCGCCGGTGTGAGCGAGATGCCACCGGACGTGGCTTGCGGCCAGACGAAGCGGCCGCGCTCAAGCCGCTTGGCCAGCGACATCAGCCCTTGGCCATCGAACCACAGGACCTTCAGGATGTCGCCGCGCTTGCCGCGGAAGACGAAGACGTGGCCGCAGAACGGGTTGGCGGCCAGCGCGGTCTGCACCATGGCCGCCAGGCCACCGAAGCCCTTCCTCATGTCGGTGTGGCCGGCCACGATCCACACACGGGTGTTTGAAGGAAGGCCGATCACGCGATGGCACCGAGCAAGCGCAGCACGCAGCGCACGCTGGCTTCGTCGACTGCGCCACGCAGTCGCACGCGGGTGGCACCGACGTCAATCTCGATCACGCTGTTCGATGGTCGCGGTGCGATGGCCTTCGAGGACTTCGGTGCCTCATCCATCTGGACCGTGACGGGCAACAGTGTTGGAGGCACAGCTTCTTGGACTGCAGCCCCTTGCGCACCCAGTCGAAGCCGTCGCCAATTGAACAGCAGGTTCGCGTTGATGCCATGCTCCTGCGCGATGGCGGCAACTGAGGCACCAGGCTCGAGACTGCGCTCGACCAGTTCTTGCTTGAGCGCATCGCTGTGCTTGCGTCGTGTGTCTTTGCCCGAAGTGAGTCGCTTGTCCATGTGTGGACGTAACGATTAAATGCACACATCCAAGCGTGAGCACGATCCGGCGATCCTGCTCATGTCGGCTCGGTATTACCAGAGGGCCTTGAGGCCACGCTTACAGAAATGGGTGGTGGGCCCTGAGTGACTCGAACACTCGACCTACGGATTAACAATCCGACAAGCATTCACTGAAAGATGCTAGCGAACCAGATTGCGGATCACGCCGCAGCTTGCTCGAAGGAAAAGATTGTCTCGATTCGGTGACCGAGCATGGCCCATGCTGCACGCTTCTCGGCGGCGTAATCATGATGTAGGTAGTGTCTCCGCACCTTACTACCGGGAATGATGTGGTTCTGGCACCGGTCGATCACATCAGGATGCACACCCAGCGCCTGCATCATGGTCGAGGCCGTGCGCCGCAGGTCGTGAGGCGTCCATTCTTCGTTCTTCCCGCTCGCAAGGACCAGCGTGTTGTCTTGCCGCCGATTCTTCAGCGCCTTGCCATCCTTGAATCGCACCTGACGGTCCCCGACCTGCTTGCTGACTGACTTTATGCACACATGCGTGTCCTCCTTCTGCGTTGCCGGGAAGCACCACGGGTTCTTGCTCGTCAGCGCATGAAGTGCCTTGAACTGCTGAAGCGCAAATGGCGATAGGAAAACCGTCCAGTCGACTTTCGTCTTCGTGTCTTTCTTAGGGACAAACCAGACGCCGTTGTCCAAATCAACGCTCTCCCATCGGGCCTTTAGAAGTTCGCCAATGCGGCAGCCCGCGCCCAGGCAGATCCAGAGCGCAAGCTGACTCTCCATCTGCAGCGGGCGGACAGCGACTGTCCTGTTTGCCGATTCCTCGTAGGCCTGGGTCGTCTTCGCGAAGATGTCGCGCAGTTCTCTGAGTTCGTCAACGCTCAACGTCCGCTCCCGAATTCCAGGCTCGTAACCCTGGAGAACCACCTGCTTCAACTCCACCAGCTCGGCCGGGCTACCGTGTGTGAGTAACGACCGCCAGGGTTGCCGCTTGATCGCCCAGCCATACATTTGCCGGCACTCGCTGAGCATCCGTTCTGCTGTCCGCCCGCGGCCGCGTTCTCGTCCCACCTTGCGCAGCAACTCGAGCAGGTGACCGTCATTCACCTCCCGCACCGGTAGATCGCCGATGGTGGGGAGGATGTCTTTGTCGAACGTCCGACGAAGCTCTGCGTTCCCGTCTTCTCGGCTGACACCGTCCGTGAGCCACGTATTGAAGAGCACGCGGAACGGGGTGTTCATCGTCTCGGCCTGTGCCATTGCAAGCTTGGCAGCCTCGTCGAGTTCAGCTCGCTGGAATTGGAAGTCGATCCCGTCATGGGCCAGTGCCTGGATGCGGACGTTTTCCGCCACGGCTTGAGCGAGCGACATGTGGCCATCGGCGCCGCTGCTGCCGTAAGGTCGAGGCAGGCGCACCTGGATCTGGCGTCCAGCGATCACGTAGCGGACCAGCCAAGTCTTGATTCCGTCGACGGCGACGCGCATGTAAAGGTCACGGTCGACGGTCACCTTGTAGCTGGCGCTCTTCGGCTTGAGGGATTCGAGTGCTCGTACGGTCAGCCTTGCCATGTCGTGTCCTAAAGGTGTCCTAAAAATCGCTGGATTTCAGTATACGAACACAACCCGTTATGGACAAAAAGACGACGCAACCTGTTGCTTTATAACGATATTAACATTCCATGGCAGTCCATCGATGTCCACGATTAACTGCCTGTCACGCCGGGGGTCGCGGGTTCGAGTCCCGTCCACTCCGCCAAGCATCAAGAAAATCGGGCCCTCGCGGCCCGTTTTTTTTCCTTTTTTCTTTTCTGCAACCTCTCCTCTTCATTAAGCCGCGTTGCGCCGCAACACGTCGCACGTGCAACAGCTCACTTTGTCTTTGCAAGGGTTGCAATCGGCAGCACGTACGCCAGCGGGTTGCTGCTGAAACTGACGAAGCCGTGATGCTTGTAGAAAGAGGCCGCAGTCTTGTCCTTGGCATCGACGACCAGCGCGAAGACGCCCATCCCTGACTGCATGGCGCGCAGCCCCGCGTCCCACAGCAGCGCCGCGCCGAGCTGACGCTTCTGGAATGCCACGCTCACCGCAAGGCGGCCTACGCGCGCGACGGGAACAAGGGGATATCGCGGGAGCTTCTTTGCCATCGCCTCGGACAGGTCGGTGAGAGGCACGCTGCTTGCCGCGAGCGTGTAATACCCGGCGATCGCGTTCGTCGCCTCGTCGATGGCAACGTAGCACACGCTGGTGCGGCGGCGCATGTCCTGCGACGCTTGCTCTCGCAGATATTTGTCGAGAGGATCGCTGCCGCAGTCGAAAGCTGCGCGATCATGGTCTGGCGCCAGCGCCACCAGGCGGAATCGACCGGTCACCGGCGAGAGATGATGAGTTTCTTGTGGGCCTTGGCCGCGCGCGCCATTGCAGGAGAAAGCGCAGGGGGGTCGAGCAGCAACGAAGCAAAGCGTTGTTGTTCTTCGATCGACAGCCGGATGATCTGCGTCTGCTCGATCGTGCGACGCGCCGCTTCTTGCGCGGCGCCCACGAGGAAGTCGCTGAGGCTGCGCCCTTCGATCTCTGCCGCGCGCCGGACAACTGCCAGTACGTCAGGTGCGATGCGGGCTTCGACACGCTCGGTTCGGGTGACATCGGTGGACATGGCAAACCTCTCTTTCTCACCGAATGTACGGTAAATTTCCGTACATTTCAACCGCTTGTGTGCAAGCTAAAGCACGGCATCACTGCCAAATATCGCCGTGCACTGGCTCGACAGCACGGCCCCGTTGCCGTGCGCAAGCCCGATGTGGCAGTCCTTCACCTGCCGCGCGCCGGCTTCGCCGCGGATCTGCCGCACCGTCTCGACCATGCCGAGCAAGCCGTACATGCCGGGGTGGCAGTAGGAGAGACCGCCTCCGTTGGTGTTGACCGGCAGGCCGCCGCCCGGCGCGATGTGCCCGCCGGAGACGAAGCGTCCGCCTTCGCCCTTGGGGCAGAAGCCCAGGTCTTCCAGGAACAGGATGGGCGTGATGGTGAACGCGTCGTAGAGCGACAGCACGTCGACGTCGCCCGGCGTCAGCCCGGCCATGGCGAAGGCACGCTGGCCGGCTTCGCGCGCCACGGTGGTGGTGAGGTCCGGCATGTTGGCGATGGTCGCGTGGCCCAGCGCCTGGCCGGTGCCGAGCACGTGCACCGGCTTCTGGCGGCACGCGGCGGCGCGCGCTCTGGAGGTGATGACCATTGCACCGCCGCCGTCGAGCACCAGGCAGCAGTCCCGCACCGACAGTGGGTCGGACACCATTCGCGAGGACAACACGTCTTGCACGGTGAGCGGCTCCTTCTCCCACGCCTTGGGATTGAGCAGTGCCCATTGGCGCGCGGCGACAGCGACTTCGGCCAGGTGCTCGCGCGTGGTGCCGAACTCGTGCATGTGGCGACCGGCCGCCAATGCATAGGCCGCCACCGGAAGCATCGGCTTGAAGGGCGCTTCGTATGGATTGAAGTCGGGCACCGAGGCCTGCGCGCGCGACATCGAACGTTGCGTGCTGCCATAGGCGATCAGCGCCACCTGGCACTGGCCGGCCTCGATGGCCAGCACGGCATGTGCCAGGTGCGACATGAACGAGCTGCCGCCCACCTGCGTGCCGTCGAACACGGTGGGCGACAGGCCCAGGTACTCGGCCAGCACCATGGGGCCGAAGCGGGCCTGCGAGGTGGCAACGAACAGGCCGTCGACATCCTTCAGCGACAAGCCGGCATCGTCCAGTGCGCGGACGCTGGCCTGGGCCATGAGGTCGATGGCAGTGGTGCCGGGCGGTGCGATGCCCAGGCCGGATTCGGCAACGCCGACCACGGTGGCGGAGGACACGTGACGCTCAGCCATGGTTCGCCTCCTCGAGCAGGGTGAAGAGCGGGTATGGGTCGTCGCCTTCGGCCTCGCCGCCCGCCGCATGGAACTTCACGCGCTGCCCGATGCGCACGGCCTGCGCGTCGACGCCTTCGACCCGGCTCATCACGCGAAAGCCTTCGTCCATGTCTACCAGCACCAGATTGCGTGGCTCGCTGCCGCGTGCATGCATGGCCGTGGTGGCATACACGGTGCCGAGGCCTTGCGACATTCGCCATGTCAGCGGCGCGCCGCTGCCCGGCGCCACGACGCGCGGAAAATGCACGGCCTTGCCGTCGGGGTCGACCTGGTAGCCGAGCTCGCCTTTGCGCAGATGCTCGACGTAGGTTGCGCGGGGTGAAGTCTTCAGGGTCTCTGCAGTCATGACGATTCCAGGTGGAGCGTGGCTTGATGAGAAAGCGCGAAGCCGCTCGGCATCTCGGCTTCTTCGGCCAGGTGCGCGATGAGTCCGGCGGTGCGTGCCAGAATCGGCACGCCGCGCATCGACGTTAGCGGAAAGCCCACGCCCAGCAACACCGCCGG
Organism: Gammaproteobacteria bacterium; assembly: GCA_018820395.1. Lineage (GTDB taxonomy): Bacteria > Pseudomonadota > Gammaproteobacteria > Burkholderiales > Burkholderiaceae_C > Variovorax. Next base: position 7,044 of record JAHJOG010000114.1, on the reverse strand, counting down.
GATGGCTGCGGACACGTTCAGGCGAAGGTCCTTGCCGACGATGCGGGGAATGGCACGTTCGATGCCTTCGGCCATGCGAACGTGGCGCAGGTCGGCGCCGGCTTCGCGAGCGACTTCGAACAGCCGGTCGACACGAGGGTCTCGCGCCTTGTGCAAGGGATGGCCGTAGCCGGGAACGGCTTCCTTTCGGTCGGCTAAGGGCTGTACGACCGCCGCTGCTGCCTCTTCGAGCGAAGCACCCTGGTCCATGCGAGCGGCTGCGTCGACGAAGAGGCGGCCGGCGCCTTCGGCCGCGCCCAGAATGACCGGGCCGCAACCGAGGATGCCGGCGGCCACGGCGCCCTGCAAGGAGTCGGGTGCGGCCGCGAAGGTCATGCGGGCGGCCTGCACGCTCGGCACGAAGCCATGCTCCGCGATGGCGACCAGCGTGGCGTCGAGTACTGCCTTGCACGCGGCATCGGGCCGGCGCCCTGTGAGCAGCAGAAAGAAATATTCGGTGAACGACAGGTGCCCGATCAGCTGCAGGCACAGGTCTTCACCGCGCACGCGGATGCTGTCTTCATCGGACGTGCAGATGCGCGTGCGTGGAATAGTGGATTTGCCGATCTTCATCGTGGGTCTGCCTTTGCGTGGGGCGGGGCCAGCAGCGCGCAGAGCTCTGCGACGTCGTCGAGCTTGTCGAGTGCCATGACCTGGTCCGCAACGCGCTCGGCGCGGGCAGCGCCGAGGAGCGGCTGCGCCTGCGTCATGAATTTTTCCCGGACCTGCGTGTCCGTCAATGGCCGCGTCGTGCCGCCCTGCGGTGACTCGACCAGCACCGTGCATTCGTCGCCGTCGTGTAATCGAACGGTCAATCGTGCCGGCCTGTCGTGGAAGGCGGCCTCGAGTTCGGCGGACGGTTTGCAGCGGGTCTTTGCCATGAGGGCTTTCACATCGGCGTCGCGCCAACGATCGGCATCGAACTGCGCGGCGGTGAGCTTGCCGTCCGCCAGGGCCATGGCCACGCAACAGGGCAGGCTGTGGTCGGCACTCTCGCGGCTGTCCGGGGCGAGCTTGGCGGGGTCGGCGGTGCGCCGGCACACGTCGCCATGGACCTCGATGGTGATCGATGCGATGCGGGGAAGGCGGTCGGTCAGGCGCCGATGCAGGTCGATGGCCGCTTCGATGGGTGACTGCAGTGTGTACTGCGCGGGAAATCGCTTCAGGCTCGCGCGGCGTGCGCTCGCGGTGCCGGGCGAGGTGTCGAAGCCTTCAACGCCCAGCTTGTCGAGCACGGCCAGCGGGCCGGTGAAGCCTGCAGCGGCCAGCCGCGTGGAGGCCACGCATTCGGAAGCGGGCAGGGCATAGCCCACCGCCTTGGCCATGCTCAGTTGCCCTTGCACGAGCGCGGCCGAGGTCAGGTGTCGAAAGCCGCCGAGCGCCACGGCATGCGCCGTTTCGCTCGGACCGAGCCGCCAGAGCTTTGCCAGCACCAGGGGCACCACGAAGCCGGCGGCGCTCACATGGTGCAGCTGAATACTCTCGAAGCTGAAGGCATCGGCCAGCCGGATCTGCGCCTCGTAGGCCACCGCAATGGCCTCGATGAGCGCGCGGCCGCTGGCGTGCGCGGCTTCCGCGGCGGCCAGCGCAGCAGGAATGTTCTCGCTCGGGTGGCAGATGTCGCGCGCCCAGTACACGTCCATGAAGTCGAGATACCGCACGAGCGCGCCGTTGTGCAGCACCGCGTCGGCCAGCGCCACGCGCTCCCCGCTGCCGATGAGCGTCGCGCTGTCTGGACCATGCGCCGCGGCTCGCATCGTCGGCGCGAGCATTCGCACCGGAGCGCAGCCGACCGCACCCAACGCGCAGCCCAACGTGTCGAGCACCAGTCGCGCGATGGCGTCGACATCTTCTCGTGGCATGGCATCGAAGCGCACACCGGCGCTGAACGCGGCGAGCCGTTCGACCAGGGTGGGCGTGGAAGCGTGGTCGGCCACGGGTCACTGAACCGTGATACGGGCCGACTTGATGAGGGCGTCCCAGCGCTGCGTTTCCTGCTTGAGGAACTCCGCCATCTGCGCGGGCGTGGTGTCGAAGGTCTGGTCGCCTGCTTCGAGCATGCGGTTTTGCACTTCGGGCATCTTCTTGACTTCGGCGATGGCGGTCTGGAGCTTGCTTGCGATGTCCGGTGGCGTGCCGGGTGGCGCGACGAAAGCGGTCCAGGAAGTCGCGAGGTAACCCGGCAGCGTGTCGGCGACGGTCGGCACGTCGGGCAGGGCCGCGTTGCGTTGGCTGCCGCCGACGGCCAGCGCTCGCAGCTTGCCGGCCTTGGCGTTGGGCAAGGCCGAACTGAACGCGAAGAAGGTGAGGTCGACCTGACCGCCGAGGGTGGCCGTCATCGACTCGGCGCTTCCCTTGTAGGGCACGTGCACCATGTCGACCTTGGCCATGGACTTGAAAAGTTCGGCCGCCAGATGAGGCGCGCTGCCCGCTCCGCTGGAGCCGTAGTTGAGCTTGCCGGGATTGGCCTTGGCATAGGCGATGAGCTCGGGCACGGTCTTGGCAGGCATCGCCGGGTTCACCGCCAGCATGATGTCTTGCAGCGACACCAGAGAGATCGGCACGAACTGCTCGGGCTCGAAAGACAGCTTTCCGTACAGCGACTTGTTCACTGCCAGCGGCGCGGGCTGCGTGAAGAGCAGCGTGTAGCCGTCGGGCGGGGCGCGGAACACGGCTTCGGCGCCGATGTTGCCGGCCGCGCCGCCCCGGTTCTCGACCGTCACCGGCTGCCCGAGCTTGGTGGCCAGCTTGAGCGCGATCACGCGGGCCAGCACGTCGGTGCCGCCGCCCGCCGCGAGCGGCACGATGATGCGAATGGGCCGACTCGGGTAGTCGTCCTGCGCGTATGTCAACGTCGCGGACATGGCGAGGGCCAATGTCATCAGGCAAGTCACTAAGCGCTTCATGGTTGTCTCCAGGTGATGCGGATGGGAAGGTTCATGGGACGGTGTCTGCAGCGGATGACTCGCGGTCCCAGGCGCGGGTCAACAGGGTCGCGTCTTTCTTGAGCGCGTGCTTCATGACGCGCTGCGACGGGGTGTGCGGCAGGCTCTCGGCAAACACGATGTAGCGCGGCAGCTTCATGGCCGCCAGGCGCGGCGCGCACCAGTCGATGATCGATTGCGGCGTCGGTGCGGGCTGCGAGCGCGGCACCACGACGGCCAGGATGTCTTCGTCGCCCAGCGGCGCCGGCACGCCGATCGCGGCGGCTTCGAGCACGTCGGGATGCTCGCCGATCACGCGGTCGAGTTCGGCGCCCGCGATGTTCTCGCCACGGCGGCGAATGATGTCTTTCTTGCGTGCGATGAAATAGAAGTAGCCGTCGGCGTCGCGCCGTGCGATGTCGCCGGTCTTGAGCCACCCGTCGACATAGGCGTCGGCCGTCTGGGCCGGATCGCGGAAGTACTCGACCATCGAGATCGGCGTCTTGACCAGCAGTTCGCCTTCCTGGCCGTCGGGCAGTTCGCGCAAGTCGTCGTCCACCACCTTGGCTTGCGCGAAGGTGCCCGGCAGGCGCGGATGCCGCGCGGGCAGACCGATGCTGCCCGGCTTGCGCCGCCCGTCGAACGGGTTGTTGAACGCACCCGGAATTTCCGACATGCCGAAGCCTTCGACGAGCTCGGGCACGCCGAAGTCTTGCTGAAAGGTCTGCATCATCTCGACGCTGATGGGGCCGCCGTAGATCTTGCGGATGCGGTGCGACGGATCGAACTCGCTGCGCGGGCGCTTGCCGAGAATATTGCCCACTGCCGCCAGGATGTTGAGTTGCGTCGCACCGTGTGCGGCGGCCACGCGCCACATGCGCGACGCGGAGAACTGCGGCATGGTCACCAGCGTGCCGCCGCAGGCCAGCGCACCGCCGAACGAATAGAACAGTGCGTTGAGGTGGAAGAACGGCAGGACGGCCATGAGCCTTTCACCGGGCTGCAGGTGAAGCCGTTCGACGAAGGCTTCGGCCGCCAGGACGAAGTTGCGATGGCTGTGCACCACACCCTTCGGGAAGCCGGTGGTGCCCGAGGTGTAGATGATCACGAGCGGATCGCCGGGCCTCGGATGCGCGATGGATCTTGCAGGCGCGGCGGCCGCGTCGAGCGCTTCGATCCAGCTCGCCGCGAGCACGCGGGGCGCATTCGGCAGAGCCTGGGCCACACCGGCCACGCGCTCGACCATCTCGTCCTGGGCCACCAATATTCGGGGGTCGCAATGGCCGACGATGTAGGCCATCTCGTCGTGCGTGAGGGCGGGGTTCACCGGGACGAAGACGGCGCCCAGATGACCGAGCGCGAGCATCAAGAGCGGCGCGAGATCGCTGTTGTGCGCGACGCAGGCCACGCGATCGCCGGCCACCACGCCTTCGCGCGCCAGCGCGGCTGCGATGCGCAGCGACGCACCCTGTGCCGCGCCGTAGGTCCAGGGCCGGATCTCGCCGGCGAGGAGGGCACGGTCGGGCACGCGCTGGCACCGCGATGCGAGCAGCGAAGGCAAGGTGTCGTCGTGCGCCGCAAAGCTGTCGAGCACCTCGAGCGGCGCGAGCGCCTCGCCGCTCATTCGTCGCCGACGATCTTCACGCCCTTGGCCTTCAGCTCGGTCATGATGGCTTCGAGATGGTGATGGGCCGTGTTGGCGATCGGCACGCCGCAGTAGATGGCCTGCTGGAGAAACACTTCCTTGATGTCGGCGAGCGACATCTGCCCCACGAGCGCCGCGCGCAGGTGCATGGTGAACTCTTCCCAGCGGCCCAGGGCCATCATCGTGCCGAGCACCAGGATGCGGCGTTCGCGGTAGTCCAGGCCCGGCCGGGTCCAGATCTCGCCCCAGCCGTAGCGCACGATGAGTTCCTGGAATTCACGGTTGTGCGCCGTGGTGCGCGCGTTGGCACGGTCGACGTGTTCGTCGCCGAGGATCTTGCGGCGCACTTTCATTCCGTCTTGATAAAGCTTGTCGTCAGGCATGGTTCACTCCTTGGGTGTGTGGAACGGGGGGATCAAAGAAATTCGAGCAGCGCGCGGCTGAAGGCCTCGGGCTGCTCGACGTTGGCAATGTGGCCGGCCGAAAGGATCACCGACCGGGCGCCCGGAATGCCGGCGACGAGCTGCGCGCCATGCGGCTCGTGGGGCGTGGCGACGTCCAGGCTGCCGGAAATGACCAGCGTGGGCACGTCGATGCGCCCGAGGCTCGAGCGGAAGTCGGCGTCGCGGATCGCGGCGCAGCAGGCCGCATAGCCTTCGCCCTGCATGGCGCGGAAGCTGGTGCGCATCGAGTGATAGAAGGGTTCGTCGCGGTCGCGGTAGGGCTGTGAGAAGAAGCGTGGCATCACCATGTCGAGCAGTGCGCCCATGCCTTCTTCGCGCGCCAGCTTCATGCGCTGGCTCCAGCCTTCGGGCGGCGGCAGATGAGGCGCGGCGTTCGACAGCACCAGCGCGCTCAGGCGATCCGCGGCATGGGTGCCCAGCCACTGGCCCACCATGCCGCCCAGCGACAGGCCGCAGAACGCGAAGCGCTCGACGCCCGCGTGATCGGCCAGCGCCAGCAGATCGGCGCCGAGTTGGTCCATCGTGGCGTCGCCCGGCACCACGTCGCTCGCGCCATGGCCGCGCACATCGAAACGCAGCAGCCGAAAGCGCTGCGTGAGCGGCTCGACCTGCCGGTCCCACATGAAGAGATCGGTGCCGAGCGAGTTGCCCAGCACCAGCACCGGAAGCTCCGGCTTGCCGTCGAAGCGCCAGTGCAGACGCGCGCCTTGGTGTGTGAAGAAGGCCATGGGTGCTTACCTTTTCATTCCGCTTTGATGTCGAGCTTGTGCACGACGTCCGACCAGTAGGTGAGTTCGCTGCGCGTGAGCTTGTCGAGTTCGGCCGGCCCCTTGAAGGTGGCGTAGGTGCCCGACTCTTCGGCGCGCCGCTTGAAGTCGGCGCTCGTCACCACCTTCTCGATGTCGCCCACCAGGCGGTCGACCACCGGCGCCGGAGTGCCGGCCGGCGCATAGAGCGCGAACCAGGCGTCGAGCTCGACGTCCTTCACGCCGGCCTCGGACGTCGTGGGCACCTCGGGCAGCATCGGATGGCGTGTCTTGCTCGCGATGGCGAGCGCTCGCAGGCTCCCGCCGCGAATGTGCGAGACCACCGCCGGCGGCGTGGTGATGAGCAGCTCGACCTGGCCCGACAGCAGGTCGGTCAGTGCGGCGCCCGCGCCCTTGTACGGCACGTGGACCATCTTCGTTCCCGTGCGGTAGGCCAGGAGCTCGGCGCCGATGTGCTGCAACGTCCCGTTGCCGGACGACGCGTAGTTGATCTTGCCCGGATTGGCGCGCGCATAGCTCACGAACTCGGCCAGTGTCTTGCCCGGCACCTTCGGACTCACCACGATGACCTGCGGTGCGGTGATGAGCAATGCCACCGGCGTGAAACTCTTCACCGGATCCCACTGCAGGTTGCGGTAGAGAGCCGGGTTGGCCACGTGCGTGCCCGAGTACGCGAGCAGCAGGGTGTAGCCATCCGGCTGAGCCCGCGCTACGTAGGTCGAAGCGATGTTGCCGCCGGCGCCGGCCCGGTTCTCGACCACGACGGGATTGCCCATGGACTTGGTCAACGCTTCCGCCAGCAAGCGCGCCGTGAAGTCGCCGCCGCCACCCGGCGCGCCCGGCACGACGATGGTCACCGGCTTGTTGGGGAAGGCGGCCTGCGCCTCTGCCGACAGCGTCGGCAGGCAGGCAGAGAACGCGGCGCACGTGGCAAGAAGTAAGGATCGTTTGTTCATGGCGTCGATGTGGAGGGGGAAGAGAAACCGCGCTCAGGCCACGCGCGCGGCGACCTGCCCGCCTCGGGCACCGGCCGGTCCCAGCGCGGGGGAGTGACCGACATGCGCGTCACCGGCCCCAGGTGGGTGATGACGCCGGCCGGCGATGCGGACTGCTGCAACCAGGGCTCGACGGCCTCGTCGGGCACCTGGGTCGGGCAGGGCGCGAAATCGGCGCGCTCCACCGTGCCGGCGCGGCGAATCCATTCG
>JAHJOG010000113.1 GCA_018820395.1 Gammaproteobacteria bacterium | reverse complement strand
GGGGGGAGGTAGATCATGTCCCTCTTCTCCTTCCTTCTGGGCGAAAAGAAGAAGACGGCCAATGTCGCCAAGGAAAGGCTGCAGATCATCCTCGCGCACGAGCGCAGCAGCCTGGGCAAAAAGCGGCCCGACTACCTGCCCGAACTGCAGCGCGAACTCATCGCGGTGATTTCCAAGTACGTGTCGATCAAGGCCGAGGACATCAAGGTCAACCTCGAACGCCAGGACGATCTCGAGGTGCTCGAAGTCAAGATCGAACTGCCCGACGTGGCTCTTTCGACTCGCTGAAAGAGCCAAAAGGTTCGGCAAGCGCGTATCGTGTCGGGGTTTGCTTCACAACCCCTTCAAGGAGACAACGGATCATGGCCACCCGACCGACCGCCAAGAAGTCCGCCACCGCGGCGAAGAAGACCACCTCGCCGCGCGGCGCCGCGGCTGCCGACATCCAGGACGCCTTCATCAAGCCGCTCAAGGGCATGGCGGAGCGCCTGCAGAACATGCAGGTTGCCGGCGCCGCGGGTGCCATGCTCGAAAGCGGTCGCAAGGATCTCCAGACGCTGGTCCAGGCGAACGAAAAGTCCTATCAAGGCTTGCAGGCCGTGGTTCAGCGCCAGACCGAGATGCTGAAGTCGTCGATCGCCGAATGGCAGTCGACCCTGCAGGCGATGTCTCCCACCGAGCCGCGCGAGAACCTGAGCAAGCTCGACGCCATGAGCAAGGCGGCATTCAAGCGCGCACTCGACGACATCCGCGAGCTGTCCGAGTTGGCCGCACAGTCGCAGGCCGAGGCGTTCGAACTGGTCCGTCAGCGGATCCGCAACAACGTCGACGAAGTCGGCAAGCTGCTTCAGCCACCGAAGTGACGTGCGGCCGGCACGCAGGACGGCCGGGCCATCGAATTCGAGAAAAAGGTCCGTGACGGCAGACCCAGGAAGCGTACATTGGACTTCATCCAATGAGACCGGAACGAATCAGACATGGCATCGAATCCTTCTCCCAGGCTCTCGACTCCCGCAGAAGCCGCTCGATCTGCCGACCGTGAGCGGCTCCGGCAGGCGCTCCCGGCCACGGCGGATCTGCTTCAACACCGCCAGGCGGGCCAGATCGATTCGAATGACATCGACGCTTACGTGAAGCTCAATTGGCTCGAATGGCACGGCGGCGGGCTACGGCTCACGATCACTGGACGCAACGTGTGCGCCCAGTCCGTTTCGGCCCCTGCCTGAGTGCGGGTGCCAAAGGGTCAAGAGCGCTCCAGGCGCTCTTGCCTTACTGGTTGACGATGATCTGAGCGATCAGTCCGGTCGCGATGGCCGCCAGCGCGAACTCGCTGCCGACACCCACCCACTGATACCCTTGAGGCGGAGCCTGGAGGCGGCGAGCGCGCCAGTCTTCGACCACATAGCCCCGGCCACGGTATTCGCGCGGCACGTAACCGCCCCGGCGCCATTCCGCATGCGGGCGATGGTCCCCGCGCCATTCGGCACGACGGTCATGACGGAAATCGCGGTGGCCTCGATCATCGCCGTGGTGCTGCTGGACGTAGCGATCGCGCCGGTCGTCATGCCGGTTGCCATGACGATCGCCGTGACGATCGTCTGCAAATGCGCTTCCGGCCATGCACAGGGCGAGGACGGCGGCCACGGCGGTCATGCTTTTCGACTTGTTCATTCTGCAACTCCTGATTGCGTTGATGAGGAGTTCAGTGTGGGCGGCCCGTGTGTCGCGCAGCGGCGCAACGCGTTGACCTGGGATGAATGTTTGTAAAGCTGTCCAAGCCGATTCATTCAGCCCAATGCCACTCGCACGTTGCGTCAAGTCGGCCGACGCGCCTGCCTCTCGACATCGCGACCGGGGACGCGGAACACGCTTCTTCCTAGGGCTTCATGGCTTCCGCTCGACCTCTTCGTCGTCGGCGCTCGCAACGGCTCGCGCCATGCGTTCGCTCTTCCAATAGACGTCGTCTCCGCCGTCGAAGCGGTTGAGAACACGGGCCAACACGAAGAGCAGATCGCTCAACCGATTGAGGTACTGGCGCGGTGCGTCGTTGAGGCCGACTTGCGCGCCGAGCGCGACCACCGCGCGCTCGGCACGGCGAGCGACCGTGCGGCTCACGTGGGCCAGCGATGCGGCGCGTGTGCCGGCCGGAAGAATGAACTCGGCCAGCCGAGGCAGGTTCGCGTTGTGCTCGGCAAGCGCGTTGTCGAGCTGGAGCAGCGCGTCGGCTTGAAGCAACGTGAAGCCGGGCATCGACAGCTCGCCGCCCAGGTTGAAGAGCTGATGCTGGATGTCGATCAACAGTTCGCGCACGGGCGAAGGCATCGGTTCGCACAACAACACGCCGAGCGTCGAGTTGAGTTCATCGACGTCGCCCATCGCGTGGATGCGCAGATGGTCCTTCGACACGCGGGTGTTGTCGCCGAGTCCGGTGGTGCCACCGTCGCCGGTGCGCGTGGCGATCTGTGTGAGGCGATTGCCCATGATGCTGTGTTCAGAGAGTGCGGTTCGTAGAATGGTAGACCTTCTGGAGACCGTCGATGAATGCGCCTACCGCACTTTCCCATCTCACGCCCGAAATCGCCCTGCGACAAGTCCCCGATGCGCTCATCGATGCGCTGAAGGCGCGATTCGGCGAGCGTTGTTCCACGGCGATGGCCGTGCGCGCCCAGCACGGCAAGGACGAGTCGTCCTTCGATGCACCGCCGCCTTCGGCCGTGGTGTTCGCCGAAAGCACCGAGGATGTGGCCGACGCCGTCAAGATGGCCAGCGAATACAGCGTGCCCGTGATTCCCTTCGGAGTCGGCTCGTCGCTCGAAGGCCACCTTCTCGCCGTGCAGGGAGGCATCAGCATCGACGTCTCCCGGATGAACCGGGTGCTGTCTGTCAATGCCGAGGACCTGACGGTGACCGTGCAGCCCGGCGTCACGCGCAAGCAGTTGAACGAAGAGATCAAGAGCACCGGGCTTTTCTTTCCGATCGACCCGGGTGCGGACGCGTCCATCGGCGGCATGACTGCCACCCGCGCCAGCGGCACCAACGCGGTTCGCTACGGCACCATGCGCGAGAACGTGCTCGCGCTCGAAGTCGTCACCGCGAGTGGCGAAGTGGTTCGAACCGGGACCCGCGCCAAGAAATCGTCGGCCGGCTACGACCTCACGCGGCTGATGGTCGGCAGCGAAGGGACGCTCGGCGTGGTGACCGAAGTCACGCTGCGCATCTACCCGTTGCCTGAAGCGGTGTCTGCCGCAATCTGCTCCTTTCCGAGCATCGAGGCGGCCGTGCGCACGACCATCGAGATCATCCAGCTGGGCGTGCCAATTGCGCGTGTCGAGCTGATCGACGTCAACACGGTGCGCATGGTCAACGCGCATTCCAAGCTGCAGTTGCGCGAAGAGCCGCTGCTGCTCATGGAATTCCACGGATCGCCGGCCGGTGTCAAGGAACAGGCCGAGACGGTGCAGGAGAT
>JAHJOG010000112.1 GCA_018820395.1 Gammaproteobacteria bacterium | reverse complement strand
GCTCTTGACGAAGGTGAAGATCATGAACAGCGTGGTGACGACGAACAGCGGCCCCACGAAGTTGTGCACCGTCTTCAGCGCATAGGGGAGCCAGCCGAAGAGCGTGAGGCCGAGCACCGGCAGCAGGAAGAACTTGCCGAAGGCCATCACGATGCCGGACACCGCCAGCACCACGAAGGCGATGGCGTTCGACCAGTGCGTTGCGCGCTCGAACGGGGTGAAGCGCTCGATCTTCCGGCCGGTCTCAGGCGAGTGGGTACCGAGCGGACCGCGCGCGAAATAGAAGATCGCGAGTGCCAGCAAGGTCACGAAGAGCAGCGCCGCGCCGTATGGAATGATCCAGTCGTTGCGCACTTGCCGCCACGCCTCGCCGGCCGTCGTGAGGCGCGAGCCCGGGTACTTGACGATCGGCTGGATCAGGTTGCCCGCCTCGGGCGCCTCCGATTTCGGCAGGCTGCTGTAGCCGGTCGCGCCCTGGCTGACCTGGCGCCACATCGGCGCGTTGTTGCCGGGCTGCACGCGGTTGCGTTCGCCGTTGGTCTGGTTGAGGTAGTTCGGATCGGCGCTGGCTTCGGGCTTGACCTCGAAGATGTTCTGGCTGCGGATGCCGCCGGTGGCCTGCGGAGCCGCCGATGGCGTGGTGGCCGGCACTGCGATGGCAGGGGTCGCTGCGGTGGACGGGGCCGTGGGGGTCGTGGGAGTTGCCGGAGTCGAAGTGACCGCGGGTGCCGCTGCCGGTGTTGCCGGTGTCACAGCAGGCTCGCCGGCCGCGGGCGCCACCGCGCCCTGCACCGCCGGATTGGCGTTGGGCTGCTGCGCGAGGGCGCTGCCGGCGCCTACCGCGAGCGCCCATGCGATGAAGAGAGCCGGCAGCGCGTGTCTCATGCAGTGGGCTCCGTCTTCACTTGTCCGTTGCGTAATCGTTCTGGCCATTGAGCGCGCGGGTCTTGAGGTGTTGCTGCCACTCGGCGGCATTGCCGACTTTCCAGCCCGGCGAGGTGAATGCCGTGCCGGAATTCGCCTGCGCGCCGGTGCCGGACCACGGCATGGCGTCGATCTTCACGCCGTGCGAATTGGTCTGCGGCTTCTCGGTGCAGGCGACGAGCAGCGATAGAGCGGCGACGGCGATCAAGGGCAGCGCGCGTCTCACTTCGTGGCTCCCGGAGTCGGCGTGCCGGCCTGCTGCGAACCGTAGGCGGTGCCCCAGCCCCACACTTCGGCGCCCTTGCCGCGATGCAGCACGCGCGTGCGAAAGATGTCGGCCACGACGTCGCCGTCGCCGGCCAGAAGGGCCTTGGTCGAACACATCTCGGCGCAAGCCGGCAGCTTTCCTTCGGCAAGGCGGTTGCGACCGTACTTCTCGAACTCCGCTTCGGAGCCGTTGACTTCGGGGCCGCCCGCGCAGAAGGTGCACTTGTCCATCTTTCCGCGCGCGCCGAAGGTGCCTTGCGCCGGAAACTGCGGCGCGCCGAACGGGCAGGCATACGAGCAATAGCCGCAGCCGATGCACACGTCCTTGTCGTGCAGCACCACGCCTTCTTCGGTGCGATAGAAGCACTGCACCGGGCAGACCGCCATGCAGGGCGCGTCGGAGCAGTGCATGCAGGCGACCGAGATCGACTTCTCGCCCGGCACGCCGTCGTTCATGGTGACCACGCGGCGGCGGTTCACGCCCCAGGGCACTTCGTTCTCGTTCTTGCACGCCGTGACGCAGCCGTTGCACTCGATGCAGCGCTCGGAATCACAGACGAATTTCATGCGGGCCATGTGGTTTCCCTATGCCTTTTCGATGTTGCAGACGGTGGTCTTGGTCTCTTGCATCATGGTCACGCTGTCGTAGCCGTAAGTGGTGGCCGTGTTGATGGCTTCGCCGCGCACGATGGGCGCCGCGCCGCTCGGGTAGTAGGCCAGCATGTCGCTGCCCTGCCAGTGCCCGGAGAAGTGGAAGGGCAGGAACACCGTGTCGGGCCCGACGCGCTCGGTCACCATCGCCTGCACGTTGAGCTTGCCGCCCGTGGGCGTGAGCACCCAGGCGCGGTCGCCGTTGCGGATGTGCTTCTCGTCGGCCACCTTGGGGTGGATCTCGACGAACATCTCCTGCTGCAGTTCGGCGAGCCACGGGTTGGAACGGGTTTCTTCCCCGCCGCCCTCGTACTCGACCAGCCGGCCCGAGGTCATCACATAAGGGAACTTCTGCGCCAGGTTGTCGGTGATGTTCTTCTGCTGGATGGTCTTGTAGAGAGTCGGCAGACGCCAGAAGGCCATCTTGTCGTCGTGCGTCGGGTACTTGGCCATCAGGTCCGGCCGGTTGCCGTAGAGCGGCTCACGGTGCTGCGGGATCGCGTCGGGGAAGTTCCAAACCACCGCCCTCGCCTTGGCATTGCCGAAGGGATGGCAGCCGTGGTTCTTCATGAACACGCGGATCATGCCGCCCGAGTTGTCGGTCTTCCAGTTCTTGCCCTCGGCCAGCTTCTTCTCGGGCTCGGTGAGTTCGTCCCACCAGCCGAGCTTCTTGAGCAGCACGTGGTCGAGCTCGGGGTAGCCGGTGGGAATGTCGCCGCCCTGGGCGAAGGAGCCGTCTTCGGCCAGCAGGTTCTTGCCGTTGCGCTCGACGCCGAAATTGGCGCGGAAGTTTCCGCCACCGTCCATCACGTGCTTGGACGGGTCGTAGAGGTTCGCCGTGCCCGGGTGCTTGAGCTCGGCCGTGCCCCAGCAGGGCCACGGCAGACCGAAGTAGTCGCCCGTGAGGTCGTAGCCGTTGACCTTGTCCTTGCCGCCCTTGGCGCGCAGCGTGCGCACGTCGAAGGCGCCCATGTTGCGCATGTGCGCCTGCAGCCGCTCGGGCGTCTGCCCGGTGTAGCCGATGGTCCACACGCACTTGTTGATCTCGCGCAGGATGTCCTCGATCACGGGCTCGTCCATGCCCTTGACCTTCTGCATCTTGTAGTTCTTGCTGAGCTCCTTGCCGAAGCCCAGGCGGTCGGCGAACTGCTGCATGATCATGTGGTCGCTGCGGCTTTCCCACAACGGCTCGATGACCTTCTCGCGCCACTGCAGCGAACGGTTCGATGCCGTGACCGAACCGCTGGTCTCGAACTGCGTGCAGGCCGGCAGCAGGTACACGGCGCGCTTCGGATTCAGGTCTTCGGCGCGGCCCGGCATCGCCGCCATGGCCGCGGTGGCCGAGGGGTACGGGTCGACCACCACCAAGAGGTCGAGCTTGTCCATCGCCCGCTTCATCTCGAGGCCGCGGGTCTGCGAGTTGGGCGCGTGGCCCCAATAGAACACGCCGCGCAGGTTCGAGTCCTGGTCGATCAGCTCGTTCTTCTCGAGCACGCCGTCGATCCAGCGCGACACGGTGATGCCGGGCTTGGTCATCATCGCGGGCGAGGCGAAGCGCGACTTGATCCATTCGAAGTCGAGGCCCCACGCGGTGGCGAAGTGCTTCCACGAGCCCTCGGCGATGCCGTAGTAGCCGGGCAGCGAATCGGGGTTGGGGCCGACGTCGGTCGCGCCCTGCACGTTGTCGTGCCCACGGAAGATGTTGGCGCCGCCGCCGGACTTGCCCACGTTGCCGAGCGCCAGCTGCAGGATGCACGACGCGCGCACCACCGCGTTGCCGATGGTGTGCTGCGTCTGGCCCATGCACCAGACGATGGTGCCGGGCCGGTTCTCGTTCAGCCAGGTGGCGACCTTGAGCACCTGCGCCTCCTTGACGCCGCAGGCTTCTTCGACCTTGTCGGGCGTCCATTTGGCCATGACGTCGGCACGCACCTCGTCCATGCCGTACACGCGGTCGTTGATGTACTTCTTGTCTTCCCAGCCGTTCTTGAAGATGTGATACAGCACCCCGAACAAGAAGGGAATGTCCGACCCCGAGCGGATGCGCACGTATTCGTCGGCCTTGGCCGCCGTGCGTGTGAAGCGCGGGTCGACCACGATCATCTTGCAGCCGCTTTCCTTGGCATGCAGCATGTGCAGCATGCTCACCGGGTGGGCCTCGGCGGCGTTGGAGCCGATGTACAACGCCACCTTCGAATTCCGCATGTCGTTGTAGGAATTCGTCATGGCGCCGTAGCCCCACGTGTTGGCCACGCCGGCCACCGTGGTCGAGTGGCAGATGCGCGCCTGGTGGTCGCAGTTGTTGCTGCCGAACAGGCTGACGAATTTGCGCAGCAGGTAGGCCTGCTCGTTGTTGTGCTTGCTCGAGCCGATCCAATAGACCGAGTCGGGGCCGCTCGCGCTGCGGAGTTCCTTGATGCGTGCGGTGATCTCGTCGAGCGCGGTGTCCCAGCTGATGCGCTGGTACTTGCCGTTGACCAGCTTCATCGGGTAGCGCAGGCGGTATTCACCGTGGCCGTGCTCGCGCAGCGCGGCGCCCTTGGCGCAGTGCGCACCCAGGTTGATCGGAGATTCGAACACCGGCTCCTGGCGCACCCAGACGCCGTTTTCGACCACGGCGTCGGACGCGCAACCCACCGAGCAGTGCGAACAGACGGTGCGCTTGACCTCGACCTTGCCCGCGCCGATGGCGGTCGGCCGGCCTTCGGGCGCGGCGTCGGCCTTGCGCATCAGCGTGAGCTGCCCGGCGGCGAGGCCGACCCCCACGCCCAGCCCGGAGCGGCGGAGGAAGCCGCGGCGGTCCATCGTGGGCAAGGCGTTCGACAGGCCGCGGCGCAGGCCATGGACGAACGATGTGGAAGAAGAAGACGGGTTGGAAGACGACGGCGATCGATGCAATGCGGCGTCACCGTCGCGCGAGGAGCGTGTCTCTTTGCGGGTCAACAACATGGGGAGTCGTTCCTCAGGCCTGGGTGGTCTTGTAGTAGCGCTTGACGTGCTCGCTCAGCGAATAGCCGCCGCCTTTTTCAGGCGCGGGGCGCGCCACATCGGGCGCCTGCGAAAGCTCGGCCGGAGGTGTCCCGACAGGGAGAACCGTTGCCGCCGCGGCGGCCGCACCGACGGTGGCGGCGCCGAAGAAAAATCGCCGACGGGATGCCGGCTCGGGGGCGGGCGACTGGCTGTCCTGCATGAATGCTCCAGGAGTGGCTGGGGGCAACCGGTTATGAAACCAGTTACATATGTTCGGAATACTAGTCGAGACCCTGGTACCCAGCAAGGCCACAGGCATACGTGTTCACCCGATCAGGTCGAACCCCTGCGTCTCAATGTCGGAGAAAGCGCGCGTGAACGCGGCCAGCGATGCATAGAAGCGCGCCTTGGGGTGCGCGGCCACGGCCTCGCACATCGCGGCGATCCACGGCTGCATGTGCGTCGAGAAGAAGGCCTGCTGCTGCGCGAGATTGGCGACCGCGGCGTCGTCTCCGGCCACCAGATAGCGCATGACCTCGAACAGGCAGGCGACGTGGTCTTCGCTTTCGGACACCGCCTCGTCGCGCGCGAGGCCGATGCGGGCCAGGTCGGTGCGCAGCTGGGCCAGCGGCTTGTCGTTGAGGAAGCCGCTCAGGTAGTGCGAGCCGAAGAGATACACCTCGGGCTTGCCGATGCCGCCGAAGAGCGCGTCGTATTCCTCGTACACCGTGGCCGCATCGGTCTGCCGCGCCGCACCCACGAGCTGCCGCCACGGCTCTTCGAGGTAGCCGCCGGCGACGGGAGCTTCGGTCGGTGCGACCGCAAAGGCCGAAAGCAGTTCGGCGTCGGGCGCCGCATACCAGAGGCGGGCCAGGAGGCCGTACAGCTCGGCGCGCGCGATTTCCTCGTCGAGCGCCGACGAACGCGGGAGGTCGGGTGTCATTGGAGGTCGATCTTCACTTCGTTGGTGGCGCTATAGAGGTCGATGACGCGGCAATCACTGCACATCTTGAGCCGCTCGAGCGCCTCGCCCTGGAACATGGCGTGGCCGGCCAGCTTGCCCAGCATGGCCTCGATCGCCTTTTGCGTGCCGAAGGGCTTGGCGCAGCGGATACAGCTCCAGGGCCGCGCTTCGTTGAGCAGCACCGGTTGCTTGCGTTCGGGTGACACGTTGAGGCGCGGCACCAGCGAGATCGCGTCTTCCGGGCAGGTGGTGGCGCACAGCCCGCACTGCACGCAGTTCTTCTCGATGAAGCGAAGCTGCGGCGCGTTGGGATTGTCTTGCAGTGCGCTTGCCGGGCAAGCGCTCACGCAGGCCAGGCACAGCGTACAGGCGTTCTTGTCGACGTCGATGCTGCCGAAGGGCGCGCCGGCGGGCAGCGCGATGGCCGGGGCGCCGGCCGTCCCGGCCTTCAACGCCGGTGCGGCTTCGACGAGATGGTCGAGCGCGAGTTCGAGCGTGGTGCGCTTGTCGGCGCCGACGGCGAATCGTGCCGCGACCGCGGGCACCTGCTGGCGCGTGTCGCGCAGGCCGGCGAGCGCGCCGTCCAGGGCGTCGGTGGTCGCAGCCTCGATCAGCCTGAAGTGCGTTCCGCCGTAGCCCAGGCCGCGCAGCACGGTTTGCGCGATGTCCATCTGCTGGCGGAGCGCGCTCAGGTACTGCGGCGCTTCTTCGCCGGTGGACAACACCACCACCTGCGATGCGCCGAAGGCGACGGCGCTGAGCCACAGGTCGATGCCGGTGCTCGCCGCATGCCACAGCCCGATCGGAAGGACATGGGCCGGAACCCCCTGCGCGCGGCCGAGCTGCGCCTCGCGCCCGAGACGCTCCACCAGCGCCTGTCCGCCTTCCTGGCTGTGCAGCAGCAGCGTGCCGTCGCGCCCGCCTGCCTGCGCATAGGTGGCGAGGAGCGTGCGCAGGCGGCGGCCCTGGTCGGGCGCGCGTGGGTAGGTGTACGCCAGCGCGCCGGTCGGGCACACGGTGGTGCACGCGCCGCAGCCCACGCAGAGGTTGGGGTTGACGACGATGCGCTGGCGCGGCGCGTCGCCGGTCACCGCGTGCGCCGAACACACGTCGATGCAGGCCCGGCAGCCGACGACTTCGTTGCGGCTGTGCGCGCAGAGCTTCTGGCGATAGTCGAAGAACTTGGGCTTCTCGAACTCACCGACCAGGTCGCCCAGGCGCAGAAGGGTGCGCGTCGCCCGCGCGTCCGCCATGCCGCCGGGCAGATGAAAGTAGCCCTGCGGCGGCGCGTGCCACTCGATCAGTGGTGCGTCGCCCAGGTCCAGCACGAGGTCGTAGGCATCGTCGAAAGTGGCCGGCGCGCGCTGGAAGTCGATGGCGCCGGCCGCGGTGCAGGCGCGTTCGCAGTCGCGGTGCGAGCGGCACCGGCCCATGTCGATCTGGTAGTCGAGGCCGATGGCCTGCTCCGGACACGCCACCACGCAGGCATTGCAGCGCGTGCACAGGTCGAGGTCGATCGGGTTGTCGCGCGTCCACGCGAGCTTGAAGGCACCGAGCCATCCGGTGAGGGCATCGATGCGCCCGGCCAGCACGGGCCAGCGGCGCTCCTGCGCGCCTCCGCCTCCGTCGTTCCCGCTGCGCGATCCGACGTCCATCGTCGAGCCAGGGCCGCGCGAGAAGATCGTGATCTCCATCGTCTCCGACAGGCAGGCGGCCACGCTCTCGGCCGCATCGAGCGGGCCGACGACGAGCACCCTCCCCCGGCTGGCGTAAGAGACCGTGGCCACGGGCTCGGGTTCGGGCAGCCGCGCCGCCGCCAGCAGCGCAGCGATCTTCGGCATCGCCCGGCTGGCATCGCGGCTCCAGCCGCCGGTCTCGCGGATGTTGACGAAGCGGATCGGCGACGTGGCGTCGGGCGTCTCTTGCGCGAGTTCGCTGAACAGGCGCTTTTCCTGCGTGCAGGCCACGACGACGTCGTCGCCGGAGCGGATCGCCTGCTGGAAGGCACGCGCTTCGCGGCGGCAGAGCGTGGAATGCAGGGTCAGTCTTTCAGACAGCGTCTTCCCGAGCGTCTCCGGCTCGAGGGGCATGGTCTTGTTGCAGTCGCAGATCAGCGTGGTGGTCATGGGTTTCCTGGCTGGCGGGCGGCACGTCGACGACCGGCTTGCTGAGAGGCTCCTCGCGAGGCTGCGACTGTGCCACGTCGGGCAGCGCGTCGGCCTCGGGGTTTTCTGCGGGGCCAGAGCGCGGCGGGCCGCCCTCGGGATGTTTTGGGTCGTCTTGAAAAAGATCGAGAAAGCGGGCGCTGGCCATCTGGCGCAACACGCTCTCTGGCAACGGCGATGGCTTGGAATAGTCGTCGATGTAGGTGTCCAGCCCGTCCATCACGTTGAAGTGCGGGTCGGCGAAGAGCGTCTTGAAGGCGGCGCTCTTCACCTCGGGGGCGACGTCCCTCGCGGCGAAGGGACGGAAGTCGGAGTCGACGGTCAGGCCCTGGGCGTCAGCGAACGTCGGGGGCGCGGGCGGTGGCGGGGGCGCAGAAGCAGGATGCTGCGTTTCGGAATGGGTGTCGGCGCCGGGCGAGTCCGTGTCGGGCGAAGTCGATGGCGGCTCGGGCGGCACTTCGGGCGACGGCTGGGCGGCCGGTGGCTCTGGGGGCACCTGCCCTTCGCGCACCTGTTGCTTGCGGCGCGACCAGCGGTCGAAAAAGCCCTCAGACATCGCCGGGCCCGCCGCCGCGCTTCTTCTCGGTGGTGATGCGGGCCGCGTTGCCGAAGCGGTCGAGGAGCGGCTTGAAGCTCTCGGGTCGCTTGCGGCGCTTGGGCTCGATCACGTAATGCTCCTGAGCGAAGTCGCTCATCCACTCGACCACCTCTGGCGGCGCGGGGACCTGTTCCACGGTTTCCTGGGCGTCGAGCCAACGGCCTGCCTCGTTGTAGCTCAGCGAAACGACCACGGGCCGCGGGATGGGTTCGGCCGCCAGGCCGGGTTCTTCTTCCATGCGCCACAGCACGAACCAGCACGGTGCGGGCGCACTCACGTTGAGGTGATAACCCTCGGCATCGTCGCGGAACAGTTCGACCTTGTAGCCCGGATGCAGCCAGCGCTGCTCGCCCTCGTGCTCGTGGAGCAGGCGGGGCTCGGTGCCGAAGCCCGGTTCGTCGCGCACCACGTCGTCGAGCACCCAGCGCCAGGGCATCCAGTGGCTCGACGGCCCGTGCAGGCGCTCGCGCCGCATGAGCACAGCCACGTCGATGGACGGCCGGGTAGCGGTCGCGGGGGGCGCGGCATCGGGTGCGGCATCGGATGCAGACATGGGCACGACGATAGCCGATGCACGGTGGCGGCCGGGCCCGCGCTCGTGTGCCTGCATGCCGCGCAGGGTGATGCCCGGCGTCTCGTCAAGCCTCTTGATCGGTCGATCAGCCCAGCAGAGCCGGATGCTCCGCGCGCCGGGCGCGTTCGTTGCGGCGCGCCCGGGCGTCCATTTGCGCGAGGTCGCCCGGCATGGTCAGGAGGCGCAGTGCCTCGCCCGGCAACAGCAGGCTGCTGCTGAAGAGAAAGCGCAGCTGGCAGTCTCCGACGGCGATCGAATCACCGTTGAAGAGCGGCTGGTTGCTGACCTTGGTGTTGTTGACATAGGTGCCGTTGCGGCTTCCCATGTCGGTCAACACGAATCGACTCCCTTCCCACTGGATCACGGCGTGGTGCCGGCTCACATGGTTGCTGTCGATGCGTACCTGGGCATATTGAGCACGGCCGATGGTCGTGATCGCGCTGGCGATGTTGATCTGCCTGACGCTGTTGTTCTTGGCCAGGATGATGAGTCTCGGCATTCCCACTCCTACTTTTTGATGTGCGCCAAGCTTAGGGCGGCGAACGACATGCCGATCAAGGGAATAACGCGCCTTTCCCAGCCCATTTGTTGCCGGGAGCGCAATTCTCCGTTCGCGCTCGCGGCATGACCCTGGCGATTCGAAGGGCTTTCGTCAGCGATCGAAAGCCGGGCGTTTCGGGTCGAATCGCCACCCGGGCACCAGGTACTGCATGGCCGCGGCATCGTCGCGCGCGCCCAGGCCGTGCGCCTTGTAGAGCCGGTGGGCCTTGTCGACTTCGGCCATGTCGAGTTCCACACCGAGGCCCGGCTTCTTCGGCACCTCGACGCGACCGCCGACGATCTGCAGCGGCTCGCGGGTCAGGCGCTGGCCGTCCTGCCAGATCCAATGGGTGTCGATGGCGGTCACCTTGCCGGGCGCCGCCGCGCCGACGTGCGTGAACATCGCCAGCGACACATCGAAGTGGTTGTTGGAATGCGAGCCCCAGGTCAGGCCCCAGTCGCGGCAGGTCTGCGCGACGCGCACGCTGCCCGCCATCGTCCAGAAGTGCGGGTCGGCCAAGGGGATGTCGACCGATTGCAGCGCGAGCGCATGGCTCAGTTGCCGCCAGTCGGTGGCGATCATGTTGGTGGCGGTCGGCAGGCCGGTCGCCCGGCGGAATTCGGCCATCACCTCGCGGCCGGAAAAACCATCTTCGGCACCGCACGGGTCTTCGGCATAGGCCACCACGCCGCGCATGTCGCGCATCAGTCGGACCGCGTCCTTCAGCAGCCACCCGCCGTTCGGGTCGAGCGTGACGCGCGCATCGGGAAAGCGCTCGTGCAGCGCGCGCACGGCCTCGACTTCTTCGTCGCCACGGAGCACACCGCCCTTGAGCTTGAAGTCGTTGAAGCCGTAGCGCTCGCGCGCCCCTTCGGCCAGCCGCACGATGGCCTCGGGCGTCATGGCCTTCTGATGCCGCAGGCGCGACCAGGCGTCGGCGGCGTCGGGCTCGCGGGCGTAGGGCAGATCGGTCTTGTCACGGTCGCCCACGTAAAAGAGATAGCCGAGCATCTCGACCGACTCGCGCTGCTGGCCCTCGCCGAGCAACGCCGCCACCGGCACGCCCAGATGCTGGCCCAGCAGGTCGAGCAGCGCCGATTCGGCGGCCGTCACGGCATGGATGGTGGTGCGCAGGTCGAAGGTCTGCTGACCGCGCCCGCCCGCGTCGCGGTCGGCGAACTTCTCTTGCATCGACCTGAGCACGCGCTGATGGTCGCCGAGCGGCTGCCCGACGATGAGGTCGCGCGCGTCCTCGAGCGTCTGCCGGATCTTTTCGCCGCCCGGCACTTCACCGACGCCGGTGTGCCCGGCGCTGTCGGTGAGGATCAGCAGGTTGCGGGTGAAGAACGGACCGTGCGCGCCGCTCAGATTGAGCAGCATGCTGTCGCGGCCGGCGACCGGGATCACGCGCGATTCGGTGACGGTGGGAGTGGTGTTGGTGGCCATGCAGGACGCGCTCAAAAGACGACAGTGTGCCAAACGAGCGCACCGCCGAAGGCGCTCGTGTGACAAGGCTCCGTGCAGGGCGAGCGGAGCGCAGATCGCTCGCTCAGTCCACGCCCGTCAACAGCAGCCCGGCTTCGTATGCTGTGCGCGCCGCCTGCCGGATCTCGTCGAGCACCTGCTTCAGGCGTTCCGCGCTCTCCTTGGGCGTCACGGCGCCTGGCTGGACGATCAGGCGGTACGCGATGCCCAGCAGCATCCTCGATGAATCGAGACTCTTTCGAATCGCCTCGCGCTCGGTGCCGGTGACCCGAGTCTCGACCTTGTCGTTGCTCTGGGAGCTCATGCACCGTTCGAGCAGGGCTTCGATGAGGTGATGCGCGATCGCGATGTCCAGTACTTCAGGGGTTCTCATTTCGTTTCCAACGCCGAACGCGGACTCGGCGACCTGTCGCAAAGCTGTCGAGTGTTGTCGAAGGGGCAGCGGCTGAACAGGATCAGTTCCGGCGCATTGGGCCGGTCCAGTTTCGCGAGCGAGTCGTTCCTGGACTGGCCCGGTCGAATGCGGTCGAACTGAACCTGTTCGACGCGGGCCGCATTGCGAAGAATCGGGACACGGGAGCTCGAACGGGTTCTTTTCACCCCAACCATGCGACCTGATCCTGAAATGCCACCGCGCAGAACCGACGTCTGTGCAATGGAGGCAGACGGATCGCGCGGACACAAGGGCGTGGACGCGGAGTCCGACGGCTTCGTCACCTACTCGCTGCTGCTGGACCCCCACAAGTGCGCCAAGGGCTACAGGTTGGCATGGCGCATGGCACGCCCCCACAGCGAGCCGAATGCACTGTTGGGCCTGCGGACGCTCCTCTCCTGCGTCGCGACGATCCTCAACCCGCCCAAGACCGGATGGCGCCTCGGCAGGCTCGACCTCTACGTCGACATGAGCGTCGAAGGATTGCTGCTGGACGAGCTGCAGGCCTTGCCGCCCGAGAACGTCGTGCTGTGCATGAGTGCCGACGACCTGGTGAAAGCCGACATCCGCCCGACCGTGCTGGAACGCAGAAGACAAGGCTATCGCTTCATGCTGTGCGGGGCGGCGGCGCTTCCCGACGACCGTGAGCTCTGCTCCATCGTCAGCCATGCGGACGCTGGCGACGGACATGCCGACTTCGTGGCCACGCTGCGCCGCGCTCAGCGGTCGGCGAACATTCAACCGATCGCCACGCGCATGGCAACCTGGCAAGACTTCGACCTGTGCGCAAAGCGAAGACTGGACGTCTTCGTTCCGGGCAGGCAGGCGATCGCCCCGCCGGTGAAGGCAGGGACCGTCCTGCAACCGGAATCGATGATGATCGTTCGCCTCATGCAGTCGATCCGGCACAACGAAGACCTGCGCACCATCGAGGCCGCTCTCAAGCACGACGCCGCGCTGACCTACCGCCTGCTGCGCCACATCAATTCGCCCGGCATCGGGATGGGGCTTCAGATCCAGTCGATTCGCCACGCGTTGGCCCTGTTCGGCTATTCGCCTTTGTTCCGCTGGCTTTCGGTGCTGCTGGCAACGAGCAACAAAGGCTGCTCGTCGTTCATGGCAAAGAAGGCGATCATCCGCGGCCGCTTCGTCGAGCTGATGGGCCAGGGGATCATGCGGCCGAACGAGGCGGACAACCTGTTCGTGGCGGGCATGCTCTCGCTTGCCGATCGGCTGCTCGGCGTCTCGCTGGCCGAGGTGCTGGACAAGGTCCAACTCCCCGAGCCGGTTCAGTTGGCCATACTGAATCGCGAGGGAGTGTATGGACGCTTCATCGCGCTCGCTGAATCCTGCGAGACCGACGGTGACGACGCGGCGCAACTGGCGGAATCGCTCTTCATGAGCCCAGCGAAGGTGAACGCCGCGCATCTGTCGGCGTTGGCATGGGCGCACGACGTGGGCCTCGCGTAGTCGGCCTGTGGGCTAGCGGCGCGAACGCGGTTTCGCGCCGGAGAAGAGTCTGCCCGGCGCCGATTCAGCGCTGGTGCCGCGACGGTCCGGGTGCCACAATCGTCTGGCTTCCTGCCTGGCTCGAGCGGAGTCATGAAACTCTATGAACGCTGTGCGAACGACATCGCGGAACTGATCCGCAGTGGCGTCCTGCGGCCCGGCGACAAGCTGCCTTCTGTGCGGGACGCCAGCCTGGCGCGCAGCATGAGCCGCTCGACCATCTTCGAGGCCTATTACCTGCTCGAGACCGATGGACTGATCGAGGCCCGCCCGCGGTCGGGGTACTACGTGAGGTCGGGCCGCATGGCAACGGCGTTGCCGGAGCCATGCGATTCGACGCCGGACGGCTTGGAAAGAGAAGTCGCCGTCGGCCAACTGGTCCTGGACCTCCTGGGCTGCGCGGGTCGCCGCGAATTCGTCCCGCTGGGCTCCGCTTTCCTGAGCCCCACGCTGTGTCCGCTGAAGCGATTGGCCAGGCATCTCTGGACCGAGATGCGCGACTTCGATTCCTGGCATCTGATCGAGGATCTCGCAGCGGGCAACGAGTCATTGCGCCGACAGCTCGTGCTGCGCTATGCGATCGATGGCATGGCGGTCGACCCGGCAGAACTCGTGCTGACCAGCGGAGCGATGGAAGGGCTGAACCTTTGCCTGCACGCAGTGACGCAGCCCGGCGACGTGGTGGTGGTCGAGTCGCCCACTTTCTATGCGGCGTTGCAGGCGCTCGAACGCCTTCACCTGCGAGCTGTCGAGGTCGCGACCGCGCCGGGCCGCGGGATCGACATCGACGCGCTGGCGACCACGCTTCGCCAACACCGTGTCGCGGCCTGCTGGCTCATGCCGAACTTCCAGAATCCGCTGGGCAGCCTGATGCCGCAAGAGAACAAGGAGGCCTTGGTCGCCATGCTCGCCGAGCGGGAGATTGCGTTGATCGAGGACGACGCCTACGCAGAGCTCTACTTCGGCGCCAGGAAGCCCTTGCCCGCCAAGGCCTTCGACACGAACGGCCTGGTGATGCATTGCGGCTCGTTCTCCAAGTGTCTGGCGCCGGGATACCGCGTGGGCTGGGTCGCCGGCGGGCGCTTCGCGAAACGAATCGAAGAGCTCCGCCTCATGCACACGCTCTCGCCGGCCATCCCGTCGGAAGCCGCGATCGCCGCCTATTTGAACCACGGCGGCTTCGACCGGCACCTGCGGCGAATGCGCTCGGCGCTGATCGGCTACCAGGCAACGGCCGTCCAGGCGGTGCAGGATCATTTCCCTGCGAGCACTCGCATGGCGGTGCCGCAAGGCGGCTACTTCTTGTGGCTGGAACTGCCGGACACCGTGGACGCGCTCGCACTGCACTTCGAGGCGCGCAAGCGGCATATCAGCCTCGCCCCCGGGCCGCTGTTTTCAGCCGACCGGCGCTTCACGCACTGCCTGAGACTGAACTACGGCCACGGTTGCGACCCGCGCTTCCTGCCGGCGCTGCAGACGGTCGGTGAACTCGCGACACAGCAGTGCGCGACAGCCACCCACTAAGTGACGACCGAAGCAGCCGTTGCGCCGCCGCCGTACCCGGCCGGCGCCACGGGCGTGCCGCCCTGCGTCACCCGCACCGCGCAGTACTTGAACTCGGGGATCTTGCCGAACGGATCGAGCGCCGCGTTGGTCATGAGATTGGCGGCCGCCTCGTAGTACGCGAAGGGCACGAAGACGGCGCCCTGCGGCGTGCCGTCGTCGCGCCGCAGGTGGATCGCGACCTCGCCGCGCCGCGACTGCAGCGTGACCACGTCGCCGGCGCCGAGCCCGAGGCGTTCCATGTCGGCCTGGTTCATGGAGGCCGTGGCCATCGGCTCCAGTGCGTCGAGCACGCTGGCGCGGCGCGTCATGCTGCCTGTGTGCCAATGTTCGAGCTGCCGTCCGGTGATGAGGACGAAGGGGTAGTCCGCGTCGGGCCGCTCGGCCGCCGGGATGATGTCGGCCGGCACCAGGCGCACCCGACCGTCGGGTGTCGGGAAGGTGTCGATGAAGACGGTGGGCTGCCCGGGGTCGTCGTCGCTGAGACAGGGGTAGGTCACGCTGGACTCGCGCTCGAGCCGCTCCCATGAGATGCCGCTGATGGCGGCATGCATGGCCTGACGCATTTCCTCGTACACCGCCGCGACGCCGCTTTCGGCGCCTTCGTAATGCCAGTCGAGTCCCATGCGCTCGGCGATCTGCTGGATGATCCACAGGTCGGGTCGGGCGTCGCCCGGCGGGTCGAGTGCGCGGCGACCGAGCTGCACCATGCGGTCGGTGTTGCTCACGGTGCCGGTCTTCTCGGGCCAGGCGCTGGCCGGCAGCACCACGTCGGCCAGCCAGGCGGTTTCGGTCATGAAGATGTCCTGCACCACCAGATGTTCGAGGCTCGCCAGGGCGTGGCGCGCATGGTTCAGGTCGGGGTCGCTCATGGCCGGGTTCTCGCCCATGATGTACATGCCGCGGATCTTGTGCGGGTCGTCGTCGGGTGCCAGGGCCTTGTGCATGATCTCGACCACGGTGTAGCCCGGCGTCGCGTCGAGCGGCTGGCCCCAGAAGCGCTCGAACCAGCGGTGCGCCCCGGCATCGTCGACGCGCTGGTAGTTGGGAAACATCATTGGGATCAGCCCCGCATCGCTCGCGCCCTGCACGTTGTTCTGGCCGCGCAGCGGATGCAGGCCCGAGCCGGGCTTGCCGATCTGGCCCGTGACGGTGACCAACGCGATCAGGCAGCGCGCGTTGTCGGTGCCGTGCACGTGCTGGCTGATGCCCATGCCCCACAGCACCATGGCGCCCTTGGCGGTCGCGAAGGCGCGCGCCACTTCGCGCAGTGTCTCGGCCGGGATGCCGCAGATGGGCGCCATGGCCTCGGGGCTGTAGCCCTTGACGTTCTCGCGCAGCGCCTCGAAGTTGCTGGCGCGGTCGCGCACGAAGGCTTCGTCGACCAGGCCTTCGTCGATGACGGTGTGGATCAGCGCGTTGAGCATCGCGACGTCGGTGTCTGCCTTGAACTGCAGCGTGCGCCAGGCATGGCGTCCGATGTCGGTGCGCCGCGGATCGGCCAGCACGATCTTCGCGCCGCGCTGAGCGGCATTCTTCATCCAGGTGGCGGCGACCGGGTGATTGGCCGTCGGGTTGGAGCCGATGACGAAGATCAGCTCGGCATGCTCGACGTCGTTGACCTGGTTGCTCACCGCGCCCGAGCCCACGCCCTCGAGCAGCGCCGCCACGCTGGACGCGTGGCACAGCCGCGTGCAGTGGTCGACGTTGTTGCTGCCGAAGCCGGTGCGCACCAGCTTCTGGAACAGGTAGGCCTCTTCGTTGCTGCCCTTGGCGGAGCCGAATCCCGCCAGCGATTTCTTGCCGTGCGTGTCGCGCAGCGCGACGAGCGAGCCCGCCGTCAGCGCCAGCGCTTCGTCCCAGCTGGCTTCGCGGAAGGCTTCGCGCCAGTCGCCGGGGCGCGGTGCGTCGGCCGGGTTCTTGGGCACGCCGGCCTTGCGGATGAGCGGCGTGGTGAGCCGCTGCGGGTGGTGCGCATAGTCGAAGCCGAAGCGGCCCTTGACGCAAAGCCGGCCGTGGTTGGCCGGGCCGTCGCGCCCGTCGACGCTGACGATCCGGGCCGGCACGGCACCCGCCGGGTCCGCGTCATTGACGTTGTAGGTGATGAGGCAGCCCACGCCGCAGAACGGGCACACCGAGTCCACCTTGCGGTCGACCTTCTGCGAACCCACCTGGCTCTTGGGCATGAGGGCGCCGGTCGGGCAGGCCTGCACGCATTCGCCGCAGGCCACGCAGGTGCTGTCGCCCATGGGGTCGTCGAGGTCGAAGACGATCTTCGACTGATCGCCGCGCATGGCATAGCCGATGACGTCGTTGACCTGCTCTTCGCGGCAGGCGCGCACGCAGCGGTTGCACTGGATGCAGGCATCGAGGTTCACGGCCATCGCCGGGTGCGACAGGTCGGCCGCCGGCTGCTCGCGGCGCAGCGCCTTGAACGCCGGCCGCACCTCGACCGACAACTTGGCGGCCCAAGCGCTGAGTTCGCCATGCTGGCCATGCCCTTCGGTGTCGCTTTCGGTGTCGCTGTCGGCGTCGTTCCACTTGTAGCCGGTGTCGGGCATGTCGGAAAGGAGCATCTCCAACACCATCTTGCGGCTCTTGCGCGCGCGGTCGCTTTCGGCGCGGACTTCCATGC
>JAHJOG010000111.1 GCA_018820395.1 Gammaproteobacteria bacterium | reverse complement strand
TGATCTGCGGCACCTCGACGCGGCCGCGCAGAAGCGCCGGCTCGACGAAGACGGCCAGGCCGCCATGCTCGACCCGTTCCAGCTCGAGCAGGGGCCGTTGTTCCGCGCGGCTCTCTATCGGATGTCGGCGATCGATCACGTGCTCGTCATGACCGCGCACCACGCCATCTGCGACGGCTGGTCGTGGGGCGTGATCAGCGAGGACCTCGGGCAGCTCTACGCCGAGCAGATCGGCGCAGGCCCGTCACTGGAGCCCGCCGCCCAGTACTCCGATTACGCCGCCTGGGAAGCCGCCGAGGCGGACAGCGCCGACATGCGGGTGCACATCGACTACTGGCTGTCGCGCTTTTCCGGCAGCCTGCCGGTGCTCGAATTGCCGCTCGACCGGCCCCGGCCGGCGGTGCGCACCTTCAACTCGTACCGCATCGACCACCTGCTCGACAAAGACCTGATCGACGCCACCCGCAAGGTCGGCTCGGCCACCGGGACCAGCCTGTTCGCCACGCTGTTCAGCGCCTTCGCAGCGACCCTGCACCGGCTCACCGCGCAGGACGATCTGGTGATCGGCATCGCCGCCGCCGGGCAGATGCCCAGCGACATGCCCTCGCTGGTCGGCCATTGCGTCAACCTGCTGCCCATCCGGGTGGCGGTGGATCCGCAGGCGCCCTTCGAATCGCTGGCCCGCAGCGCCGGCAGCACGCTGCTCGACGCCTTCGAGCACCAGACGCTCGGCTACGGCGCCCTGCTCAAAAAGCTGCCCGTGCCGCGCGACCCGAGCCGCCTGCCGCTGGTGAACGTGCTGTTCAACGTCGACCGCGACGCAGCGCCCAACGACGGCAACTTTCCCGATCTGCAGGTGGTGCAGAGCACCATCCCTCGCCGCTACGAGAATTTCGAGCTGTTCCTCAACGTGACTCCCGTCACGGGTGGCATGCAGATCGAAGCGCAGTACAACGCCGACCTGTTCGACGACGCCACCATCCGGCGCTGGCTCGGCATGTACGAATGCCTGCTGCGCGCCGTGGTGCGCGAGCCGGGCCGCAACGTCGCCACCCTCGACGTCCTGTCTCCCGGCGAAGCGCGCAAGCTGACTTCGCTGCAGCCCGCGCCGACTCCGTTGAGGGGTGCGCCGCTGATGCACGCCGGCTTCGTCGCGCACGCGGCATCGCAACCCACGCGCCCTGCCCTGCGCAACGGTACACAGCAGCTGAGCTACCGCGAACTCGACGAGCGCTCGAACCGGTTGGCGCATGCGCTTCGCGCTCGCGGCATGGGCCGGGGACAACGCGTCGGCCTGTGCCTCGATCGTGGCGTCGACATGTTCGTGGCCCTGCTCGCCGTGCTCAAGAGCGGCGCCGCCTACGTGCCGCTCGACCCCGCCTTCCCGCAGGCCCGGCTGGACTACTACGCCGAAGACGCGCGCCTGGGCCTCCTGCTGACCGCCTCGACGATCACGGTCAGCCCCAAGCAATGGTGCGACGACGCCGCCGACCGCGCGCTGCTGCTCGACCTGGACAACGACTGGCTCCAGCAGCCGGCAACGCCGCTGGCGCCGAGCGCGCAGGACGCCGGGCCCGAAGACGTGGCCTACGTCATCTACACCTCCGGCTCCACCGGCAAGCCCAAGGGCGTCTGCGTGCCGCACCGCGCCGTGGCCAACCTGATGGAAACCATGCAGCGCGAGCCGGGCATCGGCCCGCAGGACCGGCTCGCCGCGGTGACCACGCTGTCCTTCGACATGGCCGTGCCCGAAGTGATGCTGCCGTTGGCGGCGGGCGCCGAAATCGTCATCGTCCAGCGTGAAACCGCCATGGACGGCAATCGCCTGCGCGCGCTGCTCGAAGCCGAATCCATCACCATCCTGCAGGCCACGCCCGGCATGTGGCGCATCCTGCTCGACTCGCAATGGTCGGGCCAGCGCGGCTTTCGCGCGTGGATCGGCGCCGAGCCGGTGCCTGCCGACCTGTCGCTCGACCTGCTCGACCGCACCACCGAGCTGTGGAATCTCTACGGCCCGACGGAAACCACGGTCTGGTCGACGGTCTGGCGCATGGAGCGCCCGAGCGTTGCCGCGCGCGGCGTTTCGATCGGCCGGCCGATGGCCAACACGGGCGTCTGGATCCTCGACAGCAATCTCCAGCGCTGCCCCATCGGCGTGCCCGGCGAAATCTGCATCAGCGGCATGGGCGTCACGCTCGGCTATCTCGACCGGCCCGAGCTGACGGCCGAACGCTTCGTGACCACGCAGATCGACGGCGTCGATACGCTGATCTATCGCAGCGGCGACCGCGGTCGCTGGCGCAACGACGGGCTGCTCGAACACCTCGGCCGCTTCGACTTCCAGGTCAAGGTGCGCGGCTATCGCATCGAACTCGGCGAGATCGAGGCGCGTTGCAACGAGGCGCCAGGCGTCGCGCGCAGCGTGGTCATCACGCGCGAAGACCAGCCCGGCGACGTGCGCCTGGTGGCCTATCTCGCCGCCTCGCCGGACGCGGCCGTGGACATCCCGGCCCTGGAGCGCCACCTGCGCGCCCGGCTGCCCCAATACATGGTGCCGCAACACATCGTCGGCCTCGAAAGCCTGCCGCTCCTTCCCAACGGCAAGGTGGACCGCAAGGCGCTCCCCAAGCCGAGCGCAACGCGCGCCGACTCGGGCGCGCGCGTGGCCCCGCGCAGCGACCGCGAACGTGTGATCATGGAGACCATGGAGCGCGTGCTGAACTTGCCCGGCCTCGGTATCCGCGACGATTTCTTCGCGCTGGGCGGGCACTCGCTGCTCGCTGCCCGGATGGCCACTCTGCTGAGCCGAGAGTTTGGCGTGACCGTGCCGCTGCGCCTGCTGTTCGAGGCCCCGACCGCCGAACGCCTGGCCGCCGCGATCGACGGCCTGAACAGCAGCAACGCACCGCGCAGCGAACCCATCGCGCGCCAGCCGGGCCGCCGCAGCGCGCCGCTGACGCCCGCGCAGGAGCGCATCCGCTTCCTCGAAGAGCTGCATCCGGGCCGAGCCACCTACAACGAACCGTCCGCGCACCGACTGGGCGGACCGCTCGACGTGGCGAAGTTCAAGGCGGCGCTCGCCGAGATCATTCGCCGCCAGCCGGCCATGCGCACCTCGATCGGCGTCGACCCGCAGACGCGCGTGCCTTCGGCGCAGATCGCCGAGCGCGTGGCCTATGAGCTGCCAGTGATCGACCTGAGCGAGTTTCCCGCCGACCAGCGCGAAGCGGTGCTGAGCGAGCGCATGAACGAACTGGCCGACCGGCCGATCGACATCCACAGCGCACCGATGTTCCACGCCGCGCTCTACCGGCTCGATGCCAATGACCACGCCTTCGTGTTCATCCCGCATCACCTGATCTGGGACGGCTGGTCGTTCGACATCCTGCAGACCGAGCTGTCGACCATCTACGGCGCGCTGGTGCGCGGCGAAGCGCACGGCCTGCCCGAGCTGCCCGCCACGCACGGCGACTACGCGGACTGGTACGCGCGCTGGCTCGAACAGCCCGAATACCAGTCGCAGCTGCGCTACTGGAAAGACCGCTTCGCCAATTCGCCGGCGCCCAAGGCGCCTCGCACCGACATGCCGCGCGGCGCGGGCATGAGCGGCCAGGGCGGCGCGCAATGGATCCACATCGACAAGGCATTGAGCGAGCGCTTGCGCGAAGTCGGCCAACGCCACGACGTGACGCTCAACATGCTGACGCTGGGCGTCTACATCGTGATGATGAGCAGCATCATCGAGACGCGGTCCATCGTCATCGCCAACCCGGTGCGCGGCCGCGAGGCGCCCGAGATCGAATCGGTGATGGGCTTCTTCAACAACGTGCTGCCGCTGTCGTTCCAGATCGACCCGACGCTTCGCTTCGGCGAATTCATGCGCTACGTGAAGCGCGAACTGCTCGCGGTCATGAGCCACCAGCAGATTCCGTTCGAGCGCCTGGTGAGCGAGCCGGAATTCGTCGAACGTGCACAGGGCGTGGGCCTCTACCAGGCGCTGTTCTCGTTCCAGGATGCGCGCGAACGGCCGCTGGCCATCGGCGACCTGCAATACCGCCAGATGCACCTGTCGCAACGCGGCGCCACGGACGACCTCGGCATCTGGCTCATGGACAAGCCGCACGGCCTCGAAGGCGCCGTGGTCTACAACGCCGACATCTACAAGCGCGAGACGGGCGCGGCCTTCAAGGACCGCTATGTCGAGCTGCTGCAGCGCCTCGCCCAGCAACCGGACGCGACGCTCGAAGCCCTGGCCTCGGCCGCGGATTCACGCAGCGCCGCCTACCTGAAGCGGCTGGCCGCCGCCGACACCCCGGCGCCGGTGCTCGGAGCGGTTCGACCCCTGGACGCATCGCGCTCGGCACAGCCTCAGGTGCTCCTGCTTCCGGAGCAGGCGCAGCTGGCGCAGGTCTGGGCAAGCGCGCTCAACATCGACGTGAACGACATCCGCGCCAACGACAACTTCTTCGATCTCGGCGGCGACTCGCTGCTCGCCATGCGGGTGATTCAGCAGGCCGAGCAGGCGCTCGGCTTCCGGGTCGAGCCCCGGCGGTATGTGTTCGAGAGCCTGGCCCAACTGTCTTCGGCCGCCGCAGGAACGGCGATCGAAGCGCAGGACGCGGTCGCCACCACCGCCAGCGAATCGCCCAAGCGCGGTCTGCTGGGCCGGGTGTTCTCCGGCTGGGGCCGCAAGGCTTGAGGAAGGGCGCGGGCATGTTCATCTCCGAGATCCCGTCCGTCGAAGGCTGTCGGCTGTGGGTGGTCGACCTCGATGCCATGCCTTCGCCACAAGCCGTCGCCTGTCTTTCGGAGTCCGAATGGGAGCGCGCCCGCCGCTTCGTGTTCCGGCGCGACCGCAACCGCTTCGTGGCGGCCCACGCTGCCTTGCGCGAAACGCTGGCGGCGCAGACGGGTATTCCGGCCGCCCTGCTCGACTACGCGATCGGCGCGCACGGCAAGCCGGAACTCGTCGAGCCGCAACCGATACGCTTCAACCTGAGCCACAGCCAGTCGGTGGCGCTGATCGCGATCGAGCCGACCCTCGCCGTCGGCGTCGACGTCGAACTGCTTCGGCCCATGCAGGACGCGCAGGCCCTGGCGAACGCCTATTTCACGCAGGCCGAGCGGCAGGCCCTGGAAGCCGTCGATCCTGAGAACCGCGACCGGGCCTTCCTCACCTGCTGGACACGCAAGGAAGCCTGCCTGAAGGCGACCGGCCTGGGACTGTCGGTGGACACGCGCAGCTTCGAGGTCGGCAT
>JAHJOG010000110.1 GCA_018820395.1 Gammaproteobacteria bacterium | reverse complement strand
GGCGCTGTGCCCGGCATGCACCGTCTTCGGCTGGCGCGTGTGGCCGAGCACGCGGACGACCGTGGCGGTCTGCCCGCTCGGAAACACCGTCACGCCCTGACCGGGCTCGACATGGCCGCTCGCGACCCGGCCCCAGAACACACGCCGTCCCTCGCGGGTGTCGGCCGAATCGGAAAACTTCTCTACCCATTGCACGGGCAGCGCAAAGGGCACGGCCTCGTCCCGCTGCGTCACCGGCAGGCCCTCGAGCAGCTCGATGAGGTTCGGGCCGTCGTAGCCGCACCAGCCCGCGTGCGAGGACGCGACGTTCCAGCCCTTGAGCGCCGAGATCGGCACCGTCGCGGCCACGGTCACGCCAGCGGACTCGGCGAAAGAAGCGAGCGCTGCACCGATCCGACCGAAAGCCAGTTCGGCATCGGCAACTGCATCGAGCTTGTTGACCGCGAACACGATCGTCTGCACGCGCAGCAACCGGCAAAGCAGGGTGTGGCGCCGGGTCTGCGGCAACAGCTCGTGGCGGGCTGCATGGTCGCCATCGGCATCGACCGCCCACGGCAGCTTGGTCGCATCCACCAGCACCACCGCCGCATCCGCGCTCGAAATGGCCGTCACCATGTTGCGCGTGTACTGCTCGTGCCCCGGCGCGTCGCCGATGATGAACTTGCGCCGCGCCGTCGAAAAATAGCGGTACGCCACGTCGATCGTGATCCCCTGCTCGCGCTCCGCCGACAGCCCGTCCGTCAGCAACGCGAGGTCTGTCTCGCCGCCGCGCTGCACCCCGGCGAGCTGGTCCTGCAGCACCGTCTTGCTGTCCACCAGCAGCCGCCCGATCAACGTGCTCTTGCCATCGTCCACGCTCCCGCAAGTCACGAAGCGCAACGCCGTTCCCGTGTCCGCGCTCACCGCACTCGAATCGCCCGTCACAACCAAACTCATTTCTTCCTCCGAACTCGAAAACCCACCCTATCCACCAGCTGCGACCCCTAAACCACTCCCCGGCACCAGTCCAGAGACGCCATGGACCGGCTCCGCCGGTCCATCGGCGTCGCCCCCGGTAGGGGGGTGCAGAGCCACACGAAGTGGGCGAGGCTGGGGGCGAGCTAAAAATACCCGTCCTTCTTGCGCTTCTCCATCGACGCTTCGGAAGTGCGGTCGTCCATGCGAGTAGCACCCCGCTCGCTCACTTCGGCGGACAAGGTTTCGATCACCACATCGGCCGCGCTCGCCGCGAGGCTTTCGACGGGGCAGGTGCAGGTGATGTCGCCCACGGTGCGAAAGCGCACGTCGCGCACTTCCACCGTCTCGCCGTCGCGAGCCGGAGTGAGCGGAGTCACCGGCACCAGCAGACCGCGCCGCTCGACCACCTCGCGCGGGTGCGTGTAGTAGAGCGACGGCAGTGCGACGTTTTCGCGCTCGATGTATTGCCACACGTCGAGCTCGGTCCAGTTCGAAATCGGGAACACGCGAAAGTGCTCGCCCGGCGCCAGGCGCGTGTTGAACAGCGTCCACAGCTCGGGGCGCTGGTCCTTGGGTTGCCATTGGCCGAAGGCATCGCGGTGCGAAAAGATGCGCTCCTTGGCGCGCGCCTTTTCCTCGTCCCGCCGGGCGCCGCCGATCAGCGCGTCGAAGCGGAACTCGTCGATGGCTTCCAGCAGCGTGACCGACTGATGCACGTTGCGCGATTCGCCGGGGTGCGCGAGCCGCACGGTGCCGCGCGCCATCGAGTCTTCGACCTTGCGCACGATCAGCTCCGCGCCCAACTCGCGGGCCCGCTGGTCTCGGAAGTCGGTCACTTCGCTGAAGTTGTGGCCCGTGTCGATCATGAGCAGCGGGTAGGGGATGCGGCCGCTGCCGAAGGCCTTCTCGGCGCACCGCAGCAGCACCAGGGAATCCTTGCCGCCCGAAAACAGCAGCGCCGGCCGCTCGAACGCCGCCGCCACTTCGCGCAGGATGAAGATGGTTTCTTCTTCGAGCGCGTCGAGCTGGGCATTGGACAGGCGCGCCGGTGCGTC
>JAHJOG010000109.1 GCA_018820395.1 Gammaproteobacteria bacterium | reverse complement strand
GGACTCGACGCTGAAATCCAACCTGTCGGTGGGCCTGCCGCTCGACCTCGTCGTGTACGAAGCCGACAAGCTGCAGACCGACAAGGTGGTCTGCATCGACAACGACAACCCCTACTACCGCATGGTCCACAGCAGCTGGGGCCAGAAGCTGCGCGAGGTCTTCGACAGCATCGAGAGCCCGGTCTGGGACGAAGCCTTCACCGAGCATCCGCTCAAGATGCCGGCCTCGCGCCACAGCGCGTTGCGCAAGATCTCGACGCCCGACGAAAAGCTCATCTAGCCGTGCCGCTGGTCATCTTCTCGCACGGCAACAGTTTTCCGGCCAGCACCTACCGCGTGGTGCTCGACAGCCTGCGCCAGCGCGGCTTCGAGGTCGATGCCATCGAGCAGTTCGGCCACGACCCCAAATACCCCGTTTCCGACAACTGGCCGCACCTGGTCGAACAGCTGGCCGACTTCGCGCAGGCGCACGTCGAGAAGGCCGGCGAGCCGGTGTTCCTGGTCGGGCATTCGCTGGGCGGCTTTCTCAGCCTGATGTGCGCGGCCCTTCACCCGCAGCTGGCACGCGGCGTGGTCATGCTCGATTCGCCGCTCATCGGCGGCTGGCGCGCGCGCACCATCGGCATCATGAAGTTCACGCCGTGGATGAAGAGCGTGTCGCCCGGAATGATCAGCCGCAAGCGCAAGAATTCGTGGGAGCACCGCGAGGCAGTCTTCGAGCATTTCCGCGGCAAGAAGGTGTTTTCGCGCTGGGACGAGCGCGTGCTGCGCGACTACATCGAATACGGCACGCGCGACGAGAACGACACGCGCGCGCTCAGCTTCGACCGCGACATCGAATCCGCCATCTACGACACCATCCCGCACAACCTCACGAGCCTGCTGCGCGCCCATCCGCTCAAGTGCCCGGCCGCCTTCATCGGCGCGCGCCAGTCGGTCGAGATGCGCCGCGCCGGGCTCGCGCTCACCCGGCAGGTGACGCGCGGCCGAATGATGATGCTCGACGGCACCCACCTCTTTCCGATGGAAAAGCCCGACGCCACGGCGGCCGCGGTCGAGGCGGCGTTGCGCAACCTGATGGGCTGAGGCAAACATGCGTAGGCGAACCGTCTCCAAGCCGATGGACCGCTGCGCCTCGGACTCCTTGCCCGAGGTCACCGTTTGCCGGGAGCGCGAGAGCGTCTTGTTGACGTCCAGGCTGGCCGACTGGAGCGGATTCTTTGCATCGCCCGTCAAAGCCTCGCCGGACTTCATGGCCGAGAGGGAGGACCTGCCGATCCAGGAGCGCTCGTTTGGTAGGTGACGCTGGTCGTGTCGGCTTCTACGTCCCGACACCCTTTGCTAGCTTGCGCAAGGTATCAAACTTCCCGATCAACAACGCACCGCGCTCCTGATCATCAAAAGCACCAACGGCTTTGATCAGAACGCCATCTTTGCCAGCAATGTGCTTGATCAGATCAACGTCTTCGGACAATCGTCCTGACCAGCCGGTCGCTGGAAGATCAGCTTGTTCCAAGGTTCGGGCAGCATCCAGATAGGCACATGGCTCGGAGACAAGTGCTTTTTCGGTCAAGTCATCGGGGAAATTGGTGAGGTCGGCGAAGCCAAAAAACTTCAACTGACGATGGGCTTCAACCACCCATTCTGTCAACGACGGAACCAGCACATCGTTTGCGCGCAGCGCGCCGCACAGCTTGTAATGACGAACCACGCGACTGTCGGGCTGCCACGCTGAGCTACCAATCAGCAGGTAGAGCTTGTGGTGGGGTAACTCGCTTCGCAACCAAGCATTGAGTTGAGCGACGTAAGCGACGGTTGCATTGGCCGGAGACGTTCCATGCGACGACCGAAATGCGGCGGACGTCTTCGGATTGCGAAACCTCAACGCAGGCAGATGGACTACTTCGTTAAGTACCGACACGTCCGGCGAAAAAACGATCGTCGTGTCAGCAGTCATAGTGGTTGCTTGCTGGATTGAGATCAGCCCGAGCTACCGCGCAGACCAGAGACAGAGCTGATGAATCAATTCACTGGTCAGCCCCTGCCGCTGATTGTTCAGCCCCGAGCCGCCCCAATCAGACGTCATCGTGCGAACGTGATCTGGCGGAGATCTTTCGGCCAGATCCGTGAGCGTCTGAGCAAGAAGAAGCAGGCCAGCCTGATCTTCATGAATCTCCACTCCATCGCGACTGTTGGTCAGCTCAATAGTCAACATCTCAATCTCACGGCTCGGGTTGGAAGAGGCATTGGCCTAAAGGCTCCCGGTATTTAGAGCCTTCCAAGTTGGTCACTCATATCCGCACAACGATCTCACTTCCCTCCGGGTAGCCTCCCCCATAAGCGGTATCAACTGCATGACGTGGTGTTCTTCGCCGCATAGGTTCTCCACGAAAGACAGTGCGACCAAGTTCTGCACGTCGTGGTGACGGGACTGCAGGCCGTCTTCGATGATAGAGAGCAGCTCTTTCAAATCGTCTTCCCGCGAAGTGTTCTCACTGAT
The DNA here is from genome assembly GCA_018820395.1 of Gammaproteobacteria bacterium. GTDB lineage: Bacteria > Pseudomonadota > Gammaproteobacteria > Burkholderiales > Burkholderiaceae_C > Variovorax. Next base: position 3,891 of record JAHJOG010000109.1, on the reverse strand, counting down.
TTGCAGGACAAACCGCGCAATCTCTCCCATGAACACGTGCGGCAGCAACGTGTCGTTATCTTCTAGATGATCCTCGTAGATGCGGCGCGCTTCAGGGACCTTTTCTATAAGCTCAACAACAAAACGTTTGACGTCGTTCATTCAGTTCCCCAAGGCGTTTGAGAGATCGTTTCGAAGGCTTTCTGCCGTCATCCTGTCATAGTGAGAAGCGTCTGGATTCTTGGCCAGCCAGTTGTCCAAAGCCCGGATGTACTCGGCCCCTTTTTGGGAGTGGAATCTACCTCCTGTCGCGAGTCCTGTAGACAGTTCATTCCTGATCGCGTCGGCAGTGCTTCCGGTGCCGATCGGATTCGGCATCTTGGCGCCCTTGTAGAGATCGCCCACGATATTTCCAAGCTTTCGGTCCGCGACTGTGGGAGTCGGCTTCGCCCCAGGCCCACATGTGTCGCGAGGCTTTCCTGGCGCCCCCATCCCCAACGGGGCAATCCGCCCCACGTCCAAGGCCCGCCCACCGCCGCCGCCTGCCCCCGGGAACGGATTGATCGGCACCGGCGCCTGTGAAGGTCCCGGCTTTTTGGGCGCCAATCCGTCATCGTCGATGAACCCCAGGGGATTGGACAGTGCATATGTGAACCTGTTCCAAGTCGCGTCCAAGCCGAGCGCGTCGGCCTGCAGATATCTCCCGGTGCTTGCGCTGTAGCGGTGGAAACGCCTGAAGTCGATGAAGTGAAGACGGTGAGCGTGAGGCTCTGGTTGTGGGTCCAAGTCTTGCCGAAAGGCCCTGAAGCTCGCGTGGTGTCGAGGCCTCGGTTGCTGCGGTAGATGCGGCTGAAGCTCAAGCCGCCCGGCGATGCGTCGGTGTAGTCGGTCTCGGGCTGGTACTTCTCTGCGGTGGGGGGGAGGATGGGGTTGCCGACCATGAGGCCATCGGTGGGAGAGCACGAGTTCGTATCTACATCGTCATCCGGGCCGATGCACGAACGGGAGGCAACATCCAGCTTGGTGCCCCATGCCGGGCAACTCAAGGTGGTCGTGATCGACAGCAATCCGCCTTCCCAGCCGGAATTGCCAGCCTGCCGAGTGTCCCGGCAGCCGAGCTTGTAGTAGTGAACCGCGGATCCGGCGCTGCTGTATTCGCCTTGCGTTTCGACTGACAGGTAGGCCTCGAACTTCTCCCACCGCTTGCAGTCGGCATCGACCGCCTGGAAGAACGCGGCGTAGCTGGAGCAGTCGGGCTTGACGCTGGGGTTCTGGTAGAGGAAGCAGCTTCGCGCTTCCGACTGCTGCGCAGCGGTCGTTGCCGCTTGCGCGTCGCGAGGAATAAGGCCGATCGCCGCAATGAGGATCGATGCAACGCCGATCGATGTGCATGCCCTGGCGAAGAATCGGCCCAGCCGAGTGCCTTCAGGGCGAGGCGCGTTGCGTTCGAAGAAGTTGAAAGTGCGACTGCAGATGTGCAGTGCGGCGTGGCGCAGACGCGCGCTCGCCAGAGCCAATGAGCTCGTCATGATTCCCCCCACGCCCGTTCGGGCTTTTTAATCCGGGCGGATCATAACCGCATCATCCGGCGCGAAAGCCGCGCACTTCGCCAGTCCACAATGCCGCGATCGACCGAGGCCCATGGCCTCATCGCACTAGAGCGCAAAGTCGACAGACCCGGCAGTGATCAAGGCCCCGCCTAACCAGCCTCGACGCGTTCGCAGTAGGCGTCGTACGCACGCTGCCACGCCGGCCGCGCCAGGCAGCGGTCGCGGTAGGACATCACACCCGGGTAGGGCGCGATCAGCTGTGCGTCCTTCACGCCCGACGAGAGCACGTGCGCCATCAGGATGTCGGCCACGGTGAACTCGTTCGTTGCGATGAACTCGCGGCCGGACAGCCAGCGCTCCAGGTTCGACAGCACCCGGTGCACCCAGCCGACCAGAAACTCGCGGGGCTTGCCGCCGCTGCCATCCGCCGTCCAGTCGAGCACCATCAGGCTGAGCAACGGCATCTCGACCGTGTTGAGCGCTGCGAAGCACCAGCGCATCACCTGCGCCTCGCCGGCGCTGTCGGCCGGCATCAGGCGGTGGGACTTCTTCGCCAGGTGGAAAACGATGGCACCCGATTCGGACAGCAGCAATCCGTCGTCGTCGATCGACGGGATCTGCTCGAACGGGCTGAGCGGCCGATAGGCTTCGGCATTGAGGTCGTGGGCCGGGTGGTCCATGCCGACGATCTCGAAGGGTAGCTGCATCTCTTCGAGCGCCCACAGCACGCGCAGGTCGCGCGTGTGTCCGCGCGCGTACGCATTGACCTTCGAGAACCCATAGACCTTGATCATTCGGAGACTCCTTGATCGAACGCGACCGTAACCCGGCCCGCGTCGCCCGAAGACCGTTCTCAGTCGGCCCAGACCACCACCCCGGTCCACGCCGTCGCCAGCACCACGATGCCGAACGCGATGCGATACCACGCGAACGGAATGAAGTTGTGCGTGCTGATGTAGCGCAACAACCACCGCACGCACAGCCACGCGCTCAGGAACGAGAACACCAGACCCACCGTGAACATCGGCAGGTCCGCCACCGACAGCAGCGCCCGCTCCTTGTAGAGGCTGTACACCCCCGCGCCGATGAGCGTCGGTATCGCCAGGAAGAAAGAAAAGTCGGTGGCCGCCTGCCGCGACAGCCCGAGCAGCATGCCGCCAATGATGGTCGCGCCGCTGCGGCTGGTGCCCGGCACCATGGCGAAGCACTGCACCAGGCCGACCTTGAGCGCGTCCCACGGCGTCATGTCGTCGACGTTTTCGACCCTCACCGAGCCGGGCGGGCGCTTTTCGGCCCAGAGGATGATGAAGCCGCCGATGATGAAGGTGCTCGCGACCACGACCGGTGTGAAGAGGTGCTCCTTGATCGCCTTGCCGAAGAGAAGGCCCAGCACCACCGCGGGCAAGAAGCCGATCAGCACGTTGAGCGCGAGCCGGCGCGCCTTGGGTTGCCGCGGCAATGCGACCACGGTCGAATGGATCTTCTGCCAATAGACCAGGATCACCGCGAAGATCGCGCCCGTCTGGATCGCGATGTCGAACACCTTGGCCTTGTCGTCGTCGAAGCCCAGCAGCGATCCCGCAAGGATCAGGTGCCCGGTGGAAGAGATGGGAAGAAACTCCGTCAGGCCCTCCACGATGCCCATGATGGCGGCCTTGACCAACAGAACGATGTCCACGCGGGTTCCTAGCGAAAAGGCACGATTATCGCGAAGGGAATGGTCAGGCTCCGTTCAGTCGCGCGCGACGATCGGCGGTGCGTCGCCGCCCTGCATCCGATCCGGCGGCGGACTGCCGAGCGGGGCACGCATCGACTCCGGCACCGTGCGCAGGTGCACGTCCATCTGCTTGTAGGGCACCGAGATTCCCGCCGCGTCGAGTGAAGCCAGGATCCGCGCAAGCAGTTCGCCGCGCACGTTGCCCAGATCGCTCAGATCGTTCGTCCACACGCGCACCACGAAGCTCAAGGCACTGTCGTTGCAGTCGTTGAGCAAGGCCGCAGGCGCCGGGTGCGCCGCCACACCCGCCGTGGCCTGGATGGCGCCGTTGAGCACGCCCAGCACGCGCACCGGGTCCGAGCCGTAGGCCACGCCGACCGTGAGTTCGATGCGGCGGCTGCGATCGAACATGGTCCAGTTGGTGAGGTTGCCGCTCAGCAGCAGACCGTTGGGCACGACCACGTCCGCGCCGTCGAAGCTGCGGATGATGGTGGCGCGCAGTCCGATGTCGCGCACCGAGCCCGTCGTGCCTGCGGTCTCGACCACGTCGCCGGGCTGGATCGGCCGCTCGACCATCAGCACCAGGCCCGACACGAAATTGTTGACCACGTTCTGCAGCCCGAATCCGATGCCCACGCCGAGGGC
>JAHJOG010000108.1 GCA_018820395.1 Gammaproteobacteria bacterium | reverse complement strand
CGGCGGCAGAAATGCTTGGCCTGCACCTGCGGCTCGGGGCTGAAATAGGACAGCAGCACGCAACGCACGCCTTCGAGGTCAAGGCCGGCCACGTAGTCGGCCGTGACCGTCCCGGCCGAGCGATAGGCCACGGCCTGGCCTTCGAGCGACAGCGCGTGCGCGAGCATCCGGGCAGCCAGCGTGTCGACTTCCCACTTGCCGCCGATGCACACCACGTCGGGCCGCAGCGCCGCGTCCTCGCGCACGCCGGCCGGCGCGGGATATTGCTCCTGCATGTCGTCGATCAGCGCGTCCATGCCCATCACCACGCGATGCCGGTGCTCCACCGTCGCCACGCTGGCATGGTCGCTCGCGGCCATGCGCAGCACGGGCAGGCCGGTGTCGTCGTAGAAGGCGGCGACCTTGCCGTCCTCCACCTGATCGATGGCCAGCTCGCTCGCCTCCTCGACGTCGCCCGCGATCAGCCGCTGGTAGATGCGGGTGGGCGTGTCCAGCGCTGGCTGGCTGCCGAGCAGCACGTCGAGAAAGCGCAGCCGCGGAAGATGCCGTCCGATCACCAGCAGGCACACCGTGAGCGGCGTCGACATGATGAGCCCGACCGGGCCCCACAGCGCGGTCCAGAAGGTCGCCGACACCATCAGCGACATCGCGGAAAGGCCCGTGCTGACGCCATAGAGCCAGGGCTCGACCACGTTGTTGCTCAGCATCTCGAGCACCGCGATGAGGCCGATGGTCCAGAGCACCATGCTCCAGCCCGGATCGACCGCAAAGGCGAGCCCGAGCGGGAATACCGCCGAGATCATCGGGCCGACGTAGGGCACGAAGCGCATCACCGCGGCGACCGCGCCCCAGAGCATGGCGCCGGGCACGCCGATCAGCCACAGCCCCGCTGCCATCGGAATGCCATAGCTCAGGTTCACCACGAGCTGCATGGTGAGGTACTTGCTGATGCGCGTGCCGGCCTCGTCCATGGCGTCGGTGCTGCGGTGCAGGCTGCCGCCCCAGAGGCGCAGCAGCCGGTCGCGCAGGTCGAGCCGGTCGAGCAGGATCAGCACCACGAACACCAGCACGATGCCGGCGTTGGCGAGCGGACCGAGCGCCGCCTGCAGCCAGCCCATGGCCTGCCTGAGCGACGAGGTCGGCCGTTCGGTGATCTGCACGCGCTGCACCGGCTGAGCGGCCGGGCCGGGCTTCGCCGCGCGGGGCGCGACCACGGGCGCATCGTCCTGTTCGACTTCGCTGCGCACGGCATCGAACACGCGGATGGCGCCGTCGAACATGCCGGGTCGGTTGACGCTCTGCTGCAGCGCGCGCAGCTTGCCCTGGATGTTGCTCTGGTAGGTAGGAAGTTGAGCGCTCAGGGCACTCACCTGGCTGCCGAGCATCAGGCCCGCCGCGCCGATGGTCGCGAGCGCGAGCGCGACCACGATGAACACCGCCGGCGCCCGCGGCACGCCCCAGCGCTTGAGGCGCGCGACCAGCGGGTCGAGCACGAAGCCCAGCAGCAGGGCCAGCGCCAGTGGAATCAGGATGTCGCGTCCGAAGTAGAGTGCCGCGATGATCGCGCCGCCCGTGACCATGCCGACCATCAACTTCAGTTCGGGGACCACGGTGACCAGCGCCTGCAGGCCGCCCGCGGGCGGAGGCAGGCCGCCCGGCCCCGACGATGGCGGCACGGGTGCGGACGTATCGGCTCTGGAGCGGGTTTCACCGTTCAACGCAAGAACTCCATGGCCTCGGAACCTCGATCTGGGAAGGCAGCGAGCATGCGCCGGTTGGGCTCGAAGGGCGGTCGTCCGGCAGCGCGACGGGCGGTAGGCCGCCAGCCCGCGGTCTGCCGCCGCTCGCGCTGCCGGACCGGCTCAGTCCGCAGGCGACTGCAACTTGTCCACCGTGACCTGCATGTCGCCCATCTCGAGCGGCCCGTAGTTGGACAGGAAAGCCACGTCGGCCGCGTCGCGCCCGTAGGCGATCACGATGCGGCCGCCCCGCGGATGGTCCTGCGTGGCGTCGAAGGTGTACCAGCGCCCGCCCACGAACGCCTCGAACCAGGCGTGCATGTCCATCGGGTCGAGCTGGTAGAGATAACCCACCACCAGCCGCGCCGGAATGTGCAGCGCGCGGCACAGGCCGATGCCCACGTGAGAGAAATCGCGGCACACGCCGGCACCGTCGTTCAGCGTGTCGAGCGCGTCGGTGGCGCCGTCGCTCACGCCGTACTTGTATTCGAGGTTCTGGTGGATCCAGCTGCGGATCGCCTCCACCTGCGCATAGCCCGGCTGATGGCCGCCAGCGATTTCCTCGGCCTTGTCGCCCATCTTGTCGGACGGGCAGTAGCGGCTCTGCAGCAGGAATTGCAGCGCGTCGACCGGCAGCTCGACCACCGGCACGGTCGGTGCGTCGGGCGCGACGGCGATCGATTCCTCGGCTTCCATTTCCATGTCGACCTCGATGCGCATCTCGCCCTTGGGGATGCTGAAGCGCTGGCACAGGTTGCCGTAGTTGTCGACGTACTCGGTGGTGGGCACCCAGGGGTGCAGTTCGTAGCGCTCGCTCACCATCCATTGCGCGTCGCCGCTGCGCGGACGGAGCATCGCGATCACCGGGCAGTCGTCGCTGGCGGTGACGGTCATCTTGCAGGTGGCCTTGAGCCTCATGGGGATCTTTCGTTGAAAGGGGAATGCATTTCGTCATGCAAGGCTCGCGCCAGACGCGCCGCCCTATTGTCGTCTTCCGGACCGTCGATGCAGGGGCTCCGTCCTACCGGCGGCGAGGCCGAATGAGGATCCAATCCTGCGTCTTCCCGACAACGCCTCCCCCCATGAAACTCTTCAACTGCACCCACTGCGGCAACCGCGTGTTCTTCGAGAACCTGCGCTGCGAGGCCTGCCAGAGCACGCTCGGCTTCTCGCCCGAGGAGCAGGCCATGATCGCCTTCACCGTCGAGCCGGACGGCACCTGGAACCGCCTCGGCGCCGACGGGCTCGCATACCGCCCGTGCACCAACACGGCCGAAGGCGTCTGCAACTGGATGGTGCGCACCGACAGCCCGCACGCGCTGTGCACCTCGTGCCGCACCACGCACACCATTCCGGCGCTGTCGAACCCGAACAACCGTGCCTACTGGGCGCGGCTCGAAACCGCCAAGCGGCGCCTCTTCTTCACCCTGCTCGAACTCGGCCTGCCGGTACCCAACAAGGCCGACGATCCGGCCAACGGCCTGTCCTTCGAGTTCCTCGAAGAGATCGACACCTCGGTGCGCGTGCTGACCGGCCACGACGAAGGCGTGATCACGCTCAACATCGCGGAAGCCGACGATGCGCGCCGCGAAAGCATCCGCCTGTCGATGCACGAGCCCTACCGCACGCTGCTCGGCCACTTCCGCCACGAGATCGGCCACTACTATTGGGACCGCCTGGTGCGCGGCACGAACTGGATCGACGAATACCGATCGCTCTTCGGCGACGAGTCGGTCGACTACGCCACCGCCTTGCAGCAGCATTACGCCAGCCCCAAGGCCGATTGGGCGCTGAACTACATCAGCGTCTACGCCAGCTCGCACCCCTGGGAAGACTGGGCCGAAACCTGGGCCCACTACCTGCACATGGTCGACGGCCTCGAAACCGCCGCCTCGTGGGGACTGCACCTGGACCATGCATTGCACGCGGGGCCGCCGCTCGACGTCTTTCCGGTCGACCCTGACAGCGAAAGCATCATGGCCGCGGTGGTCGAGCAATGGCTGCCGGTGTCGCAGTTCATCAACGCCATGGACCGCAGCCTCGGCTCGCAGGACAGCTACCCCTTCGTGGTCAACGAACCGGTGGTGGCCAAGCTGGACTTCGTTCACCGGGTCGTCCGTGCGGCACGCACGGGGGCGAGCCCGATGAACTTCCTGGTCCCGGCGCCGACGGAAATCGCCGATACCGCACCCGCTGCGTAGCCAGGCGCCCGCACTCAGGGCGCCGGTACGGCGGTCCGGTTGGCCGGCACGATCTGCTGCTGGTAGGCGAAGACCTCCCGGCTGCGCGGGTCGACGGTCACCTTGAGCCAGTTGACGTCGTTGTTGCCGTTGCCCGCGTTGTCGCCGAAAGTCTCCACCCGTGTGAAGTTCTCCAGCCGGCGGCCCTGCGCGTCCAGGAAGGGCTTGTCGATGCGGTGGTAGTGGGAGTCGCCGTGCACGTAGGCGACCGGCCGCCGGAACGCGATGGTTTCCTCGCGCAGCGCGAGCAGAAAATCCTGAAAGCCGTCCGGCTGGCCATCGGTCTCGGCCAGGGTCTTCGGGTCGCGCAGGGGTGCGCGCGTCGCGTCGCTCAGGTCCCAGCCCGGGTTGGCCTGCGACACGATCATGACTGCGGCCGCCTGACGCGCCGCCGCGAAGCGGAAGGATTCCCTCAGCCACGCGATGTTGGCCTGGTTGCGCGCCGACCACTCGTTGGCGTCGGGCGCGGTGTCGCACAGGTTGTTGCAGGAACCCTGGACGTTCAGGGTGACATAGACCACGCCACCCTGGGACCAGCGCCGGTTCTCGACGCAGGGCGTCGGACCGTTCACCCCCAGGCACTTGGGCGTGGACTGGACCTCCATCTTGAGCCGCTGGCGCCCCAGCGAATAGGAATCGCTGAAGAACACCTTGCGCTCGTAGTCCAGCCGTTCCAGCGAATTGAAGCCGCCGTTCGCGGGCCGGTCGCAGTCGGTCCAGTCGTTGTCGCCCGGCGTGAGGATGGCCGGTGCATTCAGCGCGTTGAGATAGCCGAGGGCCTGGGTGTAGAGCGCATTGCTGCAGACCGTGGGCGTGGCCGAACCCGCGATGCCGCTGCCGACCTTGAGGTCGCCGTCGTTGATGGTGAACGCCAGATCCTGGCGGTTCATGTCGGCGATCAGGTTGGGCACGCCCACCTGCGCCTGGAGGTCCGAGTACGGCAGGTCGCCCCAGAGGCCGATCTGGTAGGGCTCGTACTTCTCGTGTCCATTGCCGCGACCGTCGCGACCGTCACGGTCGTCGTGCTCGCGGTCTGCAAGGACCGGGCCGGATGCAGCGGAAGCGACGAGCGCGACCGCGGTCCAGCGCCAGAGGGCGTTGCCGAACTTCATGGGAAATCCTTCGATGGGTGGTGGGGATGGCAGCGACCGGTTCAGTCGTTGTTCTTTTCGCACTTGCGCTCGTTCTGCAGGCATTTCGCGTAGTCGGGGTCGTTCTTCAGCAGGAACATCGCCCGCGCGACCACGGCGGTGTCGGCGAAGTCGCTGAACAGGCCGTCGACGCCGGCCTCGTAGAACGCGAGGTATTCGTTGACCGGGTTGCCGGCAAAGCTGCCGTTCACGCGCTTCTGCTCGCTGCGGAAGGTGTAGGGGTGCACCAGCAGGCCGAGCTTGTGCGCGTTCGCGATCACGTCGGTGGGCGGCAGCAGCACGCGGTCGCGCTCGTCCACCACGCCGTCGCCGGTCACGTCCACGCAGGCACCGGCCTGGACCGACTTGCACGCGCTGGAGATCAGGTACGGCTTCCAGGGGCCGATGCCGTCGGCATAGCCCTTGACCTCCTGCAGGCCTCTCGGCGTGAGCAGGTCGCCGAAGACACCGGCGCGGTTCGATGCGACCCAGTCGTACGGCTTGTCGTAGGGCTTGGTGTAGTCGAGGCTTCCGTCGGGATTCACGTCGTTGGCATCCACCAGCTGTATCAGCCGCACGCTGGTCTTGCTGCGCAGGTAGCGCAGGTTGGCCGTCTCGAAGGACTGGATGAACACCGGCGCATTGCGGTGGTTCCAGCCGGCCGCATTCAGCACGGCGAGCAGGCGGTCCTCCAGCGGCAGGCCGATGCCCTGGTGGTAGGTGGGGTGCTTTGTCTCCGGATAGATGCCGATGACGCGGCCCTCGTCGCGCGCCTTGCGCTTGACCAGCTGGATGATCTCGGCCAGCGTGGGAATCTCGAACCGGCCGTTGAAGGCCTGGTCCCGCTCGGGAAAGGACTGCACTGCGCGCAACTGCTTGATTTCGGCGAGCGTGAAGTCGCTGGCGAAAAAGCCGTCGGTCGGCACGCCGTCGAGCATCACGGTGCGCCGGCGGTCGGCGAACTTCGGGAGGCTCTTGACGTTGGTGGTGTCGATCAGATTGGGCTCGTGACGGGCGATCAGGTGGCCGTCCTTGGTCGCCACCAGGTCCGGTTCGACGTAGTCGGCGCCGAGCGCGATGCCGAGCGAATAGGCTTCCAGCGTGTGCTCGGGCAGGTAGCCGCTGGCGCCGCCACGGTGGCCGATCACCAGCGGGGCGTTGTCCGCGCGGCGGCGGGGCTTGTCGTCGTGTGCCGCAGCCGGCAACGCCGCGCAGAGCGCGCCGATCGTGAGCAGGGCTCTGCCCAGCGTCGATGTGAATTTCGCCATGTCCTCAGCTCCTCGGGGTTGGAATGGGCGAACGGTAGGCGCCGCCCGTGACAGCGCGGTGAAGCTGGCAAGACAGCGGGGCCGCACCTCCTCACGGTGCCAGGCGATGGTGGCGGCCTGCGGCGCGCGGCCGTGTCCCACACCGCAGCCGTTCAGCGGACCTCAGACTCGCGGCACATCGAAGCGCCGCCGTCCGGCGGCGCGATTCAGGAGCCCACCATTATGAAGTCCGCCCGCCTCACCGCATCCGTCCTGTTCCTCGCCGCCAGCGGCTTCATGGCCGCGCTGCCGGCCTTCGCCGCCGACCCGGTGCCGACGACCACGCTCGAAAGCGCACGCGCCAAGTGCGACGGCGTTCAGCAGGACCGTGCGGCCTGCCTGCGCGAAGCTGGCGCGGCGCGCCAGGAAGCCGGGCGCAACGGGCTGACCACGCCGCCGCCGCAGAAGGAAATGACGAACGCGCTCGACCGCTGCAAGTCGCAGCCCGCCGCGGCGCGCGCCGAGTGCGAAGCGCGCATCACCGGCACGGGCAAGACCTCGGTCGAAGGCAGCGTGATGGGCGGCGGCGTGATCCGCGAAACCGTCACGCCGGTGCCGGCTTCCAAGCCCTGACCGAGCGCCGCAGGGTCGCGATGAATCCCTGGCTCGCGGCCGAGAGCGAACGGCCGCGCTTGGTCACGATCGAGATGTCGCGCGACACGCGCGGCGCGCCGAGCACCCGGATCACCAGCGCCGGATTGCCGGCCGCCTTGGCGAAGGCCGACGGCATCACCGACGCGCCCATGCCGCTGGCCGTCATCCACAGCGCGGTCGACAGGAACGACACCTCGTTGACCACGTCCAGCGCCACGCCGGCCTGCGCCGCCGTTGCATCGATCAACGGCCGGATGCCGTAGCCCGGACGCACCGTGATGATGGGATGGCCACCCAGATCGGCCCACCGCACCGTCTTGCGGGCCGGCGCGGCGAGCGGATGATCGCGCAGGCACACCACGCTCAACTGGTCGCGCAGCAACGTTTCGGTGTCGACCTCCGCGCCCGGTCGCTCGGGCGTGCCGATGCCGAAATCCACGTGCTCGCCGAGGATGCGCGAGACGAACTGGTCGGGCGCGCAATCGTCCACCACCACCCGCACGCCCGGATGCTCGCGAGCGAAGCGCCCGATCGCCTCGGGCATCAGGAACGAAGCCAGCGTCGGCGTGATCGCCAGGCTCACCCGCCCGCGCCGCAGTTCCGCCAGATCGCGAAAGCCACCGGACAGCGAATCGACGTCGCGCAGGATGCGCTCGGCCGTGGCGAGCATCTCGGCCGCCGCCGGCGTCGGCTGCAGCGAGCGCGTGGTCCGGTCGAAGAGCCGCGCGCCGAGCCCGTCTTCGAGCTGACGGATGAGCATGCTCACCGCCGACTGCGTGACGAACAGCTTATCGGCCGCCGCGCTCAGCTTGCGCAACTGGTGCACGGCGACGAAGGCGCGCAGCTGGCGGATGGTGGGGTTGAAGGCCGGGGCGTGACTCATATACTCGGCTGCAGAGATAGAACAAAATCGACAAAAGCCGGCCAGGAAATCAATCCTTGAACAGCCGGCTTCTCCCGGGCAGCAAAGGAAGGCATATGGGCGGCACAGCAAGACTTGAGCATGGCGTACACATTGTGGACGGGCGTGTCGTGGGGCCGACGCTGGCAGATCCTGGGATGGCCAAGAAAGTGAAAGAGGCCCAGCATCGCTTGTTCCCCGACCGGAAGGCGGCGCTGGCGCATTTCCGCAAGCAGGGCGTGCTCACGCCTTCCGGCAACTTGACCAAGGCCTACGGCGGCCGATAGGTGGTCGCCCCGATCGCTGGCGGGTACCAGCGTCTTCCTTCCTGGGTCCTTGGGTTTCACGGGTGCGACGAAGCGGTCGGTCTGTCGGTGCTGTCGAGCGCGACAGCCCATCTGGAGCACAGTTCCAACGCCTACGACTGGCTCGGAAGCGGTATCTACTTCTGGGAAAACGACCCCGAACGCGCCATGCAGTTCGCACTGGAAGGCATGAAGGGCAAAGTCACGAAGGGAAAGATAAAAAAGCCCTTCGTCGTCGGCGCCGTGATCGACCTCGGTCTGTGCTGCAACCTGTTCGATCAGGCAGCGTTGCGCGAAGTCGCCCTTGCCCACAAGTCGCTGGTGAAGGTGTTCCAGGAGTTCGAGTTTCCGCTGCCGACCAACGGGAGCAGCCAAAGACTTCGCAAACTCGACCGCGCCGTCATCGAACACATGCATAAGCTCAGGGAAGAGGTGGACGGCGGGTCGCCGCTGCCCGAGTACCAGACGGTTCGCTCCGGCTTCACCGAGGGCGAACCGCTTTACGCAGGCACGACGATCTGTGCCAGGAACCACATTCAGATCGCGGTCAGGGACCCTTCCTGCATCAAAGGCTACTTCTTGCCTCGCGCGTAGCCCCATGAAAGCCTCCTCAGGCCAAGGATGAATCCATCCCCGATTCATCAGACCATCTCATATTTGCTTAGATATTTATTGATTTACGAATGAATCGCGGGCGCGTCCAATGCCCTTCGGAGACAACACAAGGACGCCCATGACATCGCTCGCTCGAACGCTTGCCCGTTCCCTCGCCCGCTCGCTGGCGGTTTGCGCAGCCGCCGCTTCGCTCGTCGCGCCCCCGATCGCCGCGCAGGCGCAGGGCAGCTATCCCGACAAGCCGATCCACATCGTCGTGACCTTCCCGCCCGGCGGCAGCACCGACGCGGTGCTGCGCCTCCTGATGCCGAAGCTCACCGAGAAGCTCGGCCAGCCGATCGTGATCGAGAACCGGCCGGGCGCGGGCGGCAACGTCGGCCTGTCGCTGGTCGCCAAGGCGCCTGCAGACGGCTACATGCTCGGCGTCGGCGCGGCCGGCGGCCTCTCGGCCAACGTCAATCTGTATGCGCAGATGCCTTTCGATCCGGTCAAGGACTTCAAGCCGGTGGGGATGCTCGCGGCCATTCCTTTCGTGATCGTCGGCAACCCCGGCAACAAGGCCAAGACGCTTCCCGCGCTGATCGCGCAGGCGCGCAAGGAGCCGGGTCAACTGTCGATCGCGCACGGCGGCAATGGCACGGCCATGCACCTGTCGGCCGAACTGCTCGACCAGATGGCCGGCGTGAAGATGGTGACCGTGCCCTACCGCGGCTCGGGGCCGGCGGCGCTCGACACCATCGGCGGCCAAGTGCCCGTGGCGGTGGTCGACCTTCCGTCGGCGCTGCAGCAGATCAAGGCGGGCAAGCTGATCGCCTATGCGGTGACCAGCCCCAAGCGCCTGCCGACACTGCCCGACGTGCCGACCGTGTCGGAGTCGGGCCTCGAAGGCTACGACTCGACCGGCTGGTTCGGGCTGGTGGCGCCGGCCGGCACGCCCGATGCGGTGGTGCAGAAGCTCAATGCCGCTTTCGTCGCCGCGCTCGACGACAAGGAAGCCGTCGCCTCCATGCGCAATCTGGGCGTCGAGCCCGTTCCGGGCACGCCACAGGCCTTCGCCGACTACATCCAGAGCGAAACCGCCAAGTGGGCCAAGGTCATCCAAACCGCCGACATCAAGCTGAACTGACATCGCTCCCATGCCCGACACCGAACTGAAGGCCGACGTCCTCGTCGTCGGCGGAGGCCCCGTGGGCCTGACCCTGGCCATGGACCTGGCGGGCCGCGGCGCGACCGTGATCGTCGCGGAGATCCGCCGCTATGCCGAGCCGCCCAACGTCAAGTGCAACCACGTGGCGGCGCGCACCATGGAGCAATTTCGCCGGCTGGGCGTGGCGCAAAAGTTGCGCGACGCGGGGTTGCCGGCGGACTACCCCAACGACGTGGTGTTCCGCACCAGCGTGACGGGCACCGAACTCACGCGCATTCCCATTCCCTGCCGACGCGACCGCTACACCGAAACCGAAGGCCCGGACGCGTGGTGGCCGACGCCCGAGCCGCCGCATCGCATCAACCAGATCTACCTGGAGCCGATCCTGCTCGAACACGCCGCCGCGCAGCCCGGCGTGCGCCTGCAGAACCGCACCGAGGTGATCGACTTCGAGCAGGACGACGACGGCGTGCGCGCCACCGCCCGAGACCTCGACTCGGGGGCGCAGATCGACATCCGCTGCCGCTACCTGGTCGGCTGCGACGGCGGCAGCTCGGGCGTGCGCAAGCGCATGGGCGCCAAGCTCGAAGGCACGGCCGTGATCCAGCGCGTGCAGTCGACCTACATCCGCGCGCCCCGGCTGCGCGCGATGATCCCGGGCAAGCCCGCGTGGTCCTACTACTCGGTCAACCCGCGGCGCTGCGGCACGATGTTCGCCATCGACGGCCACGAGACCTGGTTGGTGCACAACCACCTCAACGCGGACGAGCCCGAGTTCGACTCCGTCGACCGCGACGAGTCGATCCGCGAGATCCTCGGCGTCGGGCCGGACTTCGAGTACGAGGTGATCAGCAAGGAAGACTGGGTCGGCCGGCGCCTGGTGGCCAACCGCTTCCGCGACCGCCGCGTGTTCATCGCGGGCGACGCGGCCCACCTGTGGGTGCCCTACGCCGGCTACGGCATGAACGCCGGCATCGCCGACGCCATCAACCTGTCGTGGCTGCTCGCCGCGCACATCGCCGGCTGGGCCGACCCGGCCATGCTCGCCGCCTACGTGGCCGAGCGCCAGCCGATCACCGAGCAGGTGTCGCAGTTCGCGATGGACCATGCACAGAAGATGATCCGCGCGCGGCGCGCGGTGCCGCCGGACATCGAGGCGCCCGGCCCCGAAGGCGACGCGCTGCGTGCGACGATGGGCCAGGAAGCCTACGTGCTGAACGTGCAGCAGTTCTGCTGCGGCGGACTCAATTTCGGCTACTTCTACACCGGCTCGCCGATCATCGTGAGCGACGACGAAGCGCCGCCGGCCTACTCGATGGGCGACTTCACGCCATCGACCGTGCCGGGCTGCCGCGCGCCGCACTTCTGGCTGGCCGACGGCGCGTCGCTGTACGACCGCTTCGGGCCGGGCTACACGCTGCTTCGCTTCGACCACACGGTGCCGGTCGCAGCGCTTGAAGAAGCGGCCCGCGCCTGCGGCATGCCACTCGTGGTGCTCGACATCGACGTCGCGGACGTGCCCGAGGCGTACCGCCATCGGCTGGTGCTTTGCCGGGCCGACCAGCACGTGGCATGGCGCGGCGATGCGTTGCCCGAGCCGGTGGCGCCGCTGGTCGATCGGCTGCGCGGCGCGGCGACGGCCTGATCGACGCGGCTTTCAGCGCACCAGTCGGAACACGTTCAAAGCGACCACTGCGCTTTCAACGAAGGCCGTTCGCCGAACGCCTCGAACCAGCGCGCCACGCCGGGATGGCGGCTGCGCCACGCGAAGTCGGCGAAGCGCAGGTCGAGATAGCCGAGCGCGCAGGCCAGCGCCAGCGTGCCGATGTCGGT
>JAHJOG010000107.1 GCA_018820395.1 Gammaproteobacteria bacterium | reverse complement strand
GAGCGTGCGCCACGCGGCGCGCAGCGTGGCGTCGATCTGCAGCCGGGTCTGCGCGGCCAGCTGGGTGAACTGCCACGCAGCGCCTGCCAGCGCGCGAGCCACCTCGGTCACGCCCACATCGAAGAAATGTCGCAGCTCGATGCCGCGGCGGGTGGGCACCAGCCCCGCCAGCGCGCCCAGCAGCGGACCGAAGGCGAGCGACGCAGCCACGGCCAGCAGGCTCCAGGCCCAGGGCACCGCGTCGCAGAAAACCGTCATGATCAGCAAGGCGGTGCAGGCGGGCGCGACCAGCGAACGCCGCAGGTTGTCGCTCATCTTCCAGAGACCGAGCGCGTCGATGCCGAAGTGGCGCGCGCGCAGCATCAGGGGCAGCAACTGCCAGTCGCCGCGAGTCCATCGATGGATCCGAGATGCCGCAACGCCAGCGTGGTGCGGGTGGTCTTCGATCAGCACCAGATCGCTCACCACGCCGCATCGCGCGACGGTGCCTTCGAGCAGATCGTGGCTGAGCACGGCACCGTCCGGCAGGCGCCGATCGAGCGTGGCGTGCACCGCCTGCACGTTGAGCAGGCCCTTGCCCGTGAACGAGCCGGTGCCGAACAGGTCCTGGTAGATGTCCGACGCGCCGCTGCTGTAGGGGTCGAGGCCGCACTGGCCGGCGAACATCCAGTGGAAGGCCGAGCGTTCCTCGCGCGTCGGAAACGGCGCGACGATGCGCGGCTGCAGGATGCCGAAGCCTGCCACCACGCGGCGCGCCTCCGGGTCGATCTGTGGCGCATTGAGCGGGTGCGCGGCGATCGCCACCAGCTCGCGCAGTGCGCCCGGCGGCAGGCCGGTGTCGCTGTCGAGCGTGAGCACGTAGCGGGTGTCGCCGGCCACGCGCCCGCCGTCCGCGAGGGGCAGGAAGCCCGTCGCGTCGCCCGTGGCGAGCAGCCGCAGCAGCATTTCGAGCTTGCCGCGCTTGCGCTCCCAGCCGAGCCAGTGCTCTTCGGTGTCGCTCCACGTGCGAGGGCGGTGCAGCATCAGAAAACGCGGTGCTTCGCCTTCGGGCGCAGGGTAGGCGGCGTTCAGTCCGGCGATGCGATGCAGCGCGTCCGCGAGCATCGATTCGTCGCCGGGCGTCGTCGCCTGCGCAGCGTCGGACCAATCGGTCAGCAGCGCGAACTGGGCGTGCCGCTCGCGATTGGCCAGCCAGTGCAGCTCGAGACGGCGTGCGAGCTGCGCGTTGGCGGCGGGCGAGCCCAGCAGGCTCGGGATGACGACCAGCACGCGATGGGCACTCGGAATGCCGTCGCCGAAATCGAGACGCGGCAAGGCCTGCACCGTCATCGATTCCGCCGTCATGCGGTGCACCAGGGCGATGACGGCTTCCGACAGCGGCAGCGCCATCAGCAGGAGCGAGACCAGCGTGGCGAATTCGAGCGGGTCGAAACCGGCGCCGCGCAGTCCGCGCACCAGCACCGTGAGCAGCAGCAACATGCCGAGCGCGATGCCGCCCAGGTAGACGGGGAGCCGCCGGGTGCGCGAAGGCCGGCCCGCGGCGCCCGGCCGGGCTGAAGCGGTGCTCGGGCGGGCGAGCGACGCCATGAGCGCCGGGCGTCCGCGGCCGAAGAGGTAATAGCCGGCGGTGCTTTCGGCCCCGGTCGCCGGGTCACCGGTCGACGTGGCATGGGTCGCGTCCGTGGCCAGCTGAAGTACCGCTTCGGCCACGCTGCGTTCGGTGCGCAGGCTGGCGCGTGCCACCTGCTCCATCGCGTGGGTGATCTGCTGGCGCGTCAGTTCGCTTTCGGCAGCGAAGCTTGGCAGTTCGCGCAGCACCCGCAGCGACCGGCTGACCGGCTCGATCAGGTCGGCCCATTCGACCTGGCCGATCGCCCTGAGGGTGGTGATGATGTTGCCGACCGTGAGATTGGCCGCAGCCTGTTCGGTCTGGTAACGGTCGATGAGCGCGGGGCCTTGCGGGCAGTTCTTCTCCGTCCAGGCGACGAGCGCCGGAGACTGCGCCGCGCGTTCGCTGGACAGCCGCTGCCACAACTGCGTGCAGTAGCTCTGTTCGAGGCCGAGCTCGCGCACGGTCTCGAAGAGCGCTTCAAGCTCATCGTGCGACAGCGTGTCGGCCGCGTCCCAGACGGCGTGGGCCAGTTCCAGCGCGACCTTGGTGCGCGCGATGCTCTCGGCCAGGCGGCGCAGGTTTTCGAGCAGCACGACGCGCAAGGTGGTGGGCAGCGCCCACAGTTCACCGAGCGTCAGCTCGTCGACGTCCTGGTAGGCATCGAGAAATGCGGTGAACAACTCGTTGTTGAGCACGCTGTCGGTGTGCGCCACATAGGCCCAGGCGATGCCGTAGACGCGCGGCAGGCCGGCCAGCGGGGCTTCCGCGAGCTTGGGCAGCCTGGCGTAGTAGCTGCGAGGCACGCCTTCGCGGATCTGCTGGAGCTGCGCCTCGACGAGATGGAAGTTGTCGAGCAGCCATTCGGCCGCAGGCGACACGTAGCGGCCGCTGCGCGAAATGAGCGCGATGTAGTCGAAGGCGTCCCGCAGCGAAGCCAGGTTCTCGTCCACGCGCGGGAAAAAGGGCGAGCCGCGCGGCGCATCCGTGGCCTGCACCGGCTGCGCGCGGGCCAGGCTCAGTCCATGCTGCCTGAAACGCTGGACGCCGAAGAGTTCTGAACGGATCGGTGCTTCGACCGGGGAATGCGCCTGCTCAAGGAGTTGGCGGGCATAGGCACTGAGTGTGGCGAGGCGGTCGATCACCGCTGCGGCGCACACCGCTCAGGCTGCGATGGCCAATCCGATGCCGATGATGACCGCAGCGCAGGCCAGCGTCACGATGCGCCCGGCCGCGAGCGCTCGCAAATTCTGCAGATGTCCGCGCGTCGCGGACCAGCGCCCCTGCGCGCTCGCACATTGCTCCATGTGGAAAGTCAATGCAGCGAAATCACTCCTGACGAAGTCCATCGCCGGAGGAGAAAGCGATTGCGGATAGGACATGGCACGGTTCCAGTAGAGACGCTGTTTCAACTACCGCGCAAGAAAGTGCGAAAGCCCGACGTTCGCTACAGGATACTCCTGCGCCTTTGTCGACACGCTTCATAGGGTTTCCGATCGGAACGTAGGAGAAGGCGCCGCGTAGGCGGCGACCCTCTTCCAACCTTGCCACGGCCAGCGGGCCGGCCTCCGCTCTGCTGCTACTTCTTTTCGCCTTGCATGGAGTTCTGCAGCGCCTTCATGGGATCGTCCGCCGGGTTGAACAGCGGGTCCTGCGCGCCGCCTGGCGCGGGAGGTGTTTCGATGGCAGGGGCCGGCATGGACTGTTCCATCTCGCGCCGCACCTTGTCCAGGTCGTAGACCTCCTGCTTGCCCAGCCCGCTCGACACCAGGGCAGGGAACGCGATGATCAGCCCGACCATGATGATCTGGATCACCACGAACGGGACGGCGCCCCAGTAGATCTCGGTGGTCTTCACCGGCTGGATGACCTTGTTGGTCACGCGGTCGGTGTAGGGCTCGACCGGCGCCACGCTGCGCAGGTAGAAGAGCGCGAAGCCGAAGGGCGGGTGCATGAACGAGGTCTGCATGTTCACGCCCAGCAGCACGCCGAACCAGATGAGGTCGATGCCGAGCTTCTGGGCCACGGGCGCCAAGAGCGGCACCACGATGAAGGACAGCTCGAAGAAGTCCAGGAAGAACGCGAGCACGAAGATCAGCACGTTGACCAGGATGAGGAAGCCCAGCTGGCCGCCCGGGAGGCCGGTCAGCAGGTGCTCGACCCAGCGCGGCCCGTCCGCGCCCTGGAAGGTCAGGCTGAAGACGGTTGATCCCACCAGGATGAAGATCACGAAGCACGAGAGCTTGGTCGTGGTGTTCAGCGCCTGCTTGAGCAGGGAAAAGCTCATGCGCCCGCGTACGGTCGCCAAAATGAGCGCGCCGAGCGCGCCCATGGCGCCACCCTCGGTCGGCGTGGCGACGCCCAGGAAGATGGTGCCCAGCACCAGGAAGATCAGCAGCAGCGGCGGGATCAGCACGAAGGTCACGCGTTCGGCGATCCGCGACAGGAGGCCGAGCCGCGTGGCCTTGTTGAACAGGGCGACCACGAGGGCCAGGATGACTGCCCCGCACATCGACACCACGATGGTTTCGTCGGTCGGCACGGAATCGATCTGCTCGCCCTTGACCCAGCTCAGGACCTGCGCGTAGTGCTCGCCGACCCACACCGCCGTCACGACGCACACCGCCACCAGGATGCCGAGCGACATCAAACCGCTCTTGCCGCTGTCTTCGCGGAACGCGCGGGCCTCCGGCGGCAGCGCCGGTGCCCATTGCGGCTTGAAGAGAGACACCAGGATCACGTAGCCCGCATACATGCCCATCAGCATGAAGCCGGGGATGAACGCGCCCTTGTACATTTCGCCCACGCTGCGGCCCAGTTGGTCGGCCAGGATGATCAGCACCAGCGACGGCGGGATGATCTGCGCAAGCGTGCCCGACGCCGCGATCACGCCCGAGGCGAGCCGCCGGTCGTAGCCGTAGCGCAGCATGATCGGCAGCGAAATCAGGCCCATGGAGATCACCGAGGCCGCGACCACGCCGGTGGTCGCCGCCAGCAGCGCGCCGACGAACACGGCCGCCAGGGCCAGCCCGCCGCGAATCGGGCCGAACAGCTGGCCGATGGTTTCGAGCAGGTCTTCGGCCATGCCGCTTCGTTCGAGGACGAGCCCCATCAGCGTGAAGAAGGGGATGGCCAGCAGCGTGTCGTTCTGCATGATGCCGAAGATGCGCAGCGGCAGCGCCTGCATCAGCGCCTCGGGAAGCACGCCGATCTCGATGCCGATGAAGGCGAAGAAGAGGCCACATGCACCGAGGCTGAAAGCCACGGGAAAGCCGAACAAGAGGAACAGGATCAGCCCCGCGAACATGATCGGGGCGAAATTGGCAGCCAGGAAGCTCATGGTCTTATTCCTTGATGCTCGTGGCGTTCGGGGTGCCTGCGGGCCCGGCTGTCTTGCGTTCGGCAAGCCGTCGGATGGCTTCGGCGAGCTCCTCCTCGGCGGTCTTCTCGGTCTTCTTGGCCGCCGGGTCTTCGGCCACGCCGCGCAGGAAGCCGATGCGCTTGATGAGTTCCGACAGGCCCTGCAGGAGCAGCAGCGAGAACCCGATGGGGATCAGCGCGTACACCGGCCAGCGGATCAGGCCCCCGGAATTGTTCGACATCTCGCCCGTGACGTAGCCGTTGACGAAGAAGGGCCAGCTCAAGTAGATGATGACGAGGCACAAGGGCGTCAGCAAGAAGGCGAAGCCGATGCATTCCATGATCGCCTGGGTGCGCCGCGAGAAGCGGCCCGCGACCACGTCGATGCGCACGTGTTCGCCGTGATAGAGCGTGTAGCCGGCCGCGATCAGAAAGGACGCGGCGAAGAGATACCACTGGACTTCGAGAAAGGCGTTGGAGCCGATGTTGAAGAGCTTGCGGACGATCGCGTTGATGGCGCTGATGAGGGTGGAGGCGAAGATCAGCCAGATCGACCAGCGCCCGATCCGCTCGTTGATGAAGTCGATGGCGCTCGACAGTTTCAAGAAGGCTTGCATGTGTGTAATTCCGTTGAGACGTGGCCGCAGGCCGGATGCGGCAACACCCGGCACCTGCGAGAGCAGGCGGACCGGGTGCCAGTGGGCGGGATTCTATCGGGGCGCATCGAGGCGCCATGCGGTGCGCGGGCAAGTGGTTTCCCCTAGGGGCGCGGCGTGCGTCGCCATAATCCGTGCATGTCCGACAACCCGAACCTGTCGACCGACTCGCCCGAGGTGTTCGGCGCCGGCCGTGACCTGTTGTCCCTTGCGCTGATCGACGCGCGCAACCACACGCTGCATCTGCTCTCGCTGTACGAGGAGGCCCTCGGGTCCGACAACCTCGCGGTGGAGCACGCGGCCGACATCGAGCCCCCGCTGTGGCTCGCGGGCCGCATCGCCTGGTTTTCCGAATGGTGGATCGCGCGCAACACGCAGCGCGCCTACGGCGTGGACTGCCCGGTCCGGCCGACCCGCCTGGCCGCCATCGAGCCCGCGGCGGACACCTACTGGAACCCGGGGCCCGACCAGCCCCGCGACATGTGGTCGCCGCACCTGCCCGGCATGGCGCACGTCCGGACCTATCTGCTGCACACGCTCGAAAGCACGCTCGAGCTGCTCGAGCATGCTGCCGAGACCGATGCGGGCCTGTACTTCTACCGGCTCGCGCTGGCGCACGAAGACCTGCGAGGCGAGCAGCTCGTGGTCATGGCGCAGACGCTGGGCCTGGCGCTCGGCATCGAGCCGCCGCCGTCGGGCGCGGTCCGCGAGGCCCTGCTTCTGCCGGCGGTGTCGTGGCGTCTCGGGCATGCGGGCGCGGGCTTCGCCTTCGCACAGGAAACCGGCCGGCGCGAGGTGGACGTGCCCGAGTTCGAGATCGACGCCCAGCCGGTCACCTGGAACCAGTTCGTGGAGTTCGTCGACGACGGTGGCTACGACCGCGAGGACCTGTGGCAGCCCGAGGCCTGGCGCTGGCTGGCGGAACACCCGGAAGGGCGGCGCGCGCCGCGCCACGTGGAGCAGATCGGCGCGGCCCGGCAGGGCACCGGCGGCTCCGTCGTGGTGCAGCGTTTCGGCAAGGCGATGCGCGCCGGCGGTCACCACAGCGCGGTGCACGTGAGCTGGTGGGAAGCCGACGCCTGGGCGCGCTGGGCCGGGCGCCGGCTCGCCACCGAGGTCGAGTGGGAAATCGCCGCGCACGTCGCGATTCGGCGCGGCTTCCGCTGGGCCGACGTGCACGAATGGACGGCCGGCACGCTGCAGCCCTGGCCGGGCAGCGTCGACGACCCGTGGAGCGCCGGCACGCGCTTCGACCCGCGGCCGGCCTTCGGCCAGGCGCGCGTGCTGAGGGGCGCCTCGTTCGCGACGCGCGCGCGTCTGCGTTCGGCCCGGCGGCGCGGCTTCGCGATGCCGCAGCGCGACGACGGGTTCTTCGGTTTCCGGACCTGCGCTTGTTGAGTCGGCCGAGCCTGCGAGCGGTTCCACGCACGGCCTGGGTGCAGCACCTTCAGAGCTGGAAGGCGATCGTCAGCAGCAGGCCTTCGGCCACGTCGCGCATCAGCCCGGGCCGGCGCGCACGGTAGGTTTCTCCGGCCGAGGCCGTTGTTTCGACCCAGTTCGCGAGCCAGTCGATCTCGGCCTGCCCATAGAACACGACGGCGGCCTCGTGGTTGAGCAAGAGGCTGCGCATGTCGAGGTTGATCGACCCGCACAGGGCGACGTCGTCGTCGACGATCACCGCCTTGGCGTGGGCCATGAAGGGCAGCATGCTGAAGGTCACGCCGGCGCGCGCGAGGTCTCGCATGGCGCGCGCACGCACGAAGTCGGCCAGACGATGGTTGGACCGCGCCGGGATGGCGATGGTCACGTTCACGCCGCGGCGGGCCGCCAGCCGAAGTGCGTCGCGCAAGCCGTCGCCCGGCACGAAGTAGGGCGTGATGGCCAGCAGGCGATGCTCGGCGCGAAAGCACGCGTCGATGAGGAACGCGTGCGCCGTGTCTTCGGTCTGGTCGGGCCCGCTGGGCAGGAACTGCGCGAGCCCGCCGCCTTCCATCGGCTCGGCGGCGGCCACGGCGCGGGCCTTGTGCACGTGCACCGAGGCCCAGTCGTGATCGAACTGCCGCGCCGCGGCGCTCGCCACGTTGCCCCGGATGTCGAACGACAGGTCGCGCCAGGCCGTGCTGTGCTCTTCGCTCCCGAGGAAATATTCACCGGCCAGATTGCGCCCGCCGGACCACAGCCAGATGTCGTCGGCGATGGTGAACTTGCGATGGTTGCGCAGATTGCGCGGGCCCAGGCGGCGCAGGCTGAAGAAGGGGCGGAACACCGCCACCTCGGCCCCGGCCTCGCGCAATGCGGCCAGGTGACGTCGCGGCAAGGACAACGCCCCGAAGCCGTCGAGAAGCACTCGGACCTGGACCCCTTCGCGCGCTCGCCGGGCGAGCCGCAGGATCACCTCCTGCCCGAACGCGTCGTCGCCGATGATGAAGGTGCACACGTCGATGCGCTCTTCGGCACGCTCGATCACCTCCCACAGCGCGTCCCGCGCGATGCCCCCGTCGGCATGGAAGCGTACGTCGCACAGGCTCGGCGAAGGCAGGCCGAAGCTCTCGATCAGATCCGCCGCCCAATGCCCCGCCGCCATCGAACGCGGCGCCCGCGGCGACCCCGCCGGCCGCAGCTTGCGCTGACCGAACAGCAAATACATCGGCAGGATGAGATAGGGAATCAGCGCCATCCCCATCACCCACGCAATCGCGGTCGAAGGCGCCCGCTGCTCACGACGCGCGCGCGTCGTCAGCACATACACCAGCAGCGCAAACGTCACCACCAGCAGATGCTGGGACGGCGAAGGCAGCCAGTACAAGAACTCGTCAATGTGATTCACCCCCCGAGGCTACCTGCATTCCCCCGAAAGACGAGTGCGTCGTATTGCCAGAGACCCCGCGGAACCGGCTCCGCCGGGCCGCTGGGGTCGCCCCCGGTCAGGGGGTTGGCGAAGCGACACGAAGTGCGCGCAGCCTGGGGGGGAGCTATCAATGCGCGTCGAGCAACTCGACGTCGAACTTCAGCGTCGCATTCGGCGGAATCACACCACCCGCGCCGCGCGCGCCATAGCCGAGCTCGGCCGGGATGATCAGCGTGCGCTTGCCGCCGATCTTCATGCCGGCGACGCCTTCGTCCCAGCCCTTGATGACCTGGCCTGCGCCCAGCGAAAACGCGAACGGGTCGTTGCGGTCGCGGCTCGAATCGAACTTGGCGCCTTGCACGCCGTCGTTGTAGAGCCAGCCGGTGTAGTGCACGTGCACGTGCTGGCCGGGCTTGGCTTCGGCGCCGTCGCCGACGGTGGTGTCTTCGTATTGCAGGCCGGAGGGATTGGTTGGCATGAAAAAGTCCTCGGATGGATCAAGGGGAGGGTGGATCGCGTGCGGCTGCACGCGCGGGCCGGCCAGTTTAGCGAGGCCGGCAAAAGCCCCTTTTCGTCCATCGGCTGCGGACTCGTGCGATGCGGCCCGCTTGCGCTATTCGTTGGCGTTCTTGCGCGCCTGGACGAGCTGCCATTTGACGGCGAAGGCCTGCAGGTCCGACAGCCGCTTGAGCAGGTCTTGCCCGCTCAGCGTGAGGCAGTAGCCGTCCTGGCCGTGGTTGACGATGCCGGCCTCGCGCAATTCCTTGATGCGAGTATTGAGCGTGTTGGGAGTGATGTTGCCGACGCTGTCCTGCAGCAGCCTGAAGGTCTGCGCATGGCCGTCGCGCAGGGCCCACAGCACGCGCAGGGCATAGCGGGCTTCGAGCAGCGCGAGCAACTGACCGACCGCCGCGCTTTCCTTGCTACTCATCCTGGTCTTCTCCTGGGGCGGACGCCCGTTCGATGCTCTCGGGGTCGCAAGTTCTTGTGGGGCCGGGCCCCTCCGGGCCGGGTGCGACTATAGCCGAGAAGCAGCAGCTCTGCTACAACTTTAATAGCTGCACGGTCAATCCCCGAGCCGGGTTCAAGACGCCGGAGACGAAGCCTTCGGTCGATCGGCCATCGGTTCGCCGAGCCGCACCGGCCGTCCCGGTGACCACTCGCCGTTGAACTTCAGCGCGGGCGCGGGAAAGAGCATCACCACGGTGGATCCGAGCAGGAAGCGCCCCATTTCCTCGCCCTTGCGCAGGTGGATGTCCTGGTCGGCGTAGTCCCATTCGCGCAAGCTGCCGCCGCGCGGCGGGTTCACCACCCCGTGCCACACCGTCGCCATGCTGCCGACGATGGTCGCGCCGACCAGCACCAGCACGAAAGGTCCGCTCGCGGTTTCGAAGACGCACACCACGCGCTCGTTGCGCGCGAAGAGGCCGGGCACACCCCGTGCCGTGACCGGGTTGACCGAGAACAACGAGCCAGGCACGTAGATCATGCGCAACAGGCGCCCATCGCACGGCATGTGGATGCGGTGATAGTCGCGCGGGCTCAGATAGAGCGTGGCGAAGCTGCCGTGCAGGAACTGGCGGGCCAGCTGCGCGTCGCCTCCGACCAGTTCGGTGGTGGTGTAGAGATGTCCCTTGGCCTGGAAGATGCGCTCGCCTTCGACCGGGCCGAACTGGCTGATCGCGCCGTCGACCGGCGACACCAGATCGGCCGCCGCGATCGGGCGCATGCCCGGCTTGAGGCCGCGCGTGAAGAAGGCGTTGAAGCTCGGGTAGCTGGCGATGTCGCTGTCGAGCGCCTCGCTCATGTCGACCGCGTACTTGGCGACGAAGCGCCGGATGATCCAGGTGGTGACGGCGCCGCGTTCCTTGCCCGCCACCCAGCCTGCGAAGGAGGTCAGTGCCTGCTTGGGAAAAAAGTACTGCGCAAGGACGGCAAAACGATCGGACACGAAAGGGGCTTCCGGGAAGGGAAGGCGATTCTATCGAGCACCCTCGGCACCGGCCCGCCCGGCGCGATTTGCCGGTGCGGGCCGCGCGGTCACTCGGCCTTGATGCCGGCCGCCTTGATCACCTGCGCCCATTTCTCGACCTCGGCCTTCTGGAAAGCCGCCACCTGCGTGGTCGTCATGTCCGCCGGCTCGATGCCCAGGCTCTTGAGCTTTTCGACCATCTCGGGCTGGTTCAGGATCTTGCCGATCTCGGTGTGCAGACGATCGACGACGGGTGCGGGCGTGCCGGCCGGCACGAAGATCGCCTGCCACGACACCACCTCGAAATCCTGCAAGCCTGGAATGCCCGATTCGGCGATGGTGGGTACGTCGGGCATCGACGGCACGCGCTTGGCCGACGTGACCGCGATGGCGCGCAGCTTGCCGCTCTGGATGTGCGGACCCGCGACCACGGTGGTGTCGAACATCATGTCGACCTGGCCGCCGATGGTGTCCTGGATGGCCGGACCGCTGCCCTTGTAGGGCACGTGGGTGAACTTTACGCCCGACTTGAAGGCCAGCAGTTCGAGCGCGAGGTGCTGCGACGTGCCGGTGCCGGCAGATGCGGACGACAGGCCGCCCGCCTTCGCCTTGCTCGCGGCGAGGATCTCCTTCAGCGTCTTGTACGGGCTCGACTGCGGAACCACCAGCACCACCGGGTTGGTGCCGATCAGCGTCACCGGCGCGAACGACTTGACCGGGTCGTAGCCGATGCGCGGGTAGAGGCTCACGTTGATCGCATGCGAG
>JAHJOG010000106.1 GCA_018820395.1 Gammaproteobacteria bacterium | reverse complement strand
GCGACGTTGTCGAGCACGCTCGCGCGCAGCATGTGCGGTCGCTGAAAGAGCATGGCCTGCGCACGGCGGGGAACGGTGCATTCGAAGCCGCCCTGCGTATGCGCGATCAGGCCGTGCAGCAGTCGCAGCAGCGTGCTCTTGCCGCTGCCGTTGGCACCGATCAGCGCCACGCGCTCGCCCTGCCCGATCGACAGATGGGCGTCGGCCAGGGCCCGCACGCGACCGAAGCTGACGTCGATGGATTGCAGGGCGAAAAGCGGAGCGGGCACGGCGCTCACCCTGCGCCTCCCGGGTGCCGCGCCATGGCCGTGCCGGCTGCGCCGCCGTCGACGCGCTCGCGCCAGCCTCGCAGGGCGGAGATGGCGATGTTCAGCACGAGGACGACGCCCAAGAGCACCAGCCCGAGCGCCAGCGCCAGCGGCAGGTCGCCCTTGCTCGTCTCGAGCGCGATGGCGGTGGTCATCACCCGCGTGAAGCCGTCGACGTTGCCGCCGACGATCATCACCGCGCCCACCTCGGACACGGCCCGCCCGAAGCCGGTGATGAGCACCGTGAAGAGCGCGTAGCGCTCGTCGCGCACCAGCAGGAGCGCCCGCGCCAACTGCCCTGCGCCCAGCGAGCGCAGTTGTTCGCCGTGGTCGCGGTCGGCGTCCTCGATGGCCTGGCGCGTCAGCGCGGTGACCACCGGCAGCACCAGTACGGACTGTGCGAGCACCATCGCCTTGAAGGAGAACAGCCAGCCGAGAAAGCCCAGCGGCCCCGAGTGCGACAGCAGCAGGTACATGGCCAGCCCGACCACCACCGACGGCAGCGCCAGCAGCGTGTTGAGCAGCGTCAGCACCAGCGCCCGTCCGGGGAAGCGCGCCACGGCCAGCCAGGCGCCCAGCACCATGCCGAGGGTGCACGCGAGTGCGCACGCGCAGGCGCTCACGGCCAGCGAGCGGGCGACGATGGCCATCAGCACGGCGTCGCCCGAGACCACGAGCCGGCCGGCGGCCACGACGCTATCGACGAAGGTGTTCATGGAGAGAGGGAATCGACACGCGGCCGAGTATGTTCAATGGGACCCGGAGCACCTATGCAACGGCATGCATAGGTCTGCGCCCGGTCTGCATAATCCTCGGGCTCCCTCCACTGCTCCCGCCGCGCTTCGTGCAACAGATCGAACTGTCTTACGCCATCACCCCGCGCCGCGCGGGCCGCACGCTGATCCGCAACCCGCTGATGGAGCTGCTGAACGCGGTGCGCGAACACGGCTCGATCTCGGCCGCGGCGAAGGCGCTGGGCTTGTCCTACCGGCACGTGTGGGGCGAACTGAAGCGCTGGGAAACCACTTTCGGCCACGCGTTGGTGACTGGCGAGCGGGGCCGCTCGGCGCAACTGTCGGAGCTGGGCGACCGGCTGCTCTGGGCCGAGCGCCAGGCGCAGGCGCGGCTGGCGCCGCAGATCGAAGCGCTGCACGCCGACCTCGAACGCGCTTTCGCGCTCGCCTTCGACGACAGCATCCACGTGCTGAGCCTGCATGCCAGCCACGACGACGCGCTGGCGCTATTGCGCGCCCATGCCGCCAGCAGTGCGCAACTTCAGTTGGACATCCGCTTCACCGGCAGCGTCGACGCGATCAGCGCGCTGAATCAGGGTCGCTGCGTGATGGCGGGCTTTCACACGCTGGAGCGACCGCCCATGGGATCGCTGGCGCAGCGCACCTACAAGCCGCTGCTCAAGCCGGGCCTGCACAAGATCATCGGCTTCGCGCGGCGCACGCAAGGCCTGATCGTGGCGCCCGGCAATCCGCTCGGGCTCCGAAGCCTGGACGACCTGCAGAGCCGCCACGTGCGCTATGTGAACCGCCCGCTCGGGACCGGTACGCGCGTGCTGTTGGACGAAATGCTCGAACAGGGCGGGCTCGATGCGCAATCGCTGACCGGCTACGAGCGTTGCGAGCCTTCGCACTCGGCGGTGGCGCAGACGATCGCCGCAGGCGAAGCCGACGCGGGCCTGGGCATCGAATCGGCGGCGCACGGCGCGGGGCTCGGCTTCGTGCCGCTGGTGCACGAGCGCTACCACCTCGCCTGCCTCAAGGGCGCGCTCGAACAGCCCGCCGTGGCAGCTTTCCTGGCGCTGTTGCGCGGCTCCGCTTGGCAACACCGGCTGGGCACGCTGGCCGGCTACGAGAGCGCAAACAGCGGAGAGATCCAGTCGCTGAGTTCGCTGCTGCCCTGGTGGGACTTCAAGCGTCCGCGACCGCGCCGGTAGCGGGTGGCGGCGCTGGCGTCGGCGTTGCAAGGGACGGCAATGACGCTGCCGATGCCGACGTCGACGCCGGAAAGAGCGCCGTCAGCACATCGAGATCGATCGGCTTCACCAGATGGTGGTCGAAGCCCGCCTCGACCGTGCGTTGGCGGTCGTGCGCCTGGCCCCAGCCGGTCTGCGCGACGATGGTCACGCCCGCTCCCCAGGCACTCGCGCGGATCGCCCGGCACACGTCGTAGCCGCTGAGCTTGGGCATGCCCAGGTCGAGAACCACGATGGCCGGCCGCAGCGTGCGGGCGAGCTGCAGCGCCTGCTCGCCGTCGTACGCGATGTTCACCTTGTGCCCGCGCGCTTCGAGGCTGAAGGCCAGGCTGTCGGCCGAGTCGCGCAGATCGTCGGCGACCAGGATGCGGTGCTTGGGCCGGTCGGCTTCGGCCACGCCGCTCGTTGCCGGCGTCGAGGTCGAGGTCGAGGTCGAGGTCGAGGTCGACGAGGGCAACGTGGGCGCGGATTCCGACGACGACTCGGGCGCGGACAGCGGCAGCCGGATCTCGAACTCGCTGCCCTGCCCCGTTCCGGCGCTCCGGGCCGTGATCGTGCCGCCATGCATTTCCACCAGCCCCTTGGCCAGCGCGAGTCCGATGCCTTGTCCGTCCTGGCCGCGAGTGGACGACGCTTCGACCTGGCCGAACATCTCGAAGATCTGCAGCAGATGGCTCTGATCGATGCCGATGCCGCTGTCCTTGATGCGCACGACGGCTTCGCCGCTCTCGGCGTCGCGCGCGGCAGCCAGCGCGATGCTGCCGCCATGCGGCGTGTATTTGGCGGCGTTGATGAGCACGTTCGAAAACACCTGCGCGAGGCGCGTGAGATCGCCCCGCATCGGCATCGCTTCGGCAGGCAGGTCGATCGTGAGTGCATGGCCCGATGCGTCGATGATCGGCTGCGCGATCTCGATGGCCTGCTCGATCACGCTGCCGAGATCGAGCTTCTGCGGACGCAGCCGCAGCTGCCCCCGGCTGAGCCTGGACGCGTCAAGCAGGTCGTCCAGGAGCCGCGCCATCTGCGCCACCTGACGGTCGATCACGTCGTGGCACCACGCCGCCTTGGCGCTCGCGTCGCCGAGTCGGCGCAACAGCTGGATCGCATTGCGGATCGGCGCGAGCGGATTGCGCAGCTCGTGGGCGAGCGTGGCGATGAACCTGTCCTTCTTGCGGTCGGCGTCGCGCAGCGCTTCTTCGGCTTCCTTGCGTTCGGTGATGTCCATGATCACGCCGAAGTTGCGCAGTGGTCGCCCCGCGGCGTCGTATTCGGCTTGCCCGTGGATGAGGAGCCAGGCCAGCCCGCCGTCCGGACGCTCGGTGCGCAGTTCGAGCACGTAGGGGCGGTGCTCCGCGATCGATTCGGCTCGCACCCGCATGAAGACTTCCTGGTCTTCGGGATGCAGCAATTCGAGGATGGCTGCCGGCGTGGGCACGAAGGCGGTCGGGTCCATGCCGAAGAGCGCGAAGGTCTGCTTCGACCACCACAATTCGCCGCTCTGCAGATGCATGTCGAAGGCGCCCATGTGGCCGGCGCCGAGCGCCAGGTCGAGGCGCTCGTGCTGGATGCGCAGGCTCTCGCGGGCCAACTTGTGTTCGGTCGCGTCGGCCATGAAGCTGACCAGACGATGCGGCCCACCGTCGGGCAACCGCGACACGACCAGCCCGCGCCCGGCCAGCCACAGCACCGTCCCGTCCGGGCGGATGATGCGGTATTCCGCCTCGAACGAATCCTGGGTGGCCTCCAGGACCAGAAACTTCGCGATCAGATGCCGATCGTCCGGGTGGAGCGCTGCGACCAGTTCGTCGTCCGGCCCGCCCACGCGGCCCCGACCGCCGGGCAGGTCCAGCCCGAACAAGGCCATGCCCTCCTCGGACCAGCTCCGGGTCCTGGTGCGGTAGTCGGTTTCCCAGGAGCCCATGCGGCCGGCCGTGAGCGCAGCCCGCAGGCGGGCCTGGGTGTCTCGCAATTCGCGCTCCATCTGGGCGCGATGGGTGATGTCGACGCCCTGCACGAGGATGCCGGTCACGGCCCCGTGTGCGTCCTTGAGAGGCTGGTAGACGAAGTCGAGGAAACGTTCTTCGGCCGGACCTCCCGGAATCGCCTGCAGGCGCAACTGCGCGCCATTGGCCGCGAACGCGGTGCCGGTCTCGAACACGCGGTCGAGAATATCGACGTAGCCCTGCTCCACCACTTCGGGCAATGCCTCGACGACCGTGCGACCGATGACTTCACGATGCCCCACCAGCTGGATGTAATTGGGGTTCGCGGCCTCGAAGCGGTGCGTCGGGCCGCTAAGCAACGCCATGAAGCCCGGCGCCTGCTCGAACAGCATGGCGAAGCGGTCGCGCTCCGCCGCGAGGCTTTGGGCCGCCCGCACCTGGCCGGTGGTCTCGGTGCAGAGCACCATCACGCCGCCGATGCCGCCGGCCGCGCTGTCGTCGTCGATCGGGCTGTAGCTGTACGTCCAGTAGACCTCCTCGCGGCGGCCATTGCGGGTGATGGGAATCAGGTGATCGACGTTCCATGTCGCGCCGCCGCCCTGCATGACCCGGTCGATCTGCGGACCGATCACGTTCCAGATCTCTTCCCAGACGTCGAGGGCGGGCCGGCCGAGCGACGCGGGGTGCCGCTCAGGGCCGATCGAGCGGCGATATGCGTCGTTGTAGAGACAGGCTCGCTCCTCGCCCCAGAAAACGTACACCGGGTGCCCGGTGTTGAGCATGAGGCGGACCACGGTGCGCAGCGACTGCGGCCACTGCTGCGGCGGCCCGAGCGCCGTGCCGGACCAGTCGAGCGCCCGCATCAGCGCGCCCATCTCGCCGCCCCCGTCCAGAAAATGCGGATGCCCCGCTGAAGGCGAGGAATCGCTTGAATTGCTGTGAGGCTGGTGGATCATTTCCGCGGGCGACGGCGAGGATTCGGAGCTTAACCTGCCCCGCCCCGCCGGACCACGAAAAGCCCCGCGCGCGAGCTCAGCGTTCGTCGAAGGACAGCACGACGCGCTCGGTCAGCGGGTGCGCCTGGCAGGTCAGCACGAAGCCGGCTGCCACTTCGTTCTTGTCGAGCGCGAAGTTGCGCTCCATGCGGACTTCGCCTTCGATCAGCTTGGCCCGACAAGTGCCGCACACGCCCGAGGTGCATGAATAGGGCACTTCGAGCCCCGCCGACGAGGCCGCATCGAG
The DNA here is from genome assembly GCA_018820395.1 of Gammaproteobacteria bacterium. Taxonomy (GTDB): domain Bacteria; phylum Pseudomonadota; class Gammaproteobacteria; order Burkholderiales; family Burkholderiaceae_C; genus Variovorax. The sequence goes on along the minus strand of JAHJOG010000106.1, from coordinate 1,177 downwards.
GATGCTCGGCTGACCCTTGGAAAACGGGATCTCGCGGCTCAGGCCGTCGCGCACGAGCGTGATGCGCGCCTGCTCGGCGTCGCCCGGCAACGCTTCGTGCACGACGGCGCCGACTTTGCCGCCGGCCACGCCGGCCACACCCGCATCTGCCGGCTGCGCCACGCCGAAGCGCTCGATGTGGATGCGCTCCTCGGGCACGCCCGCTGCGAGCAAGGCCGCCTCGGCCTCGTCGTTCATCTGAAACGGGCCGCAGATGTACACATGGCTGATCTGTTCCGCCGGCACCACGCCGTGCAGGAATTCGCCGATCTTCTCGCGGTTCATCACGCCCATGTTGAGCGGCACGTCGGTGTGCTCGTCGGAGAAGACGTGCTGCAGGACGAGCCGCGACATGTAGCGGTTCTTGAGATCTTCGATCTCTTCCTTGAACATCGTCGACTTGAGCTGGCGGTTCCCGTAGATCAAGGTGAACCGGCTCTTCGGCTCGCGTGCCAGCACGGTCTTCATGATCGACAGGATCGGCGTGATGCCGCTGCCGCCGGCGATGCCGACGTGGTGGTGCTGCGCATCGCGGTCGAGCGGCACGAAGAAGCGGCCCTGCGGCGCCATCACCTGCAGCGTGTCGCCCGGCTTCAAGTGGCTGTTGATCCAGTTGGAGAACACGCCGTCGCGCACCTTGCGCACGCCCACGCGCAGCTCGCCGTCGTCCACGCCGGCGCAGATCGAATACGAACGGCGCAGGTCCTGGCCGTCGATCTGGCTGCGCAGCGTGAGGTACTGGCCTTGCGTGAAGCCGAACACTTCGCGCAGCGACTCGGGCACGTCGAAGGTGACGATCACGGCCTCGGCCGTGTCGGGTTCGATGCGGCGGACCTGCAGGGGGTGGAAATCGAAGCTCATGTCACAGCGGTTTGAAGTGCTCGAAAGGTTCCCTGCACGCGAGGCAGCGGTAAAGCGCCTTGCATGCGGTGGAGCCGAAGGCCGAGAGCCGCTCGGTTCGCGGGCTGCTACAGCGCGGGCAGGCCACCGTGTCGGCACGCGGGCGGCCGACGAAGCGGATGGGCACGGCCTGCCCTGCGCCGGCCGGGCCTGCCGGCCCGGGTGGCGCGATGCCGTACTCGAGCAGCTTGCGGCGGCCTTCGTCGCTGATCCAGTCGGTGGTCCAGGCCGGTGCGCG
>JAHJOG010000105.1 GCA_018820395.1 Gammaproteobacteria bacterium | reverse complement strand
CGCGGCCCAGGCGAAGACGCTGCTCGGCCCGGCCCAGCGCATGTTCGACAGCGCCTGCGCCGCCTGCCATCACGACGGCGACGGCCCGACGCTGCTCGGAGTGAACACGCCGCTCGCCCTCAGCAGCAAGCTGACCAGCGCGACGCCGGACAACCTGCTGCGCACGATCCTCGAAGGCGTGCGCGAACCGGCGAGCGCCGACCTGGGCTTCATGCCCGCCTTTCGCGACGCCCTCGACGACGCGCAGATCGCCGAACTGGCCGGCTACATGCGCGCACGTTTCGCGCCGCAGGCACCGGCATGGAAAGACCTGCCGGCAGCAGTTTCCCGCGTGCGCGCCGGCGACTGACGCTCGGGTTCGGACGCAGAATGCGCATTCGCCTCGGAGACCCACCATGCCGCTCGCCGCTTCCACCAGCCTTCCACACGATGCCGACCGCGCCACGCTGATCGGCCGCCTCTGGCAACCCGGGCTCGGCCCGACGCCCGTGCTGGTGCACGACGGAGGCCTGCACGACCTGACGCGCCTCGCGCCCACGGTGAGCCAGTTGTTCGAACTCGAAGACACGTGCGGCGCCGCGCGACAGGCCTTGCGCGACAACATCGCGCCGCGAATCGCCGCGCTCGATGCGGCGCTCGCCAACAGCGACGAAGCCCGGCGAGACGCCCAGCGCCCCTGGCTGCTCGCGCCCTGCGACCTGCAGGTGATCAAGGCCAGCGGCGTGACCTTCGTCGCCAGCCTGCTCGAACGCGTCATCGAAGAAAAGTCGCGCGGCGACGCCAGCCAGGCCGAGGCCATCCGCGCCGCGCTCGCCGACGTGCTGGGCGACAACCTCGCGGGCATCGTGCCCGGCTCGCCCGAGGCCGCCAAGGTCAAGGAAGTGCTGATCGCCCAGGGCGCGTGGTCGCAGTACCTCGAAGTGGGCATCGGCCCCGACGCCGAGATCTTCACCAAGGCGCCCGTGCTCTCGGCCGTGGGCACCGGCGCGGACGTCGGCATCCACGCCGCATCGATCTGGAACAACCCCGAACCCGAAGTGGTGCTCGCCGTCGACAGCAAGGGCCGCACGCTCGGCGCGGCCCTCGGCAACGACGTCAACCTGCGCGACTTCGAAGGCCGCAGCGCTCTCCTGCTCGGCAAGGCCAAGGACAACAACGCCTCGTGCGCCATCGGCCCCTTCATCCGCCTCTTCGACGATCACTTCGGCATCGACGACGTCCGCCGCATCACCGTCGCGCTGCGCGTCGAAGGGCCTGCGGGCTTCGTGCTCGACGGCTCGAGTTCGCTCGACAGGATCAGCCGCGACCCGCTCGACCTCGTCGCGCAGGCCATCGGCCCGCATCACGACTACCCCGACGGCCTGATGCTCTTCCTGGGCACCATGTTCGCCCCCACCCAAGACCGCCACGGCCCCGGCCAGGGCTTCACCCACGTCGTGGGCGACAGGGTGACCATCTCTGCACCCGAACTCGGCGCACTGGTCAACCGCGTGGTGACGGCGGACCAGGCGGCGCGGTGGTCATTCGGGATCGGGGCGTTGATTCGGAGTCTGGCGGCGCGCGGGTTGGTGTAAGGGCGGGCCTGCATTCCTCCTCACCCCCTTTGGGCGTCAACCCCCCAGTCCCAACATCCTCGGCACGGCCGTCGCAATCGACGGCATGTAGGTAACGAGCAGGATCACCACCATCAGTGCGCCCAGGTACGGCAACACCGAGATGCTCAGGCGCTCCACCGAGATCCCCGCGAGCCGCGACGAGACGAAGAGGTTCACGCCCAGCGGCGGCGTGAGCAGCGCCATCTCGTTGGTGATCACGAGGATGATGCCGAAATGGATCGGGTCGATGCCCACCAGATTGAGCATCGGCATCAGCACCGGCACGAGGATGATGATGGTCGACAGCGTCTCCATGAACATGCCCAGCACGATGAGCACGCCGATGATCATCAACAAGATGTGCTGCGGGTCGCGCGAGATCTCGAGCACCGCGGCGGCGAGCCGCTGCGGCACTTGCTCGTAGGTCATGATCTTTCCGAACAACGTCGACGACCCGACGATGATCAATACGGCGCCGCACAGCATCGCGCCTTCGAGCAATGCCTGGTAGAGGTGGGACCAGCGCAGCGCGCGGTTGATCACCACGGCGACGAAGAGGGCGTAGGCGATCGCGAGCACCGAGGCTTCGACCGTGGTGCACAGGCCGGAGTAGATCGACCCCAGAATGATGAATGGGGTCATCAGCGAGAAGAAGCCCTTGCGGCAGGCCTGGAGGAAGCCGCTCCAGCTGAAGGGCGGGGTGTCGGGGTTGCCTCGGAAGCCCTTGCGCCGCGCGAGCGTCCAGGCCGTGAGCGACATCGCGAAAGCGACCATGAAGCCCGGCACGAAGCCGGCCGTGAACATCGCGGTGACCGACACGTTGGCCAGGATCGCGTAGATGATCATCGGGTTGCTCGGCGGGATCAGGATACCGATGGTGCCGCCCGACGAAGACACCGCGCCGGCGTACTCGCGGCTGTAGCCCTCGCGCAGCATCGCTGGAATGAGCAGCGCGCCCACCGCGGCGACGGTGCCCGGGCCCGAGCCCGAGATGGCGGCGAAGAAGGTGCAGGCCAGGATGGTCGTGATGCCCAGCCCGCCGTGCATGCGCCCGACCAGGCGCTGCGCCACGTTGACGATCTCGCGCGTGATGTTGCCGTGCTCCATGATGACGCCGGCGATGATGAAGCACGGGATGGCGAGCAGCGGAAACAGGTTGAGCCCGTCGAAGATCGAGTTGTGGATGATCGACATGGGCAGCGCGTTGCCGAACACCAGCCCGACCGCTGACGCGATCGCCAGACTCATGAAGATCGGCATGCCGAGCAGGAACAGGGCGCCGAGTGCCAGCAGCACCAGGGTGGAAGTGGTCATGAACGCTTTCGGGAGAAGGCTGCAGTCACCTTGCAGCGGCTTCGATGTCCTCGCGCACGAGTTCGAGCAGCGTGCCGCGGCGCCAACGCCGCAGGTAGTCCTCGGCGATGCGCCAGCTCATTGCGACGAAGCTCGCGGGAATGATGAGTTCGACCCAGGCGCGCGCGAAACCGAGCGTGGGCGAGATTTCCGGAAACTCCAGCGCGCCGCGCACCACCTGCCACGACCACCATGCGAAAGCCAGGTTGGCGGCCACCCAGATGGCGTCGCACACCATGCGAAACGCCAGCCGGAAGCGCGGCGGCATGAGCAGGAACTGCGCCGAGATGCGCACATGCGCCGCCCGCTTGGCCAGCATCGGCGCCGCGGCGAAGGTGGCCCAGATGAAGGTGTAGCGGCTCATCTCCTCGCTCCAGGGCACACCGTTGCCGGTGATCCAGCGCATGCCGACCTGCAGCATGAGGCACAGCACCATCGCCGCCAGGCAGGTAACGCTCAAGAGCTCTTCGAAGTGCTCGTAACACCAGCGCAAGGGATGGATCGGGCTGCCGCCCTGCAAGTCGGAATGCATCGCCCGCGCCCCGCTACTTGCTCGATTCCATGATGGCCAGCGCTTCGTCGAGCACCGGCTTGCCGCCGACCTTGTCGTAGAACTTCGGCCAGACCGAACGCGCCTTCTCTTGCCACACGGCGGCGTCGGTCAGCGTGTTCACCACCATGCCGTGGTCGACGCACTGCTTCTTGGCCAGTTCTTCCTGTTCGACGGAGTATTTCCAGGCGGCCACCGCGGCACCGCGCGCGGCCTTCTGCACCAGCGCCTGGGTCGGCGCGTCGAGGCCCTTGTACCAGGCCTCGCTGAAGAGCATGGGGCCGACCCACAGCATGTAGGGCAGCTCGGTCACGTACTTCTGTACTTCCCAGAACTTGTTGTCGCGATTGACCGTGTAGGGATTTTCCTGGCCGTCGACCACGCCCTGCTGCATGGCGTTGAAGGTCTCTGACCAAGCGAGCGGGTGCGGCTCGACGCCCCAGCTGCGGAAGGCGGCCAGTTGCACCTCGACCGGCGGCACGCGGATCTTCAGGCCCTGCAAGTCCGCCAGCTTGGTGATCGGCCGCTTCGAATTGGTGATGTGGCGATAGCCGCCGGCCAGCCACGACAGCGGCCGCGTGCCGCTTTGTTTGGCGATGGTGTCGCCGATCTTGTCGGTGAAGGCCTCGTTGCCCAGCAGCTTGTGCGAGGCTTCCACGGTCGGGAACATGTAGGGCAAGTAGAAGATGTTGGCCTGCGGTGCGAAAGGCGTGAGGTTGCCGACGGCAAGCACCGCGAGCTGGATCTCCTGGCTGCGCAACTGCCGCACGTTGGCCTGCTCGTCGCCCATGGCGCCACCGTAGAAGGTCTGCACCTTGATCTTTCCGCCGGATTCCTTCTCCACGATGTCCTTGAAGCGGTCGATGGCGAAGGTGTGCACGCCGCCCGTCGGGCTCGACGTGGCGGCACGGATCGTCATGCTCTTGACGTCGGCTGCAAGGGCGGGCGCGGCGGCGGTGGCTGCGAGCAGGGCCGCCGCCGAGATCCATTTCATGGCTTTCATCTTTTGTCTCCTGGAGGTTGTGCCGGTCAGGTACCGGCGGGATTCGAATCGACGGCTGGCTGCTCGTGCGGGACCCGGGCGAGGTCTTCGAGCAGAAGCAGCATGGCCGTGCAGTCTTCTTCGGCGCGGCCCCAGCGGGCGGCGAGACCGAAGGTCTGGCGGGCGGCGGAACCGAGGTGGAGCGGTGCGCCCAGCCGCGCACCCAGGTTCAGCGCCAGGCTCAGGTCCTTCAGGCCCAGGCGCAACGGAAAGTCCGGCGTCACGTCGCCGCGCAACACCTTGCGCGGAAAATTGGTGAGCAACTGGCCGCGCCCCGCGGGCGTGGCACCCAGCACGCGCAAGGCCATCTCGCGCGGCACGCCGGCGAGCGCCGCGAAACTCAGGCCTTCGGCTGCCACGACCATGTTCACCATCGACAGGTAGTTGTTGATGAGCTTGAGACGGATGGCGGAGCCGCGCGGACCGACGTGGAGCACGTCCTCGGCGCGTGCGAAGCAGCCGAGGAGCGGCCGGGCCGCATCCATGTCGGCCGCGTCGCCGCCGGCCATGACCAGCAGCTCGCCGGCCGCCGCTTCGCGCACGCCGCGCGCCACCGGCACATCCATCACCCGCACGCCGGCGGACGAGAGTCGCTCTGCGCAGGTGTGGATCCAGTCCGCGTCGGACGTGCTCATTTCAAGCAGCAGCGCATGGCGGCGCATGGCGCGCGCGGCGCCCTGGTCTCCAAACAGCACCGACTCGACGATGCGCTCGTCCGGCAGCATGGTGATGACCGCGTCGGCGCCCTCGGCCGCGGCCGCCGCGGTGTCGAAAGGCGAGCCGCCGATGCCTGCCAGGCGCTCGCGAGCCGCCGGCGCGGTGTCGAAGCCGCGCACTGTGTGGCCGCCCTGCACCAGGCGTTGCGCCATCGGAGCGCCCATCGCGCCCAGGCCGAGAAACGCGACCTGCATCAGCGTCGCTCCGCGCGCAGGCGGCGCACCGTGGCAGCGATGGCCTGCGCGTCCATGCCGTATTTGTTCAGCAGAAAAGGCAGCGTGCCGCCCTCGGCAAAGGTGTCCTGCAACCCGATGCGCGCCAGGCGCGCAGGCACGCCGGCATCGGCCAGGCATTCGGCGACGGCGCTGCCCAGGCCGCCGATGACCGAATGGTTCTCGGCGGTGACCGCCAGTCCGCAGCGCCGCGCCTGTTCGATCACCAGCGCGGTGTCGAGCGGCTTGATCGAGGCGAGGTTGACGACCGAGGCGCGCAAGCCTTCGGCCGCCAGAAGGTCGGCTGCCTCCAAAGCGATCTCCACCATCAGTCCGGCAGCGAAGATCACGACGGCGTCGCCTTCGCGCAGCAGCGTGCCCTTGCCGAACTCGAAGCTTCCGTCGCGCAATTCCGATCGGCTCGACCAGGCTGCGCGCCGCATGCGCAGGTAGACCGGCCCGGGTCGATCGCAAGCCGCTTCGACGATGGCCGCGATCTGCTCGGGCCCGGCGGGCTCGGCGATGGCCATGTTCGGCAGCGCGCGCATCAGCGCGACGTCGTCGATGGCCTGATGGGACACGCCCAGCAAGGTGGTCAGGCCCGGCAGGAAGCCCGCCATCTTGACGTTGGTGCGTGGGTAGGCGACCTGCATCGCGATCTGGTCGTAGCTGCGGCGCGTCGCGAACACACTGAAGGTGTGCGTGAAGGGCACGTAGCCGCTGCGCGCCATGCCGGCCGCCATGCCGATCATGTTGGCTTCGGCGATGCCGGTGTGAACGAAGCGCTCGGGGTAGGCATCGCGGAAGCGATCGGTTTCCGTCGATGCCGTGAGGTCTGCGCAAAGGCACGCGATCTCGGGACGGCGTGCGGCCGCAACGAGCAAGGCGTCGCCATATGCACGGGGCATTTCGGCGGCCGCGGTGCCGCGCGCGATGAAGTCGTCGACCTTCAGGTCGTCGGCCGTGTGGGCTGGGTTTTTTGCGACGGCGCTCATGCTGCGACCTCCTCGGCAGGGGCCGAAGCCCGAAGTTGCGCGAGTGCCTGTTCGGCCATCGCCGCAGGCAATCGCATGTTGTGGCCGAAGATGCCTTCGAGGCAGGGCGCACCCTTTCCGACCAGAGTGCGCGCGATGATCACTGTCGGTCGGTCAGTGGTGTCGCGGGCGCGTTGCAGCGCAGCGACGATGGCACCCAGGTCGTGCCCGTCGATCTCTTCGGCGGCCCACTGGAAGGCGCGGAACTTGTCTGCGACGGGCTGCATGCGCATCACCTGGTCGACGTGCCCTTCGACTTGCATCTCGTTCCAGTCGATGAGCATGCAGAGGTTGCCCAGGCCGTAGTGGCCAGCGGCCATGGTGGCTTCCCAGACCTGGCCTTCTTGCAGCTCACCGTCGCCCAGCATCACGTACGAGCGCCAATCGGCGCACTGCCGCTGGGCCGACAGGGCCATGCCCACTGCAACCGACAGGCCCTGACCCAGCGAACCGCAGGTGGCCTCTACCACGGGGCCCAGCCGCTCCGACATGTTGATTTCGTAGGGCGAGCCGTCGAGGCAATAGCTCTCGAGAAGCGCCCGGTCGATCAGGCCGGCGCTGGCGAGCGCGGCGCCGAAGATGGCCGAGTTGTGCGCGGTGGAAAGCAGAAAGCGGTCGCGCTCCGGCCAGAGCGGCTCGCCGGCACGGAAGCGCAGCTCGTGGGCGTAAAGCACCGCGAAAAGATCGGCGGCGCCCAGCCCTTGCTGTACATAGCCCTGCCCGGTGGCGGCCACCATGCGCACGACGTCGCAGCGCAAGGCATGAGCGCGCTGCGCGAGTGCGGGAAGGGAGGGAGGCGGTCTGACGCCTGCGTGGGTGGTCACTGGAAAGGCTCCTGTTTCAAGACGAGGTGGGTGTGCCAGCGCCGGGCGGCACGGGCGCCGGGCCCGTGGTGCGGCGCAGGATGAGTTCGAGGTCGAGCCGGGTGCTCGCGGGCATCGGCCGCCCTTCGTTGACGGCCAGCAGCATGTCGGCCGCGCGGCGGCCCATCTGAGCGGCCGGCGAACGCATGGTGGTCAGCGCCGGCTGGAAGTGGGCGGCCATCTCCAGGTCGTCGAAGCCGGTGATGGAGATGTCCTGCGGAATGCGCACGCCCTGCGCATGGCATTCGAGGATGGCGCCGAAGGCCTGGACGTCGTTGCCGCACAGCACGGCGGTGGGGCGCTGCGGCTGATCGAGCAGGCGCCGCATGGCGGCGCGGCTCGACGGGATGTCATAGGGACATTCGAGCGTCAGCGCCGGGTCGGGCTCGACGCCTCGCGCGCGCATCGCCGCGTGATAGCCGGCGATGCGCGCAGCGGCACGGTCGTTGTCGAGCGTGATGCCGCCAATCACCGCCAGCCGACGGTGGCCGAGGTCGAGCAGGTGGTCTGCGAGCCGGCGCGCTTCAGCCTCGTTATCCCAACCGATACTGGGAACGTTCCCATCGTAGGCCGACGTAAGAACGTAGGGGATGCGACGGCTGTCGAGAAAGCGGTAGGCCTCCGGATCCCGCGAGGCGCCGACCAGCATCACGCCGCCGATGCTGAGTTGCGCCAGCGTGCGCAATTGGTCGAGCTCGGCCTTGGCGCTGTAGTCGTTGGCTGCCACCAGCACGTGGAAGCCGTGTTCGGCCATCACTCCCTGGAAGCCGCGCATCAGGGCCGCGAAGATCGCGTTGTCGAGTGTCGGAACGACCGCGGCGAATGCGAATGAGCGCTGCGTGACGAGCGAGCGCGCGTGGCTGTCGGGGATGTAGTTGAGCGTCTGGATGGCCGCCTGGATCTTCTGCAATGCCTCCGCCGCCACCTGCGTGGGTGTGTTCAAGGCACGGGAAACGGTCGACTTGGACAGCCCGGTTTCCCGGGCGATGTCGAGGATCGTCACCTGGCGCTTGGCGGGCGGGCGGGTTTTGCTCATGCGGCGGCAGTGGGTCGGGCGCGTTGTTTGACGCCTGGTTATGGGAACGTTCCCGAGACTTTGCGCCGATCGGCGCGCGATGTCATTCTGGAAAACCCCAATCACGAGGTAGCCGGGTGCTCGGCGTCTTGCGCCTTCTTCTTCAGCCCGGCGCCTGCAGCGCCCGCCGGTACTGAATGGCCTCGGCCAAATGCGCCGTCTGCACGGCGTACGCACCTTCCAGGTCGGCAATGGTGCGGGCGACCTTCAAGGTGCGGTGCGTGCTGCGCGCAGACCACGCGAGGCGCGTGGCTGCCTTGTGCAGAAACTGGAGCGCCGCCGGGTCCAGCCCGGCATGGCGGTCGATCTCTGCGCCCTGCAGGCTCTGGTTCGGTTTGCCCTGACGCTGGCCCGCCCTTTCGCGCGCGGCCAGCACGCGGCGCCGGATGGGCTCGGTGGGCTCGCCCTCGGGCGCCTCGAGCAACTGCTCTGCAGCGACGGATGGCACCTCGATGTGCAGATCGATCCGGTCGAGCAGCGGTCCGCTGAGTTTGCCTTGATAGCGGGCGACCTGGTCCGGCGTGCACCGGCACGCCTTCTGGGTCGACCCGAGGTAGCCGCAGGGGCATGGGTTCATGGCGGCGATCAATTGGAAGCGGGCCGGGAACTCGGAGCGCCTCGCGGCACGCGAGATGGTGATGGTGCCGGTCTCGAGCGGCTCGCGCAGGGCTTCGAGGGCCGATCGGGCGAACTCGGGAAACTCGTCGAGAAAGAGCACACCGTGGTGCGCCAGCGAGATCTCGCCGGGCCGCGGCGGTGAGCCGCCGCCGACCAGGGCGACGGCGCTCGCGGTGTGGTGCGGGCTGCAAGTCGGCCGGCACATCCAGCGGCCGGGATCGAAGCGCCCGCCCAGGCTGGCGATGGCCGCGCTTTCCAGCGCCTCGACCACGCTCATGGGCGGCAGCAGGCCGGCGAAGCGTTGGGTCAGCATGGATTTGCCAGACCCGGGCGGGCCGACCATCAACAGGCTGTGGCCGCCGGCCGCGGCGATTTCGAGCACGCGCTTGGCGCCGGCATGGCCCTTGACGTCGCACAGATCGGGACCGCTCGGCGGCGGTCCGGCGGTTGCCGGAACGACGCGCGCCCAGCCGTCGGACACAGGATCGACAGGCTCGGCCGCATCGGCCGCGCCTTCGGGCAGGAACTGCCGCACCACGTCGGCCAGGTCGCGGGCGCCGTACACCTCCGCGTCAGGCACGAGCGCGGCTTCGCGTGCGCTATCGCCGGGCAGGACCAACTTTGGTGCCGGCGTGGAGCGGATGGCCGGCAGCGCCATGGCGAGTGCACCACGAACGGGCCGGAGTTGCCCCGACAGCGAGAGCTCACCTGCGAATTCGTAGCCGGCCAGCCGGGCGCCGTCGATCTGCCCGCTCGCCGCCAGGATGCCGAGCGCGATCGGCAGGTCGAAGCGCCCCGAATCCTTCGGCAGGTCAGCGGGCGCGAGGTTGACGATGATCCGCTTGTTGTTGGGGAATTCGAAGCCGGCGTTCTGGATCGCCGAGCGAACGCGCTCGCGCGCCTCCTTGACTTCGACATCCGCGAGCCCGACCAGCGCGAAGCTGGGCAGGCCGTTGGCCAGATGCACCTCGACGGTGACGCTGGCAGCCTCCAGGCCGAGCAGCGCACGGCTTTGGACCAAACACAGACTCATTGTTCCTCCCTTCACCAAAACGGTGCCTTCGTGGTTGTTCACGAATTGTCACCGCGTTCCCCCTACACAGCCCGTGGGATTGATGGCGCAGACGGTTTGGCACGCTCCCTGCTTTGTCATGCACTCCCCATCCCAATTCCAAACTTCCCGAGGAGTCTCTCGATGATGCACCGCAAAACGGCCCACGCTCTGGTCGTGGCTACGCTGGCCGCCCTGCCCATGATTGCGAGCGCGCAGCTCACTGGCAACGTGGCTCTCACCAGCAACTACAAGTTCCGTGGCCAGGACCAGGACGTCATCGGGAGCGGCGGCCTTGCCAAGACCAAGGGCTTCAAGCCCGCGATCCAGGGCGGCTTCGACTACGCCTTCGGCGAGTCGGGCTGGTACATCGGCAACTGGAACTCCAGCGTCAACTGGCTTTCGGGCAACAGCGTCGAAATGGATTTTTACGGCGGCTACAAGATGAAGGCCGGCGTGTTCGACCTCGACTTCGGTGCGCTGACCTACGTCTACCCGGGCAACACGCTGGGCAACACCACCGAGCTGTATGCCGCGGCCACCTACGCGGACGAGGCCATCGGCGCGTTCACGCTCAAGTACTCGCACACGGTGTCCAAGGACTACTTCGGCTACGCCGGCAACAAGGCGGGCTCTGGCCTGTCGGGCCGCAACACCGGCTACCTGAACCTCGCCTATTCGAAGGAGATCGTGCCCAAGGTCACCTTCAAGGCCGCCGTCGGCTACACCAACATGAGCAGCGACATCCGCAGCCTCGGCTACAAGCGCTACGTCGACTACAACGTCGGCGCCGCGTACGACTTCGGCAGCGGGTTGTCGCTCGCCGGCTCGGTGCAGGGCGGCAACAAGCAGAGCTCCTACCAGCTGCTGTCCGACCCGGGCGTCGACTTCGGCTTCGGGCCCATCGGCGCGAGCTACTACTCGGTCAACAAGCCGCGCTTCATCGTCACGCTGACCAAGACGCTCTGAACCTGAATCCGGAGCGCGGTCGGTGCACGGCGCTCCACCTCGTCACATCTGAAGGAGAAATGCCATGAAGTTGATCGCAGCGATCATCAAACCATTCAAGTTGGATGAAGTGCGTGAAGCGCTGTCGGCCATCGGTGTTCAAGGGATCACCGTGACCGAGGTGAAGGGCTTCGGCCGCCAGAAGGGCCACACCGAGCTGTACCGCGGCGCCGAGTACGTGGTCGACTTTCTGCCCAAGGTCAAGATCGAGGCCGCGGTCTCGGACGACCTGGTGGAACGCGTGATCGAGGCCGTCGAAAGCGCGGCCCGCACCGGAAAGATCGGCGACGGCAAGGTCTTCGTCTACGACCTCGAACAGGTCGTGCGCATCCGCACTGGCGAAACGGGCAAGGAAGCCCTCTGATCGCAAGGTTAGAAAGAAAACTCGAAATGAAAAAACTGCTTGTTTCTTTGGCGCTCGGCTTGAGCGTCCTCATGGCCGGCTCGGCCAGTTTCGCGCAGACGCCGCCCGCCGCGGCCGAAGCGCCCGCGGCCACGGCACCTG
>JAHJOG010000104.1 GCA_018820395.1 Gammaproteobacteria bacterium | reverse complement strand
GCGGCGGCAAGGATTACGACGCGGATTTCGCCACGCGCATGAAGGGCAGCGGCCTGTGGGCCGAACTAATCCGGCAGCGCTTCGAGAAGGCGACGAACCGCCTCGGCTTCAATCGTCAGCGCACCGAACTCGACCTCAGCGCGTTCCGGCCACCTGGCGCAGCGGGGCAGGGCAGCCTGTTCTAGGCTCGCCGGTTGCGCCTGCGCCCGGCGGCGCCTCGACGCCGCACCAGTCGCCGCCCAGCGCCTTGACCAGGAACACCGAGGTCAGCAGGCGCTGGCCCATCAGCTGCGCCGCCTGGCGCTCGGCAGTCAGGAGCGACTGCTGGGCCGTGATCACGTCGAGGTAGGTCGAGGCACCGCCTTCGTAGCGGCTGGTGGCCATGTCGAGCACGCGGCGTGCGGCGTCCACGGCTCGCACCGCCTGGGTCGATGCGCGGTCGAGCGCGGCGAGGCCGGTGATGCCGTCTTCGGCCTCCTGCATCGCGGTGAGCACCACGCGCCGATAGCTGCCGACCGTGGCGTCGTAGCCGGCGCGCACGAAGTCGACGTTGGCGCGGATGCGGCCGCCATCGAAGAGTGGCTGGGTGGCCGACACGCCGATCGACCACAGCAGGCTGGGCGCATCGAACAGCGTCTGGATCATGCGGCTGTCCACACCGACCGATGGCGCGAGCGAGAAGCTCGGGTAGAACGCCGCCGTGGCCACGCCGATCTGCGCATTGGCCGCGGCCATCGCGCGTTCGGCCGCCGCCACGTCGGGCCGTCGCTCCAGGGCGTCCGACGGCACGCCGATCGGAATCGCGGGCGGCACGATCGGGCGCAGGTCGGCCGCGAGGGCGAACGCCGGCGCGGGCGTGCCGGTGAGTGTCGCGATGGCGTGTTCGTATTGCGAGCGCTGCTTCTTGAGCACGTCGACCTGCGTGAGCGTGCTGTCGAGCAGTGCCTGCTGCTGCGCCACGTCCAGGCCGGACACCGCGCCCAGGTCGTGCCGCGCCGTCACGAGTTCGAGCGCGCGACGCTGCAGGCCGATCGAGCGCGAGAGCACGTCGAGCTCGGTGTCGGTCGAGCGCAGGTTGAAGTAGGCCGACGCCAAGTCGGTGGTGAGCAGCAGGCGCGTGTTTTCCAGGTCCGCCGCGGATTGCTCGGCCGAGGCCGCCGCACCCTCGACCGAACGCTGCACGCGGCCGGCCAGGTCGACTTCGTAGCTGGCCGTGAGCGACAGGGCGAAATCGTCCTGCACGGTCGAGAAGTTGCTGGAGGCGTAGTTGGTGAGCGGCCGGTTGGCCGAGATCCTGAGCCGGGCGGCGCGCGCGCCCAAACCGAGTTGCGGATAGCGGCTGGCGCCGGCGGCAGCCAGCGAGGCACGGGCCTGCGCCAGCCTGGCGTTGGCGACCGTCAGCGTCGGGCTGTCGGCCAGGGCCTTTCGCACCAGGGCGTCGAGCTGTGCGTCGCCGAAGCGCTGCCACCAGGGGCCCTTGTCGAGTGCGTCGTTGGGCGTGCTTTGACGCCACGGTGATTCGACCTGCCACGTCACCGGCACCTCGACTGCCGGCTTGCGGTAGTCGGGGCCGGCGGCGCAGGCGGCCAGCAACGCCAGGGTGGCTGCGGCGAACGAAAGCCTCGCAAGGCTCACGCCGGCTCCTTGGCCACCGACACCGTGTCGCCTTCGGCCAGCGAATCGGACGGGTTGAGCACCATGCGGTCGTTGGCCGTGAGGCCGTCGATCACCTCGACCGTCTCGCCGTAGTTACGGCCCAGGTTCACCGCGCGCAGGTGCACGCGGCCTTCGGCGTCCACCACCGCCACGCGGGTGCCTTCGGGCCGGAACATCAGCGTGTTGGCCGGAATGCTGAGCGCCTGGCTGGCCGCCAGCGGCAGCGACACCTGCACGTAGGCGCCAGGCAGCAGCACGCCGTCGCGGTTGGGCAGCGAGACCTCGACCTGCATCATCCGCGTCGTGGCGTCGATGGCGCCGGCGGTGCGCGCCACTTCGCCGTTGAACTTGCGCCCGCGCAGTTCGGCCTGCGTCACCACCACCGGCTGGCCGGCCTTGACGAGCTGCGCATAGGCCTGCGGCACGTTGATGTAGACGCGCAGCGGGTCGGTCTGCGCGAGCTGGAACAGCGCCCGTCCGCCACCGCCGCTGCCCGCGTCGATCAGGTCGCCCACGTCGACGTTGCGCCGCGTGATCACGCCGGCGAAGGGCGCCAGCACGCGCTTGAAGCCTTCGGTCTGGCGCAGTCGTTGCACGTTGGCGTCGGCCGCGGCCAGGTTCGCTGTGGCCTGGGCCGCGGCGCCGCGGCGCTCATCCAGGTCTTGCTGCGACACCACATCCTTCTTGCGCAATGCTTCCCAGCGCGCCACCGTGCTGCGCGCCAGTTCGAGCCCCGACGCCGCCTGCTGACGCGCGGCCACCGCTTGTGACAACTGCTGGTCGATCTCCGGCGTTTCGATCTCGGCCAACAGATCGCCCTTCTGCACGCGGCTGCCGATGTCCTTGGTCCAGCGCTTGAGATAGCCGCTCGCGCGCGCCGAGATCGGCGCCTGCACGAAGCCCTGCAGTGTGCCGGGCAGCGCCAGGGTCTGGCCGGCGGTGGCGGTTTTCGGCAGGGCGGTCTTGACGTACTGGATGGCGCGCTCGGCGGTGCCGGCTTCGAGCGCGCGCGCGTTGGCGATGCGCACGAACACCGTTCGCGCAGCACCGAGCGCGAGCAGCAGCAGCACGATCAGCACCGCGATGCGCGTGCGCCGCACGATCTGCCGGCGCCGCAGGAAATCGTGAGGCTCGCCGCCGTCCTCGGCGGTGAGCGGGTGCAGGGCCAACCCCGCGTGGCGTTGCTCTGACATGGGTTCAGGTCTCCTGGGGCGTGGCACCGTGCGAGGGTGGCCGGGCTTCGCGCGCGGCCTTGCGATGCGCCATGCGGCTGTGGATGCCGGCATACACGACGGGCACGAAGAACAGCGTCGACACGGTTGCAAAGAGCAGGCCACCGATCACCGCGCGACCGAGCGGTGCGTTCTGTTCGGCGCCTTCGCCGAGGCCGAGTGCCATCGGGATCATGCCGATGATCATCGCCAGCGCGGTCATCAGCACGGGTCGGATGCGGGTCGCGCCGGCTTCGAGCGCAGCCGACAGCGGCGGCACGCCGGCCTGCAGCCGCTCGCGCGCGAACGAGACCAGCAAGATGCTGTTGGCCGTGGCCACGCCCATGGTCATGATGGCGCCGGTGAGTGCCGGCACGCTCAGCGTGGTGCCGGTGATGAAGAGCATCCACGCGATGCCGGCCAGCGCCGCGGGCAGGGCGGTGATGATGATGGCGGCGTCGATCCACGACTGGAAGGTGACCACGATCAGCAGGTAAACCAGCACGATCGCCATGGCCAGCCCGAGGCCCAGCCCGATGAAGGACGATTGCATCGTCTCGACCTGGCCACGCAGCGTGACCTGGCTGCCCCGCGCCAGCTTCGGGCGCATTTCGTCGACCAGCGCGCTCACCTTGGACGCTACGCTCGCCAGGTCGGTGCCCTGCACGCTCACGTACACGTCGATCACCGGCGAGATGTTGTAGCGCGAGACCACGCTGGGCAGGCGCGCGGCCTGCACGTCCACCAGATTGCCCAGCAGCTGCGGCGGGCTGCCGGCACTTCCGGCGCCGTTGACCGGGATGTTGAGCAGCGAATCGAGCGAGTCGACCTTGTACTGCGGCGACTGCACGGCGATGTTGTAGACCACGCCGTTCTGCGGATTGAGCCAGAAGGCCGGCGCGGTCTGCGAGCTGCCCGACAGCGCGATCAGCAGGTTCTGCCCGACGTTGGAAGCGGTCAGCCCGTATTGCTGGAGTCGCGTGCGATCCATCTGCAGATCCAGGCTGGGCACGTCGAGCCGCTGGTGCACGTGCGCATCGACCGCGCCGGGAATCTTGCGCACCGCCTTCACCAGCTCGGCGGCACGCGCCGCATTGGCGGCGATGTCGTTGCCGCTGAACTGGACGTCGATGGCGGCCGGCAGCCCGAAGTTCAGGATCTGCGTGACGATGTCCGCCGGCTGGAAGAAGAACTCGGTGCCAGGAAATCGCTTGGGCAGCTCGGCCCGCAGCAGCGAGACGAATTCTTCGGTCGGTCGGTGGCCGTCGTGCAGCGACATCAGGATCTCGCCGTCCAGCGTGCCGATGGTGCCCGCGTTGCTGTACGAGAGGTTGATGCCGCTGTTGGGCACGCCCAGGTTGTCCAGGATGGTGGCGAGCTGGTCCTTGGGGATCAGCTCGCGGATCGCGGCTTCGACCTCGTCGGCCAGCCGCGCCGTTTCTTCGATGCGGGTGCCGGTGGGCGCACGCATGTGCAGGCGGACCTGGCCCGCGTCGACGGTCGGAAAGAAGTCGCGTCCCAGCACCGGGTAGAGCAGGCACGACAGCAGGCAGAAGCCGAGGAACATCGCGATGAAGCCCCCGCGCCGGGACAAGAGCGACGACAGCACCAGCGTGTAGGCCCGCCGCACCCGCTCGAACTGCCGGTCGAAAGATCGGTAGAGCCGCTGCAGCAGGCTCGGCTTGCCGCCGGCGGCCGCGTGCGCGCCGCCCATCAGCAGCATGACCAGCGTCGGCACCAGCGTGCGCGACAGCAGGTAAGAAGCCAGCATCGCGAACACCACGGCCTCGGCCAGCGGCACGAACAGGAACCGGGCCACGCCCGACAGGAAGAACATCGGCACGAACACGATGCAGATGCACAGCGTCGAGACGAAGGCCGCCGAGCCGATCTCGCCCGCGCCCACCGAGATCGCCTCCCTGAGCTCGGTGCCCATGTGCAGGTGCCGCTCGATGTTCTCGATGGTGACGATCGCCTGGTCGACCAGGATGCCGACCGACAGTGCCAGCCCGCCGAGCGTCATGAGATTGAGCGTTTCGCCCAGGCTGTAGAGCACCAGTATCGACGCCAGGATCGACAGCGGAATGGTCAGGCCGATGATCAGCGTGCTGCGCCAGTTGCCCAGGAACAGCAGCACCATCGCCGCCGTCAGCGCGGCCGCGATCACGGCTTCGGCCACCACGCCAGTCACCGCGGCCTTGACGAACACCGACTGGTCGAACAGCGGCGTGACCTTGATGTCGGGAGGCATGCTCTGCGCGGCGACCGGCAGCAGCGCCTTGAGGTTGGAGACGATGTCCAGCGTGGAGGCGCCGCCGTTCTTGAGCACCGACAGCAGCACGCCGCGCACACCGTCCTGTCGCACGACGTTGGTCTGCGGCGAGAAGCCGTCGCGCACGAAGGCCACGTCGCGCAAGTAGGTGGTCGCGCCGCCGGTCGTGCGCACCGGCAAGTCGTTGAGCCCGGCCAGGGCGTCGACCGAACCGTTCAGGCGCACGCTGTATTCGCTGCCGCCGAATTTGGCGGTGCCCGACGGCAGGATGAGGTTCTGCGTGTTGATCGCGTTCACCACGTCGGCGGGCGCGAGGCCGCGCGCCTGCAGGGCCTGGGTGTCGAGGTCGACCGAGATCAACCGGTTCTTGCCGCCGTAGGGAAACGGAATCGCCACGCCCGGAATGGTGACCAGCTGCGGCCGCAACTGGTTGATCGCGGCGTCGAACAGCGAGTTCTCAGGCCGCGCGTTGCTCGACAGCGCCAGCTGGATCACCGGAATGCTGGACGCCGAATACTTGATGACCAGCGGCGGCGTGATGCCGGGCGGCAGCTGCCGCACCTGCGTCTGGGTCGACGCCACCACCTGGGCGATGGCGGTTTCGATGTTGGCGGTCGGCTGGAAGAAGACCTTGATGACGGTCACGCCGGCGAGCGACTGCGACTCGATGTGCTCGATGTCGCTCACCGTCGTGGTCAGGCCGCGTTCGGTCTGGCCCGCGATGCGCTGGCCCATCTCAACGGCCGGCAGGCCGTTGTAGTTCCAGATGATCGAAACCACCGGAATGTTGATCTCCGGAAAGATGTCCGTCGCCATCTTCATGAGCACGAACGGCGTTGCCAGCACGATCAACATCGCCATCACGATGAAGGTGTAGGGACGACGCAGTGCAAGCTGGACCATGGACGCGGCCTGATTTCCCGATGCGGAGGAGTCGCATCATAAGTAGCCGTCGCAAAGCGGCGCGGCCCCGGCGCCGGAGCCCCTCAGATCTGCTTCGGATCGGTGGAGCGCAATGCGTCGAAGACGCACATCGCCGCATAGGCGTCGTTGGCGGCGTAGCGGATCTGGCTTTCGGTCAGCTTTCGATTCGACCAGTTCGAGGTGGTCGCCTTGCGCGATTTGACGAAGCGCCGGCCGAACACCACGGCCACCGCCGTCTTCACGCCGATCGAGGTGCGATAGCCCTGGCGCTTGAAGACGTTGTCGAGGTCGAGCACGGCTTCGGGCTCGATGCCGAGCCTGGCGCGGATCTGGGTGCGATCGCTCGCGAGGCCGAAGCCGACCTTGGTCAGCGTCGTCGACGCCAGCAGGCGCGCGGCCGCGGTGCGGCAGTCGGCGTCGTGCAGCTGGAACACCCAGGCTCGGTCGAGCGACGCGAACTGCACGGTGTGCGGGCCGCTCGACACCTCGTTCCGGACGAAGGTGGGCTTGGACTCGGTGTCGAAGCCGACGGCGGCCAGGCCATCGATGGCGGCGAGCGCGTCGGCTGCGTCCTCGGGGGTTTCGACCACGTCGATGTCGTCGAGCCCCAGGCCGTCGAAGATCTCCAGCAGCGCGATGTCTTCGCGGGTCGGCAGAGGGGGCAGGGCGTGGGGGTGGTTCATGGCTTGCGCGCGCGCGGGCGGGTGGCTGGTCGAGGCGCAGCCGAACTCGCCGTCGAAGTCGATGGCGCAGGCCTGGCGCCTTTCGGCTTTGCCAATGTCGTCCGGGCCTTTGCGTCCTTTCTCGCTTTCGGGGCATGCCCGGACCGCAGTGCCGCTTCCCACGCACGGCGGCCCCAGAGTGCGGCTTCGTCGCGCTCCTCGAACACCTCGGCAGGCGCCTCGCGGTAGGAGGTCGGCGTGAGCTTGCCGGCGCGCTGATATTCGAAGGGCGGCAGGCGGCGTTCGTCGAAATGCGCTGCGCTTTCGGCGTCGGTCTTGAGGTAGAGGCGATCGCCCGAGACCAGGCCGATCATCCGCCCCTCGTGATAGACCCCGTGGCCGCCGAACATGCGGCGCGTCTCGATGCGGCCGAGCCTTTCGAACACCTCGTGCAGGCTCTGGACGAATTCGCTCATGCCGATGCCTTCAAGGCGGCGGCGTGATGCGCCAGATGGTCGCCGACGAAGGTCTGGATGAAGTAATAGCCATGGTCGTACCCTGCGTGCCGCCGCAGCGTGAGCGGCTGGCCGACGGCGTTGCAGGCGGCTTCGAAGAGATGCGGGTGCAGTTGCTCGGCGAGAAATGAGTCGGCCAGGCCCTGGTCGAGCAGGATGCCGGCGGGGAAGGGCGCCGCAGTCTGTGACTGCATCAGCGCGGTGGCATCGTGCGCGAGCCAGGTGCTGCGGTCGCTGCCGAGATAGCCGTTGAACGCCTTCTCGCCCCAGGGGCACTGCGTCGGCGCGCAGATCGGTGCCAGCGCGGAGAGCGATCGGAAGCGGCCCGGATGGCGCAACGCGAGCGTGAGCGCGCCGTGCCCGCCCATCGAATGGCCGAAGAGGCCGAGCCGGCGCGTATCGATAGGCAGTTGCTCGCCGATCGACGGCAGCAGCTCGTGCATCAGGTAGCTTTCCATTCGCCAGTGGGCGGACCACGGCGCCTCGGTCGCGTCGAGGTAGAAGCCGGCGCCCACGCCGAAGTCCCAGCTCGCGTCTTCGCCCTCGACCTTCGCGCCGCGCGGGCTGGTGTCGGGCGCAATGAGCGCCAGGCCGAGCTCGGCAGCCAGCCGCTGTGCGCCGGCCTTGACCATGAAGGTTTCTTCGTTGCAGGTGAGGCCGGCCAGGTAGATCAGTGCCGGCACCTGGCCAGCGTTCGGGCCACATGCCGCGGGCGGCAGGTAGACCGAGAAGCGCATCGCGAGGCCGATCTCGCGCGAGTCGTGCTGATAGAAACGTTGCGTGCCGCCGAAAGAGGCGTGTTCGGACAGAAGTTGGAATGCAGTGGTCATGGAAAGCGTTGTTGCACCAGTTCGAGCACTGCATCGGCGAACACCGCGGGCACTTCCTGGGGCATGTTGTGGCCCACGCCCGGCACCACGCGGTGCGATCGGGGGCCGGTGAAGAAGCGCGCATGCTTCGCCGCATCGGCCGCGGGGCGCACGCCGTCGTCGGCCCCGTCGAAGGTGATGGCGGGCACGGAGATCGGCGGCTGCGCCGCCAGCCGGCGTTCGATGTCTGCGAGCGCCGGGTCGCCCGCCACGAGGCCGAAGCGGTGGCGGTACGAATGAATCACGACGTCGACGAAATCGGGATGGTCGAAGGCCGCCGCGCTGCGCTCGAAGCTCGCATCGTCGAAGGCCCAGGTCGGCGACCAGAGCTTCCACAGCAACCGACACAGCGCCCGGCGGTCGCGCGAAAGGCCCGCGCGGCCGCGTTCGTTGTGAAAGTAGTACTGGTACCAGAGGCTCGCCTCGTTCTCGGGCCGGTCCGGCTCCATCGACTTCGCAATGTTCTGGACGTTGTAGCTGTTGAGCGAAACCAGCCCCGCACACCGCTTTGGCCACAGCGCCGCCACCACGCACGCCGCCCGCCCGCCCCAGTCATAACCGGCCAGCACCGCGCGATCGATCGCGAGCGCATCCAGCAACGCCAGCAGATCCGCACCCAGCGCCGCCTGCTCGCCCGAGCGCGGCGTGGATGCATCAAGAAAGCGCGTGGCCCCGTAGCCCCGCAGATAAGGCACGACCACCCGACACCCCGCCTCCGCAAGCCGAGGCGCCACCTCGGCATAGGCGTGGATGTCGTAAGGAAAGCCATGCATCAACAGCACCACCGGCCCGTCCGCCGGCCCCGCCTCGAAGTAGGCCACCTCCAACACCCCCGCCACCACCGTCCGCAACGGCGCCATCGTTTCCATCAAGACAAGCTCCATCCAAAGTGCACAGTTCTGTTCCAGAAACACCGCGGAACCGGCTTAGCCGGGCTGCTGGTGTTGCCCCCGGTAGGGGGTTGGCGAAGCGACACGAAGTGCGCGAAGCCTGGGGGCGAGCTAATAGATCACCACCCCGCGAATGGATTCGCCCCGCTTCATCAGATCGAACCCCTTGTTGATGTCCTCCAGCGGCATCGTGTGCGTGATCAGGTCGTCGATGTTGATCTTGTTCTCCATGTACCAGTCGACGATCTTCGGCACGTCGGTACGCCCGCGCGCGCCGCCGAAGGCCGAGCCTTCCCACTTGCGCCCGGTGACCAGCTGAAAAGGCCGCGTGCTGATCTCGGCGCCGGCCTCGGCCACGCCGATGATGATGCTGCGCCCCCAACCCTTGTGCGTGCATTCGAGCGCCTGGCGCATCACCTTCGTGTTGCCGATGCACTCGAAGCTGTAGTCGGCACCGCCGTCGGTCAGCTGAACGATCGCGTCCACGACGTTCTCGGTGTCATTGGGGTTGATGAAATGCGTCATGCCGAACTTGCGCGCCATGGCTTCGCGCTCGGGGTTCAGGTCGACGCCGATGATCTTGTCGGCGCCCACCATCTTCGCGCCCTGGATCACATTCAGGCCGATGCCGCCGAGGCCGAACACCACCACGTTCGCGCCGGCTTCGACCTTGGCCGTGAAGATCACCGCGCCGATGCCGGTGGTCACGCCGCAGCCGATGTAGCAGACCTTGTCGAAGGGGGCGTCTTCGCGGATCTTGGCCAGCGAGATCTCGGGCGCGACCGTGTAGTTGCTGAAGGTGCTGGTGCCCATGTAGTGGAAGATGGGCTTGCCGTCCAGGCTGAAGCGGCTGGTGGCGTCGGGCATCAGGCCCTTGCCTTGCGTGCCGCGGATGAGCTGGCACAGGTTGGTCTTGCGCGACAGGCAGAACTTGCACTGGCGGCATTCGGGCGTGTAGAGCGGGATGACGTGGTCGCCCTTCTTGAGCGTGGTCACGCCGGGGCCCACGTCCACCACGATGCCCGCGCCTTCATGGCCCAGGATGGCCGGGAAGATGCCTTCGGGGTCGGCCCCCGAGAGCGTGTAGTAGTCGGTGTGGCAGATGCCGGTGGCCTTGATCTCGACCAGCACCTCGCCCGCTTTCGGACCTTCGAGATCGACGGTTTCGATGGTCAGCGGGGCGGCGGATTTCCACGCGACGGCGGCTTTTGATTTCATGGTGGTGAGGGGTTCGGTTCGGGAACCGGCACTATAAGATGCCACGCACTGGAGAGACGTGTCATGAAGAAAATCCTGGTTCTGAACGGGCCCAACCTCAACCTGCTCGGCACGCGCGAGCCCGCGCAATACGGGTCCGACACGCTGGCCGATGTCGAGCGCATGTGCCACGACGCCGGTGCGGCGCTGGGCGTCGAGATCGAATGCCGGCAGTCCAATCACGAAGGCTTCCTGATCGACTGGATCCACGAAGCGGGCCGCGAGGTGGCGGCCGGACGCATGCTCGGCGTGGTGATGAATCCCGGTGCCTACACGCACACCTCGGTGGCCTTGCACGATGCGATCAAGGGGGCGAGCGTGCCGCTGATCGAGCTGCACATTTCCAACGTGCATGCGCGCGAGGAGTTCAGGCACCACTCGTACATCTCGCCGGCCGCGCGCGGCATCATCGTGGGCCTGGGCGTGAAGGGCTATGCGCTCGCGATCGACGCGCTGGTCCGCGTGAGCGGCACGCCATGATGAAGATCGCGTCGGTCGAGCCCTTCGTGATGCACGTGCCCGTCACGGGCAGCCAGATCGCGGACAGCACGCACAGCATCACGCATTGGGGCGTGGTCGGCGCGCGCATCGACACGGAAGACGGTCTTTCGGGCTACGGCTTCACCGGCACGCACGCACACTTGCCGAGCGACCAACTGATCACGCGCTGCATCGAGACCTGCCATGCGCCGCTGTTGATCGGCGAGGATGCGAACGACGTGCACCGGCTGTGGCTGAAGCTGGCGCGTCATCCGGCCCTGCAGTGGGTCGGGCGCGCGGGTATCACGACGCTGTCGCTCGCGGCGATCGACATCGCGCTGTGGGACCTGAAGGCCAAGGCGGCCGGCGTGCCGCTCTGGAAGCTGCTGGGCGGCCAGGTGCGCGAACGCGTCCGGGCCTACAACACCGACATCGGTTGGCTGAGCATTCCGGACGACAAGCTGGTCGAAGGCGCTCGCGAGGCCGTCGACGCCGGCTTCAGCGGCATCAAGATCAAGGTCGGCTCGACGGTGGAGCGCGATCTGCAACGGCTCGAGGCCGTGCGTGCGGCCATCGGCCCGGCCGTGACGCTGGCGATCGACGGCAACGGAAAGTGGGACCTGGCCACCTGCCTGCGCTTCTGCCGCGCCGCGGAGGCCTCCGACGTGTACTGGTTCGAGGAGCCGCTCTGGTACGACGACGTGAAAGGCCATGCACAACTCGCGCGGGCCACGCGCATCCCGGTCGCCCTGGGCGAGCAGCTCTACACCGCCGACGCCTTTGCCGAATTCTTCGCGCAGGGCGCCATCCATTGGGTGCAGCCCGACGTGACGCGCATGGGCGGCGTGACCGAAGTGCTCCAGGTGTGCGAGGCGGCGCATGCGTTCAGGCTGCCGGTGGCGCCGCATGCGGGCGACATGAGCCAGGTGCACGTGCACCTGAACCACGCCCACCCGGCCTGCCAGGTGCTCGAATACATCCCCTGGATCAAGGACTGCTTCGTCGAGCCTGCGGACGTGACGGACGGCTTCTTCCATGTTCCGCGCGAGCCCGGCGCCGGCACCACGCCCACGCCGGCCGCGTGGCAGAAGTTTCGCAAGGCGGTTTCGTGACGACAGACATCGCCGGCGTCGTCACGGGCGAGGACGGCCAGGCACGCTGCCGTTGGTGTGAGGCCACGCCGGCCTACCGGCACTATCACGACCACGAGTGGGGCTTTCCGGTCACGGACGATCGAAGGCTGTTCGAGAAGCTGTGCCTTGAAGGCTTCCAGGCCGGGCTGAGCTGGCTCACCATCCTCAACAAGCGCGAGAACTTTCGCAAGGGCTTCGCGCAGTTCGACGCCGAGAAGGTGGCGCGCTTCGGCGAGAAGGATGTGGAGCGGCTGCTGGCCGACGCCGGCATCGTCCGGCATCGCGGAAAGATCGCATCCACCATCAACAACGCGCAGCGGGTGATAGAACTGCGCAAGGAGTTCGGCTCGCTCGCGGCCTATGCCTGGCGCTTCGAACCCGACGCCGCATCGCGGCCCGAGAAGATCACGCACGAGGTGCTCGGCACCTTCACCACGTCGCCGCAATCGGTCGCGATGTCCAAGGACTTGAAGAAGCGCGGATGGACCTTCGTCGGGCCGACCACGGTGTATGCGTTCATGCAGGCGATGGGCCTGGTCAACGACCACATCGAAGGCTGCCACGCGCGCGAGCTGGCCCTGAAGGCGCGACGGGCCTTGCAGCTTCCGCGTTGAGCGGCATGCTCTCGCGGGCAGTGCGGCTAAACTGCGGCCACAGGCGAACTGCAGGGTCGAGCGGCCTCTCTCGAGGGCCCCGATGAAACCCGATCGCAGTCCGATCCCGACACAACAAGACGGAGACAAGACATGACACACCCACGGGCGATTCCGACCCGCCATTTCCTTGCCGTGCTCGCCGCGTGCGCAGCGTTCACCGGTGCCGCGCGCGCCGACGTGCTCGACGATGTCCGCACCCGCGGAACCGTCAAGTGCGGCGTGACCCTGGCGGCACCCGGCTTCTCGGCCGAAGACAACACGGGCAAGCGGCAGGGCTTCGATGTCGACCTGTGCAAGGCGATCGCTGCCGCCGCGCTGGGCGACGCCACGAAGATCCAGCTCGTTCCGATGGATCTGAAGACGGCGTTCGCGGGCCTTCCGACCGGCGCGGTCGACGTCCTCACGCACCGCTTCACGTGGACGCAGAGCCGCGACGTGAGCGGCCTCAAGTTCGCCAAGGTGATGTTCTACGACGGCCAGGGCTTCGCCGTGACCACGAAGTCCAAGGCCAACAAGCTGGCCGATCTGAACAACGCGACGATCTGCACGGCGCAGGGCAGCACGTCCGAACTCATCGTGGCCGATTACTTTCGGGCTCACAACCTCAAGTACAAGATCGTGACCTTCGCGTCCCAGGAGCAGGCGTGGGATGCGTTCGTCGGCAAGCGCTGCGACGCGGCGATCAACGACCGATCCGGGCTGGCGGCTCGCCTGGCCGCGTTGCCCAACCGCGATGAATTCAAGGTGCTCAGCGAGACGGTGTCGAACGAGCCCATCGGCCCGATCGTGGCGCAGGGCCAGCCGCGCTGGGAGTCGGTCGTGCGCTTCACGCTGAACGCCCTGGTCGCCGCCGAAGAGCAGGGGATCACGCAGGCGAATGTCGAAGAGCAGCAGCGCAATTCGAAGAGCCCCGATGCGCAGCGGCTGCTGGGCACGACCGGCGACTTCGGCACGAAGATGGGCTTGTCGAACGACTGGGCCTTCCAGGCGATCAAGGCGGTGGGCAACTACGGCGAAATCTGGGACCGCAATGTCGGCCCCAAGACGCCGCTGCGCCTCGAACGCGGCCGCAACGCGCTGGTGGCCAATGGCGGCGTCATGATGGCCATTCCGGTTCGCTGAACGGTGGGGAAGCTTCGGCCATCGCGGTGGTGACTGCGTTGTCGGACAACGCATGACGGCACGTCCGCGCGCTCGGCCGGATCGCCCGTTCTCGATGGCCCGATGGCCCGGCCTCGCGGCGCAGTTGCTGGTGTTGCTGGGGGTCGGCTGGCTGGCGTGGCAAGGCGTCTCGAACTTCATCGGCAACGCGCGGGCGCTCGGGGTGTCGATGGGCTTCGGCTTCCTGCACAGCGAGGCCGGCTTCGAGATCGCGCAGGCGATGATTCCCTTCGGGCCGGCGT
>JAHJOG010000103.1 GCA_018820395.1 Gammaproteobacteria bacterium | reverse complement strand
GGTCTTCGCTTCGGACCAGCGCGCCGCCAGCGCCGGATCGGCGCGGATGGCCGCGACGTCGCGCGGCAGACCCCAGCGCGCATACACATCGAGCGCGGCGGGACCAGCATCTTCGTCGTCGGCCAGCGCAGCGTCGTCGTGGAACAGCACGCCGGCCACGGGCGCATTGCGCGCCAGGTCTTCATACAGATCGCCGATCAGCGTGCGAACGGCCGGCACGAAGGGCGACAGGCGCTCGTAGCGTTCGCCGGACGTCGGCCCGATGCCCACGGCCTCGACGCGGCGCGCCGAAAGCGCATCGCCCGCCGGCAGCCTGAACGCCATGACCGGCATCCATGCATAGACCTGCACGCCGGTGCGCGTGCGCAGTTGCCAGGCGACGCGGTTGAACAGGTCCGCGCGCATCGGCAGATGGCGGTTGGGAAAGTAAAGCGAGTCGGCCACGCCATTGCCGTCCGGATCGGCGAAGGCCTGCAGGTAGACCGCGCTCGGCCCAACGGCCAGCACGCGGTCGAGCAGGCGCGAAAGGTTGG
The DNA here is from genome assembly GCA_018820395.1 of Gammaproteobacteria bacterium. Lineage (GTDB taxonomy): Bacteria > Pseudomonadota > Gammaproteobacteria > Burkholderiales > Burkholderiaceae_C > Variovorax. Next base: position 2,746 of record JAHJOG010000103.1, on the reverse strand, counting down.
CTTCCTGCTGCGCCGGATCGGGGTCGTAGACGTAGTCCAGGTCGACGTGCATCGCACGGTTGAAGGCGAAGGGATTCGGCGCCGCCGGCGTGCGCAGCGCGTCGAGCGCCGGGATCTGCATGTCGTAGGTGGCGAGCGATCGGCGGATCGTCTTGAGCGGCACCTGGGCCGTGTTGGGCCCTTCGTCCAGCGTCAGCGTGATCGGCATGCCCGCGCGCTCGGCTGCGCGCAGCGCCGGCTGGTTGTAGGCGCCATAGGGCCACACCATGGCGCGCACGCGGCTCGCGGTGCGCTTTTCGATCAACTCGCGCGAGCGGCGCAGATCGGCTTCGATGCGCGCCAGATAGACGGACTCGCGTTCACGGCCTCCGCTCGCAGCGTCGTAGACGAGCGTGGTGGCCGCGGGTTGCAGATTGCCCTGCGGATTGCCCAGCACGCCGACATGCAGCGCGTCGCTGTGGCTCGCGAACTCGACCAGGCCGGAAGCGGCCATCTCGCGCGCCTGCGCCCAGCTCAGGAAGGACTCGCGGCGCATCGGCGTCGGCCCGCCGAAGGTCGCGACCGGCTGGCCGGCCGGCACTTCCAGCCACGAGGTGACCAGCGCCACCACCGCCGGAAAGCGAAAACGCTGCAGCAGCGGATAGACCTTGGTGTAGACGCTCTCGTAGCCGTCGTCGAAGGTCAGCAGCACGGCGCGTGGCGGCAGCGGCTTGCCGCCGGCGCGCGCGTCGACGATCTGCTGCAGGCTCACGGGTTGCGAGTCGCTGATCTTGAGCCACGCGAAGAACTCGGCCAGCGTGCGCTCGTCCAGCGCCGTGGGTTCGGGATGGCGGTCGAAACTGGCGCGCACGTTCTCGCGCACGTCGTGCAACGCGATCGCCCGGAAGGTGACGCCGTCTTCGGGGTCGGGCGCGGGAAGCGGCTGCGCGAAGGCGCCCAGCGACACGACGGCCCACAGCGATGCGGCCACACAGATGCGCGCGACGCGCCGGACATCGAACGCGCTCATTTCAGCGGCACCGAAAGGTTCAGGAAGACGAACTTGCGCTGCTCGCGCACGCCGTCGTACGGGTGGCCCGAAATGCCGAGACCGTAGCGCAATCGCAGCGCGGGGCCGACATCCCATTCATGGGCATAGCGCACCGACCAGAGCGGTCCGCCGCCGAATCCGGCCTGCCGATAGCTGCCGCCGCTCACCTGCACCACCTGCACCCAGCGCCGGTCGTCGCGCTTCCATGTCAGGTAGCGCGCAGCCAGGCCGAGCTGAAGCGCGCTTTCGCTCGACGGGCTGAAGTAGGCGACGTCCTGCCGGTCGCTGCGCGCGGTTTCGGCGCCGAGCGTGCCGTCGAGCTGGAAGCGCGGTGTGGTGACGAGTCGCTCGTTCCAGTCGACGCCGAAGGCATCGCGCAGATTGCCGTCGCTGAAGTCCATGCGCTGCCAGCGCGCCTCGACGCTGCGCGATTCGTTCGCCACCCAGGTGGCGGACGCGCCCAGCGAATGCGCGCCCACGCCGCTGCGGCGCGCCTTATAAGGTGTTTCGATGCTGTCGGAATCGAACTCGGCAGCGAAGCGCCAGGCGTCGCTCGCGCGCCAGCTCGCGGCGAGCGCCACGCCGGTCCGGTAAGGGCCCTGGTTGGCCTGATGCAGTTCGCCCGTGAGCAGCCAACGCTCGCTTTGCCACTGCATGCCCAGGCCGCCGCGAACGTAGCGCACGTCGCCGATGTTGGTGTCTCCGCGGGCGACCACCTGGCGGTAGAACATCCGCCAGCGGTCCTGCCACCAGCCCGAGGTCAGGCGGCTGTCGATGCGCCACTCGTGATTGGCCAGCGCGCCGCCGTCCTCGCCGGCCTCGGCGTCGATGTCCAGGCGCGGCGCGAAGACGGCGTCGCGTTGCTGGCCGGCGTTGCGCACGGCAATGGATTCGGGTGCCTCGACGCGCAGCGCGTCCGCAAGCTCGCGCCCTTCGCGGAGATGTCCCGTTTCGAGCAGGGTGCTGGCGTAGCCGGCGCGCGCAGGCACGTCGTCGGGATGATCGGTCAGAGTCTCCTGATAGCGCGCCAATGCGGCATCGGGATGGCGGCGCAGGCGCGCGGTCTCGGCCTGGCCGGTGCGAAAGCCCGCATTCAGCGGCGAGCTCGCCACGAGCGCATCGAAGCTGTGCTCGGCCGCGGCGGCATCGTCGGTATAGAGCTGGTAGAGCGCGCGCAGGTTGCGCACCTGGCTGTACTCGGGGTTCGGGCGCAGGCGCTCGGGCGACCGGCGCACGGTCGGCGGCGTGGCTTGCTCGAGTCGCACCAGGAGCCGATCGGCGTCTTCGAAGCGTGCGGTGTCGAGGTAGGCGTACACCAGCCCGACGTGGGTGTCGCTCGGCATCGGGAGGCGGCCGCCGGCGTCCTGCAATGCCGCTTCGTAGAGCGGCACGGAGAGGTCGGAGCGGCGCAGTTGCTGCCACGCACCGGCGGCGTCGGACAGCACGTAGTACGGTGGCTCGACGCCTTCGGCGCGCAACGCATCGAAGGCGGCGACGACATCGCTGGACCGGCCGCGCACGGCCAGCGCGCCGATGCGGTCGTAGGCCAGCTGCAGGCGCACGGTGCGCCACGGTGTGGCCTCGGTTGGCGTGGCTTCGGCCTCTTGCCGGCCGGCGCGCGCCAAAGCGGCGTCGTAGGTCGGCAGCAGCGCGTCGATCGCTGCGAATCGGGCGGCCCCTTGGCCGGTGCGCTGGTCGCGTTCCGCGCGCGCCCAT
>JAHJOG010000102.1 GCA_018820395.1 Gammaproteobacteria bacterium | reverse complement strand
TGGGTCAAAGACGGCGATTCGGCCGAGACGGCCCTGCGCACGCAGCAGTACGACCTGGTGCTGCTCGACCTGGGCGTGCCCCGGCGCGACGGCCTCGAAGTGCTGCGTGCCTTGCGTGCGCGCAAGCAGCGCATGCCGGTGCTGATCGCCACCGCGCGCGACTCGGTGCAGCAGCGCATCGAAGGGCTGGACGCCGGTGCCGACGACTACGTGCTCAAGCCCTACGACCTCGAAGAACTGCTGGCCCGCATCCGGGCTCTGCTGCGGCGCGCCTCGGGACGCGCCGAGCCGGTTTACGAGCACCGCGGCGTGAGCATCAGTCCGGCGACCCGCGAGGTCGAAGTGGACGGGCAGGCTGTGACGCTTTCCGCCCGCGAATGGGCCGTGCTGGAGCCGTTGATCGCGCGCCCGGGCATGGTGCTGTCGCGCGCGCAGCTCGAAGAAAAGCTCTACAGCTGGAAGGACGAGATCAGCAGCAATGCGGTCGAGGTGTACGTGCACGGCCTGCGCAAGAAGCTCGGCGCGGATTTCATCCGCAACGTGCGCGGCGTGGGCTACATGGTGCCGCGCCAATGATGAATGGGGTCGGACGGTCGCTTCGCGCGCGGCTGCTGTGGTTTCTGCTGGGTGCGATCGTGCTGGCGGCGGGCACGCAGGCCTATGTGGCGTACCGCACCGTGCTGAAGGAAGCCGACGACATCTTCGACTACCACATGCAGCAGATGGCGCTGTCGCTCAGGGCCGGCCTGCCGCCGAGCGCGGCCGTGAGCGGCCTGGGCAGCGGCGAGGAGAACTTCGAATTCGTCGTGCAGGTCTGGACCGCCAGCGGCACGCGCATTTTCGAATCGGCCGCCGAGGCCGACCTGCCGCAGCGGGCGGTGCTCGGCTTTTCGAACGTGCAGGCGCGCGGGACGACCTACCGCGTGTTCTCGATGCAGACCGGCGCGCTCGTCATCCAGGTGGCGCAGGACATGGCCGCGCGACGGCACATGGCCGGCACGCTCGCGCTGCGCACCGTGGGGCCGATCGCGCTGGCCGCGCCGCTCCTGATGCTGGTCGTCTGGTGGGTGGTGAGCCGCTCGCTGGCACCGGTGGCTCGGGTGAGGCGGCAGGTCGCCTCGCGCCAGGCGGACGACCTGTCGCCGGTGAGCGAGAGCGGCCTGCCCGAAGAAGTCCGGCCACTGGTGCACGAGCTGAACCTGCTCTTCGACCGCGTGCGCAAGGCTTTCGAAGCGCAGAAGCATTTCGTCGCCGACGCGGCGCACGAGCTGCGGTCTCCGCTGGCTGCGCTCAAGCTGCAGGTGCAGGGCCTGCAGCGTGCCTCGGACGATGCCGCGCGCGATGTCGCGGTCGGCCGCCTCGTCTTGGGCATCGACCGCGCGACGCGGTTGGTCGAACAGATGCTGGCCCTGGCGCGACACGAAGCCAACGCGGCCGCCGGCGCCACGCCCGCGCTCGTCAGCCTGCAAGAGGTCGCGCGGCTGGCGATTTCCGACGCCATTGCCGACGCGCAGGCGCGCCGCATCGACGTGGGCCTGTCGCGCTCCGACAGCGCCGAGGTGCGCGGCGAGAGCGAGGCACTGCGCATGCTGGTGCGCAACCTGCTGGACAACGCGGTCAAGTACACGCCGGAAGGCGGCCGCGTGGACGTCGGCATCGAGGCCGTCGGCGCGGGCGCCGAGCTCGTCGTCGAGGACAGCGGACCGGGGCTTCCGGACGGCGAAGCGACTCGCGTGCTCGATCGCTTCTATCGCTCGGGCGAGCCGCGTGCGCCGGGCAGCGGGCTGGGTCTGGCGATCGTCAAATCGATTGCCGACCTGCACGGCGCGACGGTGGCGCTCGATCGGTCCGAGCGGCTGGGCGGCCTGCGCGTTGCCGTGAGATTCCCTTCAGCGGCCTGAGATTGCGCTCGGCGACTGCAGACGTGCGGGTGCCCGTTGCATCTCGGACCTGAGTCGCATGCCTTCGCACTTCGGCGTTCGCTTCGGCAATCGCACCTTAAGCATGGCCTAAGCGTCGGCACCGACATTCAGTTCATCCTGTTTCCACCTGATACCTAGAAAGGGATCGAAATGAACTTCTCGATGACGACTCCTCGCAAGCTCGTGCTCGCCCTGGCTGCGGGCGGAATGATCGGCGCCGTGGGCACCGGCGCCTACACCAGCGCCCACGCCGTGGCGGTGCCGCCGATCACCGCCAGCTCGCCGGCCACGCCGCTGGTCACGATGCCCGACTTCTCGACCATCACCTCGCGTGACGGTCCGGCCGTGGTCAACATCAGCGTGACCGGCACCACCAAGACCTCGATGGAAAGCCAGGGCATCCCGGGCATGGACCCGGAAGACCCGATGTTCCAGTTCTTCAAGCGCTTCCAGGGCCAGATGGGCCCGCGAGGACAGGCGCGCGAGATGCCGATGCGCGGCCAGGGCTCGGGCTTCATCGTCGGCTCGAACGGGGTCATCATGACCAACGCCCACGTGGTCAAGGACGCGAAGGAGGTGACCGTCAAGCTCACCGACCGTCGCGAATTCCAGGCCAAGGTGCTGGGCTCCGACCCCAAGACCGACATCGCTGTGCTCAAGATCGACGCCAAGGATCTGCCGACCCTGTCGCTGGGCAACGCCAAGGACCTCAAGGTCGGCGAATGGGTGCTGGCCATCGGCTCGCCCTTCGGCTTCGAGAACACCGTGACGGCCGGTGTGGTGAGTGCCAAGGGGCGGTCGCTTCCGGACGACAGCTTCGTGCCCTTTATCCAGACCGACGTGGTGGTGAACCCGGGAAATTCGGGCGGGCCGTTGATCAATGCGCGGGGTGAAGTGGTCGGCATCAACTCGCAGATCTACAGCCGCAGCGGCGGCTACCAGGGCGTGTCGTTCGCGATCCCGATCGACCTCGCGATCCAGATCAAGGACCAGATCGTCGCGCACGGCAAGGCCAGCCATGCCCGGCTGGGCGTCGCGGTGCAGGAGGTGAACCAGACCTTTGCCGATTCGTTCAAGCTGGCGCGTCCGGAAGGTGCCCTCGTGTCCAACGTCGAGAAGGGCGGCCCGGCCGATCAGGCGGGATTGAAGGCCGGCGACGTGATCCTCAAGGTCGACGGCAAGCCGATCGTGAGTTCGGGCGATCTGCCTGCGGTGATCGGCCTCAACAAGCCCGGCGCCAAGATCGACATGGAAGTGTGGCGCAAGGGTGCGAGCGAGACGCTCACGGCCAAGCTGGGCGATGCGAGCGACAAGAAGGAAACGGTCGCCAAGAACGACAGCAGTGCCGAAGGCGGCAAGCTCGGGCTGGCGCTGCGCCCGCTGCAGCCGCAGGAGCGCCGTGAAGCGGCGGTGGACACCGGCCTGCTGATCGAGGACACCGGCGGCGCCGCGGCCATGGCCGGCGTGCAGCCCGGCGACGTGCTGCTGGCCATCAACGGCACGCCGGCCAAGAGTGTCGAGCAGGTGCGCGAAGTGGTTTCCAAGGCCGACAAGTCGGTGGCACTGCTGATCCAGCGCGACGGCGACAAGATCTTCGTGCCCGTGCGCATCGGGTGATCATCGGTCCGGCAGGAGTGCCCACAGCGCTTCTGCCGCATTCGCCATGGTGCCCGGCTGCCGGTAGAGACGGATTTCCACCGGCAGCTCCCATGCGGCGGATCCGGCACGCACGAGCGAGCCACGCTGCAGGTCGTCTTGCACCAGGCTGCGCGGCAGCCATGCCAGTCCCCGGCCGTCGAGCGCCAGGGTTCGCAGCAGCACGGCGTGATGCGCCGTGAACACCTTGTCCAGCGCCGGACCCTGCGACGGGCTCGACAACGAAGCGCCGGCATTCATCCCGAGCGATCGCATCCTGGCACGCAGAATCCTTCCGAGGCCCGACGCTTCTCCATAGGCCAACACCTTGGGCGCAGACTTGCCGTCGAGCGCGTGAAGAGGGCGGCCGCTGGAACTCGGCGCACACACGGGCAGCAGCACGTCGTCGTCGAGCACGCGCATCGCGAACTGGCCGTCGTCGAGCCGGCCCGGCACGTCGGCATGGCCGTGGCAGAGAACGAACTGCACACGGCGCTGGAGCATCAGCTCTTCGCAGGCCTGCGAGCTGTCGGACACCGTCTGGATCGGACCCACGGTCATGCGGGATTCGATGCCCGCGAGCCAGCGCGAGAAGTAGGTCAATGACAGAACGTGAGTCGCCGCGAAGCTGAGCGTGGCCTGGGCCGATTCGTGCGCCGCACGGGCGCCGTCGCGTGCCGACTCCAGGCCCGCCAGCAGTTCCAGAACGTGCGGGTGAAAGCGCTGCCCGGCCTCGGTCAACCGGGCCGGGTGGGCACTTCGGTCGAAGAGTTCGACTCCGACCCATTCTTCCAAGCCCCGGATGTGCCGGCTGAAAGCGGGCTGGGCAATGGCCCGTGCCTGTGCGGCGCGCGAGAAGTTGCCGCTTTCTGCGAGGGCGAGAAAATCCTCGAGCCAGTCGAGATCGAGAGGACGGTTGCCGGGGCCCATGAGTCGAGACGGAATAGTTGTATGCGATCAGGGTATTGGACGGCGTTTTGTTCGGGCTCGAAGATAGGGCATGAAAATCACCCGCATCCTCGAATCGACCCGGCCCATCCAGTCGGACATCCGCAACGCCTACATCGACTTCTCGAAGATGACGCTCAGCCTCGTCGCGGTGGTGACGGACGTGGTGCGCGACGGGCGGCCGGTGGTCGGCTACGGCTTCAACTCGAACGGCCGCTACGGGCAGGGCGGACTCATTCGCGAGCGCTTCCTGCCTCGGCTGCTCGAAGCCGATCCCGCCAGCCTGCTGGACGACACCGGCGACAACCTGGACCCGCACAGGATCTGGGCGCGCATGATGATCAACGAAAAGCCCGGCGGCCACGGCGAGCGGTCGGTGGCGGTGGGCACCATCGACATGGCGGTGTGGGACGCGGTCGCCAAGATCGCGGAAAAGCCGCTCTACCAACTGCTCGCGGAGCGCTATGGCACGGGCACGCCCGACCCGCGCGTCTTCGTCTATGCGGCCGGCGGCTACTACCATCCCGGCAAGGGCATCGAAGGCCTGCAGCGCGAAATGACGAGCTACCTGGAGCGTGGCTATTCGGTGGTCAAGATGAAGATCGGCGGCGCGTCGATCGCCGACGATTGCGAGCGCATCGAGTCGGTGCTGAGGATCCTCGGGCCCGGCCAGCAACTCGCCGTGGATGCCAACGGACGCTTCGATCTGCCCACCGCCGTCGACTACGGCCGGGCGCTGTCGCAATACCCGCTCTTCTGGTACGAGGAGGCGGGCGACCCGCTGGACTACGAGCTTCAGGCGAAGCTCGGCGAGGTCTATCAAGGGGCACTCGCGACCGGCGAAAACCTGTTCTCGATGCAGGACGCGCGCAACCTGATCCGGCACGGCGGCATGCGGCCGGACCGCGATTGGCTGCAGTTCGACTGCGCGCTGAGCTACGGCCTGGTCGAGTACCTGCGCACGCTCGACATGCTGAAGCAGCACGGTTGGTCCCCGTCGCGCTGCATTCCCCACGGCGGCCACCAGATGTCGCTGGCCATCGCTGCGGGACTGGGCTTGGGCGGCAATGAAAGCTACCCCGATCTGTTTCAGCCCTACGGTGGATTTCCCGACGGCGTGCGCGTGGACAAGGGCTACGTCACGCTGCCCGCACTGCCTGGCATCGGCTTCGAAGGGAAGTCAGACTTGATCGCCGAAATGCGGGCGCTGGCAGCCTGAGGCCTAAGGCCTAAGGCGTAGTTGCAGGCACGCGCTAGATGCCGCGACTGCCCGCAAGTGCAAGCGCATTGCCAGATTCATGCGCTCGGAGGCCGGTGTCATTTCAATTCGCGACGAATGGTCTCGGCGTGCCGCGACAAAATTCCGTATCGGGGGGGCCATAGAAATGGTGCCGTGCAATATTGCCTTTGTGGATAATTGACAGTTGGTAACAATTCGTCCGATCCGCTAATAAGAGGTTTCCCTATGGTGCGCCGCGATCTGGCATTGACCGTGCTCGAACTCGAGCCCAATGAATT
>JAHJOG010000101.1 GCA_018820395.1 Gammaproteobacteria bacterium | reverse complement strand
CGCGCACCGGTGTACTGACAGCCTTCGAGCCGCACGTCGGCGTCGTATTCGGTCTTGAGCCGGTGCTGCACCACCTCGAACTGAAGCTGGCCGACCGCGCCGAGCAGCATGGGGCCGCCAACCTCGGGGCGAAACACCTGAATGGCGCCTTCTTCGCCGAGCTGCGCCAGGCCCTGCTGCAACTGCTTGGTGCGCAGCGGGTTCTTGAGGATGACGGTCATGAACAGTTCGGGCGCGAAGAAAGGCAGGCCGGTGAACTGCAGCGATGCGCCGTCGGTGATGGTGTCGCCCAACTGCACGCCACCGTGCGTGGTGAATCCGACGATGTCGCCTGCGTAGGCTTCTTCGACGGCTTCGCGGCGCTGGCTCATGAAAGTGACGACGCTGGTGGGTCGCAGCTCCTTGGCGGTGCGTTGCACCTTGAGCTTCATGCCGGGCGTGTACTTGCCCGACGCCATGCGCACGAAGGCGATGCGGTCGCGGTGGTTGGCGTCCATGTTGGCCTGGACCTTGAAGACGACGCCGGCGAAGTCCTTGTCCTGTGGCTGGATCTCGCGCACCACGGGCTGCCGGTTGACCATGGTGGTGCTCACGCGGGGCTGCGGCGGCGGCGCGAGGTCGACCAGTGCGTCGAGCACTTCCATCACGCCGAAGTTGTTGACGCCGGATCCGAAGAAGACGGGGGTCTGCTTGCCGGCCAGGAAGGCGTCGCGGTCCCAGCTCGGCGATGCGCCGGCGGCCAGTTCCATGCTCTGCTCGGCGGTTTCGAATTCGTGGCCGAAGCGGTGCAGCAGCGTCTCGCGGTCGGTGAGCGCAATGGTCTCGAAGTCGTGCGTGAGGCGCTCGCTGCCGGATTCGAAGACGGTCATGGCTTGCGTGCGAAGGTTCATGATGCCGCCGAAGCTCTTGCCTTGGCCCACGGGCCAGGTCATGGGCACGCAGGGCATGCCGAGCTCGCGCTCGATCTCGTCGAGCAGTTCGAGCGGCTCGCGCACCTCACGATCCATCTTGTTGACGAAGGTGATGATGGGTGTGTCGCGCTGCCGGCAGACTTCGATCAGCCGTCGTGTCTGGGCTTCGACGCCGTTGGCCGCGTCGATCACCATCAGCGCCGAATCCACGGCCGTGAGCACGCGGTAGGTGTCTTCGGAAAAGTCCTTGTGGCCGGGCGTGTCGAGCAGGTTGATCACGTGGTCGCGATAGACCATCTGCATGACCGAACTAGCCACCGAGATGCCGCGCTGCTTTTCGATTTCCATCCAGTCGGAGGTCGCGTGCCGCGTGGCCTTGCGCGCCTTGACCGAGCCGGCGATCTGGATCGCGCCGGAGAAAAGCAGGAGCTTTTCGGTGAGCGTGGTCTTGCCGGCGTCGGGGTGGGAAATGATGGCAAACGTGCGTCTGCGCCTTGTCTCGGCAAGGAAATCGCGGGCTGACATGGGTCTAATGATCTCGTGTGTGCGCAGCGATGTACGCCGCTGCGTCGGACGGGGGGAGGCGCGTCGCGCCTTCCGTCGATTGTCCATCAAACCGCAGCGGCGGGTGACAAGGCTGCCTTTGTGGCTGCTCTTTAAAGCTTGTTGACGAGTTTAATATGCTCTTAAGAGCGTATTTGATTGATTTTGATCCGAGAGAATGTTACCTTGGCAGACGAATCGAAGAAAAGGTCATGACCGCCCGCAACAAGCTGCTCACGATGCCCCCATATGCCGTTGAGCAGTCGCTCAAACGGTTGGGAGCGGATCTGCGCACGGCGCGCTTGCGTCGCAATCTGACGATCGAAGATCTCGCCGAAAAGATCGGCACCGGACCTCGCGCCATCGGTGATGCGGAGAGAGGCAAGCCCTCCACGTCCATCGCTGTCTATACGGCCATGCTGTGGGCACTCGATCTGCTGCACCAGTTCGATGAGGTGGCGACACCGGAGCAGGATGCAGAAGGCCAGGCGCTCGCCTTGTCGGCCGACCGAACGCGCGCCAGAGCGAAGACCGGGCTGAGCAATGATTTCTGAAAGTCAGGGCGAATGCTTCGTCTACATCACGCTGCCAGGCGCAACCGAGCCGGTGACTGCCGGACGCTTTGCGTTGCGGGGCAATCGTCGCGGCGTCGCAGAAGGGCACTTTGTCTATGGACGGACTTATCTCGCTCGCGCTGATGCCGTCCCGCTCGATCCAGTGGAGCTGAAACTGACCGAAAGGACGTACGCGACCACGGCCTTGAACGGTGTGTTCGGTGCTTTGAGGGACGCAAGCCCCGACTACTGGGGCCGGCGTGTGATCCAACGGCATCTCGGCGTCGCGCAGCCCAGCGAGCTGGACTATCTCCTCTACTCCCCGGACGACCGAGCGGGCGCGCTAGGCTTCGGCCTCAATCAGGTCCCTCCTGCTCCCAAGCGCAGTTTCAACCAGACGCTGGACCTCGCGCGGGTTCAGGCAACCGCCGATGCGATCCTCGCCGATGAGGACCTGCCCGGGAACGCCGTCGACGAGCAGATCAACCATCTTTTGCTTGTCGGAACATCGATGGGCGGTGCGCGGCCAAAGGCCGTGGTCGAGGACGATGCCGGACTCTGGATTGCCAAGTTCAATGTTCCGACAGATCCGTGGAACAACGCCCGCATCGAACACGCGATGTTGACGCTTGCCCGAATCTGCGGGGTGACGACTGCGAACAGCCGTGTCGTCAACGTGGCGGGACGCGACGTGCTTCTGGTCAAGCGTTTCGACCGCGACCGGACGCAGACCGGCTACAGACGCGCGCGCATGATCAGCGCTTTGACCCTGCTTCGCGCTGACGACGCTCCGCAGACAAGGGCCCGGTGGTCCTATGTGCAGTTCGCGGAAGAGGTTCGTCGTGCCTGTACGAATCCCGCCCAGAACGCTGCCGAACTTTTCCGGCGCATGTGCTTCAACGCACTGATCTCGAACATCGACGATCACCCGCGCAACCATGCCTTGATCGCACGAGACCGGGACTGGAGCCTGTCACCGGCCTACGACCTTACGCCTGCGGTTCCGGTGAGCGTGTCGCGACGCGACCTCGCCATGGAATGCGGCGATGCCGGGCGTTTCGCGAACGCCGGCAACCTTCTTTCGCAGAGCATGCGCTTCCTGATGGAGCGCGACGAGGCTGCCGCCGTGCTCGATGCCATGGAAGAAAAGGTCAGAACGCAGTGGTTCGGCATCGCAAGAGAGTGCGGCGTCACGCCTGTCGACTGCGACCGGATCGCCGGGGCTTTCGTCTATCCGGGGTTCCGCGCAAGCGCAAACGAAGCCTGAAGTCAGGCCGATGGCTGCGCCCGCAGCAAACGCAGCCCGTTCGCCACCACCAGCAGCGTCGCCCCCATGTCCGCGAAGACCGCCATCCACATCGTGGCTTCGCCGAACAAGGCCAGGCCGATGAAGACAGCCTTGATGCCGAGCGCCAGGGCGATGTTCTGCACGAGCACCGTGCGTGTCTTGCGCGACAGGCGAATGGTCTCGGGCACGCGGCGGAGATCGTCGTTCATGATGACGATGTCGGCAGCTTCCATGGCCACGTCGGTTCCTGCGCCGCCCATGGCGAAGCCGATGTCGGACTGTGCCAGTGCGGGCGCGTCGTTGATGCCGTCGCCGCTCATGCCGGTGCGGCCGAAGCGCTTCTGCAAGGCCTTGATGGCGTCGAGCTTCTCTTCGGGGAGCAGGTTGCCGGTCGATTCGCCGATGCCGGCTTCGGCCGCGATGGTGGCGGCCGTGGCGCTGTTGTCGCCGGTCAGCATCACGGCGACGACGCCGAGCGCGCGCAATTCGGCCACGGCTTCGCGCGAGCTCTGCTTGATGGTGTCGGCCACGGCGAAGATGGCGATGACGCGCGTGTCGTCGGCCAGCAGGGTCACGGTGCGTCCCTGGCTCTGATGGGTGTCGAGGATCGCTTCGACGTCCGCGTTGCATTGCCCGCGTTCGTGGATCAGACGGTGGTTTCCGAGCACGTAGACGCGCCCGTCGACTTCGCCTTCGACGCCACGGCCGGCGAGCGCTTTGAAGTTCCTGACTTCGACTGGCTGGGCCTCGAGGCCTTGCGCAATCGCATTCGACACCGGGTGGTCCGAGCGCCCGGCGAGGCTTGCGGCGACGTGTTCGGCGCCGAGTGCACCCACATTCGCGCCAGCGCCTGCCGCAGACGGCGCCCACTCGACGAGCCTCGGCTTGCCTTCGGTGACGGTGCCGGTCTTGTCGAGCGCAACCGCCTTCAGGCTGCGCGCTTCTTCGAGGAAGGCGCCGCCCTTGATCAGGATGCCGCGCCGCGCGGCGGCAGCCAGTGCGCTGACCACGGTCACCGGCGTGGAGATCACCAGTGCGCAGGGGCATGCGATGACCAGCAGCACCAGCGCCTTGTAGATCGCGTCGAGCCATGCGAGGCCCAGCAACCATGGGGATAGCAAGACCACCCCCACGGCAAGCACGAAGACGGCCGGTGTGTAGATCGCGGCGAACCGATCGACGAGACGCTGCGTGGGCGCGCGCGTGGCCTGCGCTTCTTCGACCGCGTGGATGATGCGGGCGAGCGTGGTGTTCGACGCAGACGCCGTGACTCGAAATTGCAGCTCGCCGGTTTGATTGATGGTGCCTGCAAAGACCACGTCGCCGATGCTGCGGTCGACCGGCAGGCTTTCGCCCGTGACGGGCGACTGGTCCAGTGCGCTGCTGCCTTCGGTGATCACGCCGTCGAGCGGCACACGTTCGCCGGGCCGGATGCGCACGATCGCGTCGATCGCCACCTGCGACGCCGCCACGGCTTTCCAGGAACGATCGGCTTGCAGCACCTCGGCCTGGTCGGGGGCCAGTGCGACCAGATGCTGGATGGCGTTGCGGGCGCGGTTCGCCGCCATGCCCTCGATCATTTCGGCGATCGCATACAGCGCCATGACCATCGCCGCCTCGGGCCACTGGCCGATCAGGAATGCGCCGGTCACTGCGACGCTGATGAGCGCGTTGATGTTCAGCTTGCCGACGCGCAGTGCTGCAAGGCCGTTGGCGTAGGTTTCCACGCCGGACAGCCAGATCGCCACCGCGGCCAGCGCCAGGCCGGCGTATTTCGTCGCCGGGACGTCGGCGGCGAAGAAATGCAGGGCTTCTGCGGCGATCGCCAGACAGAGCGCGGCACCAAGGCGCATTGCGCCGCCGGAGTGGGTGTGATCGTGATCGTGGCCCGCCGCGCCATGCTCGGCCTCTGTACCTTGCGCGCTCCCCGGCCTGGGCTTGCGGGCCGGCGGGGCGCAGCAAGCATCGAGTGGGTGGGCTGTCGCGGCTCTGTCTTTGGTGGGGTTGTTGGCCATGTCGGATGTCCTTTCACCGATTGAGAACTCTGTAGTCGGTATAGAGTCAACCGACCCCCAAGGAAGCCATCATGAAAATAGGTGAACTGTCCCGGGCCACGGCGACGCCCGCGGAAACCATCCGCTTCTACCAGCGCGAAGGCCTGCTGCCGGAAACGGCCAGGACCGAGGGCAACTACCGGATCTACGGCCCGGAACACGTCGAGCGGCTGACCTTCGTTCGCCACTGCCGTTCGCTCGACATGGCACTCGACGAAATCCGCCAACTGTTGTCGTTCAAGGATTCGCCCGAAGAGAACTGTGCGGGCGTCAACGAATTGCTGGACGACCACATCGGCCACGTGGCGCAACGCATCCGCGAGCTGAGCGCCCTCGAAGAGCAGCTCAGGATGCTGCGCGATCAATGTGGGGGCGTGACGGGCACCACAGAATGCGGAATTCTCAAGAGCTTGACGGAGGGCGCGCCCCCCTCAGCGTCGAAGCGGAAGAAGCCGAGGCATGTTCACGGCACGCACGCCTGAAACGCGCGGCCCTCCTTCCGGGCCCATCGCCGGCACTCACATCGGCGGCGTGAACCCCTCCCGGCCCACCAGCACGCGCAACGCGGTCGGCGTTCCGCTCTTGTCCTGCGCATTGACCAGCACTTTGGCGCCCGGAACGAGCAACGATTCGGTGCCCGGCCGGACACTCACGACAGGGGTGCCACGCGGAACGACCACCGTCTTTTCACCGCCCTTGTAGGCGAGCTTCAACGACTGGCCTCCCTTGACCGAGGCCGGTGCCGGGGCCATGTTCGCCACCGTGGCGTTGGTCATCGTGCTCGCGGGTTCGAGGTCCCACGGGTAGTGGCCTTCGCCGGTGCCGCGCGCGGCTTCGGGAAATACCAGCACCTCGAGCGCCTTCTGGCTGCCATCCGGTTGCGGCATGGCCGCGGTGCCGACATAGCTTCCTTGTCGGATATCCGCGAGCTTGATCGGGTAAACCTCGGACACGGGCATCTGCGGAGCGCGCGCGAGACTCACCACCTCGCCGGCGCGATCCTTCACGACCATCGAGGTGGGATTGACGTAGACCAGGGTGCCCCGAACCCGCACCGGCGGTTCGGACTGCGCGGATGCAGCGATCGGCAGGACGCTCAGGCAGGCGAGCAGGGCGGCAGCATGTGCCTTGAAAAGAAATTGCATGGGGACCTTGAGGACTGAAGAAGGACGGGGGGAGGAGCAGCGGCAGGAAAGCGCTCGTTCACTGTACGCCGCGTCTGCCCGGCGTGCAGGCGGCGGGCGTTCATGCCCCATCGATCGGGCCTTTCCAGGCGATTGCCGACCATCCGGCACATCAGGTCTCGCCCGTCCCCTGGTTCCGCCGCGGGTTGGCGTTCTGCCAGTCTGCGCTAAAATGCCCGGTCCGAGGAGCGTTGCAGCGCCAACAGGCGTGAGGCTCGGACCACCATCGCAACCACGCTCACCCGCTGTTCTTCGCGGTGAGTGCGCAGTTCTCCCGACCGCAGCGGCTTCTTTCAAATTCGTTTGGAGTCTCCATGAGCGCTGTACTTGAATCCCGTCCTGTCTCGACCGCCGACCAGGCCATTGCCGATCTGTCTTTGGCTGCCTGGGGCCGCAAGGAAATCCGGATCGCCGAAACCGAAATGCCCGGTCTCATGGCCATCCGCGAAGAGTTCTCCAAGAGCCAGCCGCTCAAGGGCGCGCGCATCACCGGCTCGCTGCACATGACCATCCAGACGGCGGTGCTCATCGAAACCCTGCAGGCCCTGGGCGCCACCGTGCGTTGGGCATCGTGCAACATCTTCTCCACTCAGGACCACGCCGCCGCGGCTATTGCTCAGGCCGGCACCCCGGTCTTCGCCGTCAAGGGCGAGTCGCTCGAAGACTACTGGGACTACACCCACCGCATCTTCGACTTCGGCCCCAAGGGTTCGAAGGGCGAAGGCCCCAACATGATCCTGGACGACGGCGGCGACGCCACGCTGCTGATGCACCTGGGCAAGCGGGCCGAGACCGATCAGAGCGTCCTGGCCAAGCCGACCAGCGACGAAGAGCGCATCCTCTACGCCGCCATCAAGGCCAAGCTGGCGGTCGACTCGACCTGGTATTCGCGCAAGTCGGCCGAGATCATCGGCGTGACCGAAGAGACGACCACCGGCGTGCACCGACTGAATGAAATGAGCGCCAAAGGCACGCTGCTCTTCCGCGCCATCAACGTCAACGATTCGGTGACCAAGAGCAAGTTCGACAACCTGTACGGCTGCCGCGAATCGCTGGTGGACGGCATCAAGCGCGCCACCGACGTGATGATTGCCGGCAAGGTGGCCTGCGTGGCCGGCTATGGCGACGTCGGCAAGGGCTCGGCTCAAGCGCTGCGCGCATTGAGCGCCCAGGTGTGGGTGACCGAGATTGATCCCATCAACGCTTTGCAGGCCGCGATGGAAGGCTACAAGGTCGTCACGATGGAATACGCGGCCGACAAGGCCGACATCTTCGTGACCACCACCGGCAACCGCGATGTCATCCGCCACGAACACATGGCCGCGATGAAAGACCAGGCCATCGTCTGCAACATCGGCCACTTCGACAACGAAATCGCCGTGGCGTCGCTCGAGAAGTACGAGTGGGAAGAGATCAAGCCGCAGGTCGACCACATCACCTTCCCGGATGGCAAGAAGATCATCCTGCTGGCCAAGGGGCGCCTTGTGAATCTCGGTTGCGGCACCGGCCATCCGAGCTTCGTGATGTCCTCGTCGTTCGCGAACCAGACCATCGCCCAGATCGAGCTGTTCACCAAGCCCGACGCGTACGAATCAGGCAAGGTGTACGTGCTGCCCAAGCACCTGGACGAGAAGGTGGCGCGCCTTCACCTGAAGAAGGTGGGCGCCATGCTGACCGAGCTGACCGACGATCAGGCGGCCTACATCGGTGTCGACAAGAACGGTCCGTACAAGCCGGACACCTACCGCTACTGATCGGCCTGCACGCCTCGCGGAGAGCGTCTTGCGCGCCGATCAATTGCTCGTCGAGCGCGGCATGGCCGCCTCGCGTTCGCAGGCCACGCGCCTCATCGCGGGCGGCCTGCGCTGGCGCGATGGCGCGGAGTGGCGCGTGGCCGACAAGAGCCGCACCGACATTCCACCGGCCGCAGAGATCGAACTCGTCGATGCCGCAGAAGCGCGCTACGTTTCGCGCGGCGGGCTGAAGCTCGCCGGCGCGCTGTCGCTCGCCGGAGTCGATCCCGCAGGCATGCGCTGCCTCGACGTCGGCCAGTCCACCGGCGGTTTCACCGACTGCCTGCTGCAGCACGGCGCTCGGCACGTCACGGGCGTCGACGTGGGGCACGGGCAACTGCATGCGCGGCTGCGGTCCGACGTGCGCGTCACCGCGATCGAAAAGGTCAACGCGCGATCGCTGGTGCGCGACGATCTCGGGCCGGGCAACGATGGCGTTCTCTTCGATCTGATTGTCGGCGACCTGTCGTTCATCTCATTGACGCTGGTGCTGCCGGCGCTGGTGCCGTTGCTGGACGCCGAGGGGCAGCTTCTGATGCTGATCAAGCCCCAGTTCGAGCTGCAACCGGGCCAGGTCGGCAAGGGTGGCATCGTGCGCGACCCGGTCCTCTACCAGACGGTGGAAGCCCGGCTGCGCACGGCCTGCAGCGAGTTGGGGCTGTGCGTTCTCGCCTGGTTCGAGAGTCTGGTCCGGGGCGGCGACGGCAACCTCGAATTCTTCATGCATGCCGCACTTGCGCGCACCGAAACAGGAGCAGGCCGTGAGCCTTCCGCTGAGCTTTGAATTCTTTCCTCCCAAGACCCCTGAAGGCGCGGTGAAGCTGCGGCAGGTGCGCAAGGAACTCTATGCGCACGCGCCGGCTTTCTGCTCGGTCACCTATGGGGCGGGTGGGTCGACCCGCGCAGGCACGTTCGGCACGGTCGGCGAGATCCTTGCTGAAGGCATGAACGCGGCGAGCCACTTTTCGTGCATCGGCGCAACCCGCGAGAGCGTTCGCGCGCAATTGGCCGAACTCAAGGCCATGGGCGTCAAGCGCCTGGTCGCATTGCGCGGCGACCTGCCGAGCGGCTACGGTGCCGGCGGCGAGTTCACCTATGCCAGCGATCTGGTGGCGTTCATTCGAGAAGAAACCGGGCGCGACTTCCACATCGAGATCGCGTGCTATCCGGAGGTGCACCCGCAGTCGCGCTCGCCGGAAGCGGACCTGCAGGCCTACGCGGCCAAGGTGCACGCCGGCGCCGATTCGGCGATCACGCAGTACTTCTTCAACGCGGATGCGTACTTCCGCTTCGTCGACGAAGCGCAGCGACGCGGGCTCGACGTACCGGTGGTGCCCGGCATCATGCCCATCACGAGTTCCACGCAGTTGATGCGCTTTTCGGACGCGTGCGGCGCCGAGATTCCCCGCTGGATCCGCATGCGCCTGCAGGCCTTTGGCGACGACAGCGCATCGATCAAGGCCTTTGGTCTCGACGTCGTCGGGGACCTGTGCCGGCGGCTCGTCGGCGGCGGCGCGCCGGCCATCCACTTCTACACCATGAATCAGTCGGTCGCGACGCTGTCGCTCCTGGAACGGCTGCACGCGAGCCCATGAGATCGAGGCAGGCCAGGGAGGGGCGAACCGGGCGAGCGGGCCGAGCCGCCCGGATCGCGGCATGGGCAACGCACACGATCGTCGTCGGGCTGCTCGCGGCGTGCAGCGTCGCCCCGAAGCCGGTGGAAGCGCCGTCGTCCGATTCGACTCCTGCGGCACTGCGTCCGCTGGCGCGCCAGCCCGCGTTGCCGCCCGGCGCCGCGCCGCATTCGCAAGTGCCATCGGTGCGCTACGACCTGGCCGTCTCGGGCACGGGGGAATCGATGGACGACGGCGTTCCCGGCGACGAAGGGCCGCGCGAGATCTTCGAGCGCGGCGGCGCATCGTGGTACGGCATCCAGTTCCATCAGCGCAAGACCGCCAACGGCGAGCGCTTCGACATGACGGCCATGACCGCAGCGCACAAGACGTTGCCGTTCAACACCCTCGTGTGTGTGCGCAGCCTCGTCAACGGCCGCGAGGTGCTGGTGCGCATCAACGATCGGGGCCCCTACGCCGGCGGCCGGATCATCGACCTGAGCCGGGCCGCTGCCAATGCGCTGGACATGCTGTCGACCGGCATCAAGCGAGTGGCCCTGTCGATCATGAGCGACGACGCCAAACGGTGCGCCGGCAAGGAGGTCGACTTGAAAGACGAGTTGCTCGAGGCGAAGCGGGAAGCCGAGCGTGAGCCGGAGAAGGTCGTGGTCAAGAAGACGCCCTCCCGTTCGGTCTCCACGCGCGCATCGCGCAAAGGCAACTGAAATCCGGGCTGTGGGCGCGGAAGACTCGCGCTGGCTGCGAGTTTTTATTTCATTTCTCGCGCTTGGGCTGCTCGGCCCTACGCCCTAAGTATTCAATCGAGGTGGCACGTCGATTTCATAAATCGATAGTTCTTGGCATTTCTCGCACCGCTCATTTATCTTGAGGTCACAAGATACATGGAGGGGTCGCAGGTGGGTACCCAAAAGAGCAGAGCTTCACGACACATTGGCCGAGCGCGCGTAACTCCGGCAATGGCTGATCAACCTTTTCCTGCGATGCAGGGTGCGCATCCTTGCAGGCCGCATCTTCGGCAAGCACGCATCCCTTCGCGCCTTGGCACGAATGCCCTCGGTCGGGCGCACGTCCTTCTCGCGGGTCGAGCAGAGTGACCGTCTGCTCGGTCCTCTCTTTCTCGTCCATCTCAATCGCCAGTGTGCAGAGGCCCAAGGAGCAAGGCGTTGCCTGAGCACCTTCGGTTTTGCGCGACACCAAGCAAGGCGTCGTTAAAAGAAATGAACTACGACCGGGCCCGAGTCCTGCATAGCAAACGTAGCGATTTAACGAGATCTTTAAGAGTCATTCACCGCGAAGATGGATGAAATCGCAAATGACAATCCGGGAGCCGCTGCAAAGTCCCTCTTTGATGGGTGCGACTGCCGGGATGCTGACCTGTTGTTGGCCCACATTTGTATTCACTATGTTTTTTGGTCGAGAGGAAAAATAGTATGACTTCATTGGTAGCAACTGGCTTCTTGGTTGTCGGAAAGGCTGGTAATCCTGCGGTACCTGCCGGTATTGTTGTCATTCAAGCCAATCCTGCAGCAATGAATGCAGCGTTGAAGCAGACTGCAGGTGATCTTTCAAGGAATTTGGCCACCACTGGCGATGAAGTGCGGTCTGCAATTGAGCTGACCGATCTTGCGAAGTCGACGGTTGAGGCTGCGAGAGACAACAGTCCTGCGCTTGGAACCGCCAAGGTAGTGGGGTCCGCTGCGTTTGGTACGGCAGTTGGTACGGCAGTGTCACCGTTCTTGACACCTGCAGGTGGTTGGGCGGCAGGCTACCTGGCTGGCAAGTTGTATGACGCTGTTTTCGACGCTGCAAGAAGTGCAGCTGAGAATCCTGAAGATTTCTCAACCGACGTGTCAAGTTCTTGGGACGCTTTGGGTAACCCAATGCCGTCGTCTGTGAGTGAGAGTTATGGGGGTGCACAAAGTTGGCGTCTGCCCCGTGACCCCCTCGTCCTCGACCTCGACGGCGACGGCATAGAAGCCACGGCCATCGAACCGAACCACCTGGTCTTCTTCGACCACAACGGCGACGGCATCCGCCAGGCCACGGGCTGGATCAAGGCCGACGATGGCCTGGTCGTCTGGGATCGCGACGGCAACGGCAACATCGACAGCGGCCGCGAGCTCTTTGGCGACAACACGCTCAACGAATCCACCCTCGATCCGAACGACCGCTACGCCAACGGCTATGAAGCCTTGGCCGCGCTGGACCTCAACGCCGACGGCAAGATCGATTCAGCCGAAACCGCCTTCACCCAGCTGCGCATCTGGCAGGACGCCAACCAGAACGGCTATAGCGAAGCCGAAGAGCTCAAGACCCTGGCCGACCTGGGCATCACCAGCATCGGCGTGGTCGGCACCGAAAGCGACATCAACCTGGGCAACGGCAACACCATGCCGCTGGCGGCCACCTTCATCGGCGCAGAAGGCGACGACGTGCTGGCCGGCGGCAGCTACGACAGTTGGAACGGCGTCTACACCGGCACGGGCAACGACACCTACCAGTTCGGCCGGGGCGATGGCCGCGACACCATCTATGACAACGATGCCGCGGCCGGCAACCTGGACACCATCGTCTTCAAGGCCGGCGTGGCCCTGGACGACCTGGTGCTCAGTCGCACGGCCGACAACTCGCTGGTGCTGCAGATCGCCGGTACGGCGGACCAGTTGACGGTCTACAGGCAATTCCAGGCCGACGGCGCCTGGCGCGTGGAGAACCTGGTGTTTGCCGACGGCACCGTGATCGGCGCGCAGCAGGCCTGGGATCGGCAAAACACTCCTCCCGTGCTGGCCAACCCGGTGGCCGACCTGCTGGTGCAGGAAGACACGGCGTTCAGCTGGAGCTTGCCGGCAGACAACGACACCTTGAGCGGCGGACTGGGCAATGACATGCTCTCGGGCGGTACAGGGGCGGACACGCTGGCCGGCGGCACCGGCGACGACACCTACTTCCTTGCGCGCGGCTTTGGCGCCGACACCGTCCAGGAAAGCGACGCTACGGCGGGCAACACTGATGTGGCGCTGTTTGACGTCGGCATCAACCAGGCGCAGCTCTGGTTCCGCCGAGTGAATGCCAACCTGGAAGTCAGCATCGTCGGCACCAGCGACAAGCTGGTCATGGCGAACTGGTACTCCGGAAGCCAGTACCACGTGGAGCAGTTCCAGACTTCCAATGGAGCGATGTTGCTGGAGAGCCAGGTGCAGAACCTGGTGGAGGCCATGGCCGCCTTCTCCCCGCCTGCGGCGGGGCAGACCACGTTGCCAGCCAATTACGCGAGCTCGCTTGCACCGGTGATTGCGGCGAACTGGCATTGATGTATTCATCGGTCGGAAGGCGCTGAAAAGCAATTCGTCATCCCGGGCTTGACCCGGGATTTCGTCGCCAGAGTCGAGCCCCGATGGCTGATGCATTGGGGCATCCGATTCAAGTGGCGTCTGACCGAATCCATGACCCCATATGGATGCAGCACCCCATGGTTGGTCTGAAGTCGGATCGAGTCACCCATCCTTGCAGAGCCGCCCGCGCAACGTCGCGTTCGTAGCGCCGCCTTCGCGACCAAGCGGACGCGTCAGCCCGGACCGTCGAGCGAAAACGTTGCGTTCCGATCCTGCGCGAGCTGCTTCGCCATGACCGGCAGTGCCGCAGCGAGTTGCGCCTTGAGCGTGAAGGGCGGGTTGATCACGAACATGCCACTCGCCGGCAGGCCGGGCCGGTGCGTGGCGCCGGATTCGTCGGTCACGATCTTGCTGGACTTGACCGTGAGCGTGGCCTGCAGCCACGAGCGGCCCGCCTTGACGGTCATGGTCTTGAGCCGGCGCGGCAGGTCGTGGGATTCGGGCCGCGGAATGATGGGGTACCAGACGGCGTACGTGCCGGTCGCGAATCGCTTCAGCGCCTCGGCCATCAGGTCGAGAACGCGCGCGTAGTCCGTTTTGATCTCATAGCTCGGGTCGCACAGCATCAGAGCGCGCCGCGATGGCGGCGGCAGGAACTTGACCACGCTCGTGAATCCGTCTTCTAGCAGGATCGCGATCTGCCGCCCCGCTTCGAGCTGCGCGATGTTGGCGTCCAGCGTGCGGGCGTCCGTCGGGTGCAGCTCGAACAGCTTCAGGCGGTCGTGGTCGCGCAGGAGGTGTTGGATGATGAAGGGCGAACCGGGATAGATGCGCGCGCCGCCCTGGGGGTTGAAATCCCGGATGACTTCGAGGTAGCGTGCCAGCGCAGCGGGGACTTCGGGTGCCGATGCGGTAGCGGGCGTTGTCGAAGTCGTCGCGGGCGAGGGCGACGCGTCGACGAGCCGCAGGATGCCTTCGGCGGCCTCCCCACTGGTGCCGGCGTAGTCGCCGTCGAGGCGGTACAGTCCCGCGCCGGCGTGCGTGTCGACCACGGTCAATGCGGCTTCCTTCTCGAGCAGGTAGTCGAGGATGTTGATCAGCACCGTGTGCTTGAGCACGTCGGCATGGTTTCCGGCGTGGAAGGCGTGGCGATAGCTGAACATGGCCCGATGTTACGGCCAGTCCGCGCGCCTCGCGCGCTGTTTGCGGTAGGGAGTCGATCCTTCGTATAATGGCGGGCTTCGCAGCGATCAAGTGGCCCCGCGGCGAGGCTTCGACCCCACCTAAGAGATTCCCGTCAGAGGAACGCCGACCGTGGAAAAGGGCCATCAAACCTTCCCTTTCAGGAAAACTCATGAAAACGTTCAGCGCCAAACCCGCTGACGTGACGCACGAGTGGTTTGTGATTGACGCGACCGACAAGGTCCTCGGACGAGTAGCCAGCGAAGTTGCTCTCCGTTTGCGCGGCAAACACAAGGCCATCTACACGCCTCACGTCGATACCGGTGACTTCATCGTCATCATCAATGCAGCCCAGCTGCGCGTCACCGGCGCCAAGCCGATCGACAAGATCTACTATCGCCATTCGGGCTACCCCGGCGGTATCTCGGCGACGAATTTCCGCGACATGCAAGCCAAGCATCCGGGCCGCGCCCTGGAAAAAGCCGTGAAGGGCATGCTGCCCAAGGGCCCGCTGGGTTACGCGATGATCAAAAAACTCAAGGTCTACGGTGGCGCAGAGCACCCGCATACCGCCCAACAGCCCAAAGTGCTGGAACTGTAAGGAGCCTTGAGATGATTGGTGAATGGAACAATGGCACCGGCCGTCGCAAATCGAGCGTCGCCCGTGTGTTCATCAAAAAAGGTACCGGCAAGATCACGATCAATGGCAAGGACATCCAGGCTTACTTTGGCCGTGAGACGTCCATCATGATCGCGAAGCAGCCGCTGTTCTTGACGAACAATGTCGAGACCTTCGACATCATGATCAACGTCGCTGGCGGCGGTGAATCGGGCCAGGCCGGCGCGGCGCGCCACGGCATCACGCGTGCGCTGATCGACTATGACGCGACGCTCAAGCCGGCTCTGAGCCAGGCCGGGTTCGTGACACGCGACGCCCGCGAAGTCGAGCGCAAGAAGGTGGGTCTGCATTCCGCACGCCGCCGCAAGCAGTTCTCCAAGCGCTGATCTGGTTTTGGGCATGTTGCTCGAATTGTCAAAGAACCGCCTCCGGGCGGTTTTTTGCTGATTGCAGTAGCATTGGTCGATTGGCCGCGAGTTCGGCCTCCATAGGAGTCAAGTTCAATGAGCGCAGTTGCCGAAAACATTCAACCCCAGATGCCCGAGCCCATCCTGTTCACGGACAGTGCGGCCGGCAAGGTGGCCGACCTGATCGCCGAAGAAGGCAACCCCGATCTCAAGCTGCGCGTCTTCGTGCAGGGCGGCGGGTGTTCCGGGTTCCAGTACGGTTTCACCTTCGACGAGGTGACCAACGAAGACGACACGACCATGACGAAGAACGGTGTGTCGTTGCTCATCGATGCGATGAGCTACCAGTATCGGGTGGGCGCCGAGATCGACTACAAGGAAGATCTGCAGGGCGCACAGTTCGTGATCAAAAATCCGAATGCCACCAGCACTTGCGGCTGCGGATCCAGCTTCTCCGCCTGAACGCGATTCGGTTTGTTGAAGAAGCCGCCCGATGGGCGGCTTCTTCGTTTCTGGCGGTCGTGTTTGGGAAGGCGATTTCCTGGCAACTCAGCCCGGATACACCGCGCCCAGAATCCGCGGGCCGCGCGCACCGGTCACCGAGGCGATATTGCCGGGTTCGCGTTTCAGCGTGCAGCGCGCCAGCCAGGCAAAGGCAGCCGCTTCGACTTGTTGCGGGGGCAGTCCCCTGTCGGCCGACGAGACGACCGAAACGCCGGGCAGCCGGCCACGCAAGCGCGCGAGGAGGTCATGATTCAGCGCGCCTCCGCCGCACACGATCAGCAACTCAGCCTCGCCCGCATAGCGTCTCAAGTCGCTTGCGCAAACGCTTGCCGTCAGTTCGGCCAAGGTGGCTTGCACATCGACCGGCAGGCGTGTCTCGGTCCCCAGGTGTGAGCCCAGCCACGTCGGATTGAGCAGATCTCTCCCTGTGCTCTTGGGCGGCGGTTTTGAGAAGTAGGGCTCCGACAGGAGCCGCGCCAGCAGATCGTCGAGGACTCGGCCGCCGGCAGCCCACTGGCCGCCGGCGTCATACGCCTGCCCGAGATGGCGTTGGCACCAGTGATCGAGCAATGCGTTGCCCGGCCCACAATCGAAGCCGAGGACGGTGCCGCCGCCGGCGGGTAAGAGGCTCAGGTTTGATATGCCACCGATATTCAAGACCGCGACCGAGCGCGTCGGCTGCCCGAAGATCGCGCGGTGGAAAGCGGGAACCAACGGCGCGCCCTGTCCGCCTGCCGCCACATCGCGGCTGCGGAAATCCGCCACCACCTGGATCCCGACGAGTTCGGCGAGCAGCGCGGGGTTGTTGATCTGAAGGGTGTATCCGATGCCGTCGAATTCGCCAGGGCGATGTCGAACCGTCTGCCCGTGGGCTCCGACGGCGGTCACCGTCGCCGCTTCGATTCCCGTGTCCGCCAGAATTCGATGGACCACTTGAGCATAGATTCGCGCAATGCCATTGCCGGCGAGCGCCGCCCGATGCAGCTCGTTGTCGCCGCCGGGGGGATTCAGAGCGAGAAGTTCAGCGCGCAGCGCCAAGGGAAACTCTGCAGCCGCATGCGCCTTGACGGCCATGGTGCCGCCTTCGAAGTCGACAAGCACTCCGTCGACGCCGTCCAGCGACGTGCCGGACATGAGGCCGATGAACTGCTCAGCCATCGAGCAGCAGCTCGGCTGCTATTCGGCCCCGACCCGCGCGACGGTGAAGGCCGCTGCAAGCTCGGTGCGCGCGTTGACGGCGAGGCGTTCGAACGCAGGACGCGAAGCGGCGGCAATCGGAACGCCGCCCTCTTGTTGCGCGAGCGTGGCCGGATCCTGGTATTCGCCGTTGACGCGCAGTTCGAAGTGCAGGTGCGGGCCCGTGGCCCAGCCGGTCGAGCCCACTGCGCCGATCGTCTGGCTCTGGCTGACGCTCTGGCCGGCCTTCACGCCGATGCGGCTCAAGTGGGCGTAGGCTGTTTCCTGGTTGTCGCGATGCTTGAGGATCACGATGTTGCCGTATCCGCTTTGCGTGCCGGCAAACTCGACGACGCCGTCCGCCACGGCTCGCACCGCAGTGCCTGTCGGCGCTGCATAGTCGATGCCGGTGTGCTTGCGCCAGCTCCGCAGGATCGGATGCTGGCGCATCGCAAAACCGCTGGTGACACGCGAGAACTCCACCGGCGAGTTCAGGTAGGCGTGACGCAGGCTTTCGCCATCAGGGCGGTAGTACTCACCGTCCCGACCGGGTTGCTTGAACCAGATGGCCTGATGGACCTTGCCGCCGCTTTCGAACTCGGCCGACAGCACGCGACCGGTGCGGAGCGTCTGTCCGTCGCCGTCGAAGGTCTCGTAGACGACGGCGAAGCGGTCGCCTTTTTGCAGGCTGCGCAGGTCGACGTCGCCGGAGAAGATGTCGGCCAGCTGGCCGGCGATTTCGTCCGGAATGTTCGCGTCGTCCGTGGCCGCGAACAGGGAGGAGCGGATGACGCCGCTGGCCAGTCGGCTGCCGGGTGTGAGGGTGTCGGCTTCTGTGACGACGCGGAACGTGCCGCCCACGCGCTCGATGACGAAGCGGTTGAAGCTTCCGTCGGTGCCGGGAATCCAGCGCGCGCTCAGCTTCTGCAGACGGTTGTCGTGCGTGGCCTCGGCGGTCACGGTGCGGCCCGGCCGGCTCAGCAGTGCTGCACGCGCGTCGGCATTGCTGCGGATAAAGGCGGCAGCAGCCACGTCATCGACGCCCAAGCGCCGCAGCAAGGCGCCCACCGTGTCGCTCGCCCGGGTCTGGTCGGTGCGGAAGAGCTTGAACTCGAACGCATCGAGTTCGCTGACCTGGTCTGCGATGGGCAGGGGCGTGACGGCTTCGAAAACCTGCTTGACGGGCAGCTTGGATGCATCCGGGCCGAGCGAGGCCACCGCAAACGCACCGCCGCCCGTGCACAGGAGCAGGGACGCAATGACGGCAGTGATCTGCTTGGGATAGGTCCGGAATGTATAGGCCACGCGCGAAGCAAAAAGCTCCTCGGCGGCAAGAATGCCGTTGATCAAACTTCGAATTCCAGCTCAGGTTCTGCAAAACCCCGTCGTGAGGCCGATACGTGCGGTCGGCAGACGGGTGCGGAAAATAGCGCCGCTTAGAATTCGGCGCTTGTAAGACGGGGTCGAGTATAGCTTCGGCCTTCGCGAATCCAGCCGAAAAGCGCCATGACGTCCCATTTTGTTACATACACGAACCTGTCCGACGGTGTAGGACGGGCACTCGACATTTCGCTGCGGGGGACTGACGAGCTGCTGCCGCAGGACGAGTGGGTGCGCAAGCTTCAGCGTGCTGAAGCCACCGGCACGCCGCTGCGCATCAAGCTGGGCCTGGATCCGACGGCGCCCGACATCCACATCGGCCACACGGTGGTGCTCAACAAGATGCGGCAGCTACAGGATCTCGGCCACACCGTGATCTTCCTGATCGGCGATTTCACGACAACCATCGGCGATCCGTCCGGCCGCAACAGCACCCGGCCGCCGCTGACGCGGGAGCAGATCGAGGCCAATGCGCAAACCTACTACCGGCAGGCGAGTCTGGTGCTCGATCCGAGCAAGACCGAAATCCGATACAACTCGGAATGGAGCGACCCGCTCGGCGCGCGGGGCATGATCCAGCTGGCTGCCAAGTACACCGTCGCGCGCATGATGGAGCGGGACGATTTCAGCAAGCGCTTCAAGGCCGGGCAGTCGATCTCGGTCCATGAATTCTTGTATCCACTGATGCAGGGCTACGACTCGGTGGCGCTCAAGTCGGACCTGGAGCTCGGTGGCACGGACCAGAAATTCAATCTGCTCGTGGGCCGGCACCTGCAGCAGGAATACGGCCAGGAGCCGCAGTGCATTTTGACGATGCCGTTGCTCGAAGGGCTCGACGGCGTCGAGAAGATGTCGAAGAGCAAGAACAACTACATCGGCATCAGCGAAGACGCGAACACCATGTTCGCCAAGGTGCTTTCGATTTCCGATGACCTCATGTGGCGGTGGTATCTGCTGCTGAGCTTCAAGTCGCTTGCGGAGATCGAGGCGCTGAAGGCCGAGGTCGAGGGCGGACGGAATCCGAAGGACGCCAAAGTCGCCCTGGCCAAGGAAATCACGGCCCGGTTCCACAGCGCTGCCGCAGCCGACGCGGCGGAGCAGGACTTCGTCAATCGCAGCAAGGGCGGCGTTCCGGATCAGATTCCCGAGATATCGCTTTCTGGCGCGCCGCTCGGCATCGCGCAGTTGCTCAAGCAGGCGGGCCTGGCGTCTTCGGCGTCGGAAGGCAACCGGCTGATCGACGGAGGTGGCGTACGGATCGATTCCGGCGTGGTGGCGGACAAGGGCCTCAAGCTTCCGGCCGGCCGCTATGTCGTGCAGGTGGGCAAGCGCAAGTTCGCCCGCGTGGAGCTTTCGTGAAGGCTCGGTTCGGCGTCAGCGCACTTCGATGGTCACTCGCCGGTTGCGCGATTCGTCGACTTCATCGGGCGTCTTCACGGCAAGATCGCGTTCGCCACGACCCACCACTTCGATTCGGCTGAGCGGAAAGACCTGGTCGAGAACGAGTTGGCGCACCTGAAGCGCGCGCTGGCGTGAGAGTTCGTCGTTGCGGCTGGCCGATCCGACGGTGTCGGTGTGGCCGGTCAGAACGATTTCACCGCCGTTGCGCAGTCGGGCTGCTGCGATCGCCTCGTTCATGGCCTTGCGAGAAGCCGGCGTGAGCGCCAGTCCGCCGCGATCGAAGTACACGACGAACTCTTGCGGAGCGGGGGGGAGCAAGTCGAAGAGGAAGCGGTTGCCGGCGCGGACCTGTTCGGGGTCGGCCTTGTCGACGGTGGGTGCACCGCGAGCCCGGACCGAGGCGGTGGCACGTTGAAAGGGCACGGACAGCGTCTCTTCTCCGTCGTCGGTTCGCACGACCACTGCGGACGGGCGGCCGTCGGCCTGCGGCAGCAGGATCACGCGTGTGCCGGGCGTCGAGCAAGCGGCCAGCAGGCAGGCCATGCCGGCGGCGCCCAGGAGTCGCATCGGCCAGCGGATCACGGCTGCGGGTCCGCCTGCACGATGAAGTCGGTGCCGCGAATGCCGATGGTGGCGGTTTGCGTCTCGACGCGGACCGCGTCGGGATTCGCCTTGCCGATCAGCCCCGTGATCATGCGCAGGGACCCTCGGAGCAGGGCGACGAGCATGCCCCCGTCGCGGGTGGTCGAGTCGAAGTGGAACTCCTTGAGATCGAGGCGGGACGACGGACCCACCACCAGGATCGTTCCGTCGCGCAACATGGCGCTGGCAGCTCCATCGGCACCGGTGACGATCCGGTCGATGGGAGCCAGCGCGTCGCCAGCGCGCGCGGGGCGCAATGTGCCGGCTGCATCGAGCAGCTCGACCGTACCGCGAACTTCCTTGACGGTGCCTGCGCGCTCGGCCTCCTTGGGTGTCTGGGCCGACACCGTTGCCGCAGCGAAGAGAAAACCGCACAAGGCGATCGAGGCGTATTTCTTCATATGCACAAGCGTTCCGTGGAGTTGCCGCGCATGGTAAGGCACGCGCAGCATCTGTCGAGCGGGCCGCGATAATCTGGCACGTTTCATGTCCTCCGATACCTCTCCCCGTCCTTCGCCTGCGCGTAAACCCTCTTCGGCATGGCGCCCCACGACGCTTCTGCGCGTGTCCATCGTGGTCGCGCTGGTCACGATTCTCATGAAGGGGTGGGCCGGGTACGTGACGAATTCGATGGGGCTCATTTCGGACGCCATGGAGTCGTTCGTGAATCTGGCGAGCGCGATGTTCGCGCTGGGCATGGTCACCATCGCCGCCAGGCCGGCCGACGACGACCATCCTTACGGGCACCACAAGGCCGAGTACTTCTCGTCGGGGTTCGAGGGCATTCTCATCATCGGGGCGGCCGCTGCGATCATCTGGGCGGCCGCACTTCGTCTGGCGTCGCCGGAGCCGCTCGATCAGCTCGGCTGGGGCCTGGGGCTGTCGGCTCTCAGCTCGGCCTTCAACGCAGCACTGGCCTTTGCGCTGTTCAAGGCCGCAAGGATCCATCGGTCGATCGCACTCGAAGCCGACGCCCGCCATCTGGTGACGGATGTTTGGACCTCTGCCGGGGTGGTGGGCGGGATCGTGATCGTCGGGCTCACCGGTTGGCTGTGGCTGGACCCGGTGCTTGCCATCGCCGTGGCGCTCAACATCCTGCGCGAAGGTGCCAAGCTGATCTGGCGCTCGTCGCAGGGGTTGATGGACGAGGCGCTCGATGTCGAGACACAGGCGCTGCTGCGCCAGACGCTCGATCGATTCGCTGCTTCGGTGCCCGAAGGCGCTCTGCTGCGCTTCGACGACATCGCGACGCGCAAGGCCGGACAGCGGCGCTTTGCCGATCTGCACATGCACGTGCCCGGCGACTGGTCGTTGCAGCGCGCAGCCGCGCTGCGCGACACGCTCGAGCAGACGCTGATGGACGCGGTGCCCGGCTTGCGCGTCACGATCCAACTGCTTCCACTCGGCATGGAGGCGCGCGCCACCCAGTTGCCCGACGCCGCATGAAGGCGCTGCTGCAACGTGTCAGCGAAGCGAGCGTCGACATCGGCGGCGAGCGTGTCGGCGAGATCGCCGGTGGGCTGCTGGTGCTGCTGTGCGCCGAGCGCGGCGACCTCGAGACCACGGCCGAACGCATGCTGGCCAAGATTCTCAAACTGCGGATCTTTGCGGACGCCGAGGGAAAGATGAACCTGAGCGTGCAGGACGTGGGTGGCGGCTTGCTGGTGGTCAGCCAGTTCACCCTGGCTGCCGACGTCACGGGCGGCAATCGTCCCAGCTTCACGCAGGCCGCAGCACCCGAAGACGGGCGCAGGCTGTACGACCTCTTCGTCGCTCGTGCGAGGGCGGCGCATCCCATCGTGGCGACTGGCCGATTCGGCGCCGACATGCAGGTTCGTCTGATCAACGACGGGCCGGTCACCATCCCACTTCAGATCGTGAGTTGAACGCGGACGGCGGCGCTTCACGTCGGAGCTTCAGTAAGGACTCTCGAAGCCGAGCCCGGCAAGTATCTCGATCTCGCGCGCCTCCATCGCCTCGGCGTCCGCCACGTCGAGTTCGTGATCCCAGCCCTGCGCATGGAGCGTGCCGTGGACGAGCAGGTGTGCATAGTGCCCGGCCAGCGTCTTGCGCTGATCGCGGGCTTCGCGTTGCACCACCGGGGCGCACAGCACCAGGTCGGCCATGACGATCGGCGAGGCGGCGTAGTCGAAGGTCAGCACGTTGGTGGCGTAGTCCTTGCCGCGGAATTCGCGGTTCAGCCGTTGGCCTTCGTCGGCGTCGACGATCCGCACGGCGATCTCGCCGGCGAGGTCGAGCGCATGCCGCACGCAGCGGGTGACGAAATGGCGCGGCAACACGGCGCGATGCGCCTGCACGCCGGGGAAGCGGCCGAACTGCAGCGACAGCGACAGCGCCGCCAGGCTCATTTCGTCTTGCGCGCGCCGTCGTAGGCGTCGACGATGCGTGCCACCAGCGGGTGCCGCACCACGTCGGCGCTGGTGAAGCGGGTGATCGCGATGCCGCTGACGCGCTTGAGGATTCGTTCGGCGTCGACCAGGCCGCTCAGCTGCGCTTTCGGCAGGTCGATCTGGCTCACGTCGCCCGTCACCACCGCCTTGGCGCCGAAGCCGATGCGCGTGAGGAACATCTTCATCTGCTCGGGCGTGGTGTTCTGCGCCTCGTCGAGGATGACGAAGGCGTTGTTGAGCGTGCGCCCGCGCATGAAGGCCAGCGGCGCGATTTCCAGCGTGCTGCGCTCGAAGGCCTTCTGGACGCGGTCGAAGCCCATCAGCTCGTACAGCGCGTCGTAGAGCGGGCGCAGATAGGGGTCGACCTTCTGCGTCAGATCGCCCGGCAGGAAGCCGAGCCGCTCGCCCGCTTCGACTGCGGGACGCGTGAGCACGATGCGCTGCACGGCGCTGCGCTCCAGCGCGTCCACGGCACAGGCCACGGCGAGATAGGTCTTGCCGGTGCCTGCCGGGCCGATGCCCAGCGTGATGTCGTGATCGGCGATGTTGCGGAGGTAGACACTCTGGTTGGGCGTGCGGGCGCGCAGGTCGGAGCGCCGCGTGGCCAGCGTGAGGGTGCCGTCCTCGGCCTCGGACAGCGAGCCATCGCCTGCGAGTGTGAGCTGGACGACGGCCGGATCGATCGGCCGCTGGGCGACTTCGTAGAGGGCCTGGAGGACTTCCAGCGCGCGCTGTGCGCTCGCCTTGGGGCCGTCGATCTTGAACTGCTCATGGCGGTGCGCGATGCGCACACCGAGCGATTCTTCGATGCGACGCAGATTGGCATCCAGTGCGCCGCAAAGGTGTCCGAGGCGCGTGTTGTTGGGCGGACTGAAGGTGTGACGCAGAATCACGCGACGTTCATTTCAAATGGCAAGAAGGCCCCCATGATAGGCAAACTCACCGGCATCCTTGCCGAGCGCAATCCGCCGCAACTGCTGGTGGACTGCAACGGCGTCGGCTACGAGGTCGACGTGCCCATGAGCACGTTCTACAACCTGCCCGCGACCGGAGAGCGGGTTTCGCTGCTGACCCATTTCGTGGTCCGCGAGGACGCGCAGATCCTGTATGGCTTCGGCAGCGCCGAAGAGCGCACGACGTTCCGGCAGTTGATCAAGATCTCGGGCGTCGGCCCGCGCATGGCGCTGGGCGTTCTCTCCGGGCTCAGCGTGGCCGAACTGGCGCAGGCCATCACCCTGCAGGACGTCGGCCGGCTGGTGAAGATCCCCGGTATCGGCAAGAAGACGGCCGAGCGGTTGCTGCTCGAACTCAAGGGCAAGCTGGGCGCCGACATCGGCGCCCCCATGCACGCAGCGACGGACGCGCAGGCCGACATCCTGCAGGCGCTCGTGGCGCTCGGCTACAGCGACAAGGAAGCCGCTGCATCGCTCAAGGTGCTGCCCAAGGACGTTGGCGTGGCCGAAGGGATTCGGCTGGCGCTCAAGTCGCTGGCCAAATAGTGGCCGTGCGCGCGCAGTTCCCGCTGCACGGCGACTCTTCCGCCGCGGCTCGCGCCGGGCGGGCGCGGACTAAACTCGGTCGGCAACGCCCCCATCGACCATGACCATCCAGACCGACGACTTCGTTCCTGCCCCACAGCGCGTGGTGTCGGCGGCACCGGCGTCGCCGAACGAAGAGGCGATCGAGCGCGCGCTGCGGCCCAAGCTGCTCGATGAATACGTGGGCCAGGCCAAGGTTCGCGAGCAGCTCGAGATCTTCATCGGCGCGGCCCGCCATCGGGAGGAGGCGCTCGATCACGTGCTCCTTTTCGGCCCGCCGGGGCTTGGCAAGACCCACTGTCGCACATCATCGCGGCCGAGCTGGGCGTCAACCTGCGGCAGACTTCCGGGCCGGTGCTCGAAAAGCCGAAAGACCTCGCGGCGCTGCTGACCAATCTCGAACGCAACGACGTGCTCTTCATCGATGAGATTCATCGCCTGAGCCCGGTGGTCGAGGAAATCCTCTACCCCGCGCTGGAGGACTACCAGATCGACATCAT
>JAHJOG010000100.1 GCA_018820395.1 Gammaproteobacteria bacterium | reverse complement strand
GGACAGCGCCTCTGGGCCGCCGAAGCGCGCAGCGTGGTCGGGCGCGCGTGCCTGAGGACACGCGCTTCGTGAACTGACTCGTCGCAGCTGTTTGAGCGAAGTGAACGAAGTGAACGCAGCGAGTTCTGCGACGGCCCGACCGCGCGAGCACTGCAGGGAAGCCGCAAAGCGGCCGGCACAGTGAAGCAGTCCCGCCGCACACCGCCCCGCGGGCGCTCTTACCAACGAACAAAAGACGCCGCAAACCGCCCCACAGACGCTGTTACCAACGCAA
Source organism: Gammaproteobacteria bacterium (assembly GCA_018820395.1). GTDB lineage: Bacteria > Pseudomonadota > Gammaproteobacteria > Burkholderiales > Burkholderiaceae_C > Variovorax. Next base: position 7,417 of record JAHJOG010000100.1, on the reverse strand, counting down.
CGCCAACGCCAACGCCGCAGACCCCCCTTGGGCACATCAAGGCGTCTCGCCGAACTTCCAGTCCGGCGACCGCACCAACGCGCGCACCAGCGGCGCAGCGGTAGACGGGTCGGCCGAAAACAGATCCTGCGCAGCGTCGGGCGAAAAGCTGCGGAAGATCGACTGGGTGTGCTCGTTCCATTCGAGGAGCTTCATCGACCAGTCCGGAAATGCCCGGCGCGGAATGGCACGGCGTTCGAGGGTGGTGCAGTCGGTGTGGCGCGGGTCGGTGCGGATGCGTTCGTAGAGGGCGTCGATGGTGCTCTCTTCGCCCTCGATGTATTGCAAGTAGACCGGGTCGAGGTGACAGAGAACGCCGGTGACTTCGAGTGCCGGATTGTTCTCGCTGGACTTTTCAAGAATGGAAGGCAGGTCCTGGCCGTCGGGGGCCACTGCTTTGCTGACGTAGACAAGGCGCAACAACATGAATCGCTCCGGCGTGATGAATCTTGAGGCCCATTGGCTCAGCATCGGAGCGGTCGCCGCATCGGCAGGGGTCGGCAACCATTGTCGGACAGATCAGCACGCGGCGAGAGCGCTGGCCCTGCCTACCTCGTAGGCAGTCTGGCCAGCCCAAGCGTCGAGTCAGGCGGATGTGACGCGCGCCAGCTCCTGGCGGATCGCGTCGGCGTTGCCCGGGCGCACCACACGCCCGACTTCCTTGCCGTCCTTCAGGAAGACGAGCGTGGGCCACAGCTTGACGCCGAACGAGCGGCCGAGCGGGCGGCCGCTGCCGTCCTCGACCTTGAAGTGGCGCAGATCGGGTTGGTCGGCGAGGGCCTCGGCCAGAAGCGGCTGGGCCGCCTTGCAGTGACCGCACCAGTTGGTGCCGAACTCCACCAGGGTCGGTCCGGGGAGGGCATCGATGTCGCTGCGGGGCGGTTCGACGGGTGTGTAGCTTTGCTTCATGAGCACATTCTGGTTCAGCGGCTCTTTCCCTTGCCGCGCCCGAGTTTTCGGTAGACCGTCGCGCGGCTGATGCCGAGCGCGCGCGCCGCTTCGGCGACGTTGCCGCGGGCGTCGGTGACCGCCTTGCGGATCATGGCGATCTCGGCTTCGCGCAGGGCAGGGCGGGCCGATGGCGCGCTGTGTATCGCGCGGCCGGCCGCGTGCGGCCGCGCGTGGATGCGCAGACCCGACCACAGCGGCACGTCGATGCCGGCGTCGCCGCGGCGTGCGGCGTCGAACAGCATGTCCGGCGGCATGGCGAAGAGGTCGTGGCAATGGAGCGGTCTTCCGGTGCCCGGCGTCTGGTTGAGCATCTGGCGCGCCGCCAGGTTGGCGCCGGTGATTCGGCCTTCGCCGTCGATGCACAGCAGGCCGTCGGCGTCGGTGCCGGCCACGCAGCCGGGCCAGTTGATGCGCAGCAGCAGTTCGCACGGCTGCGCGCAGAGCAATGCGTTCTCGATGCTTCGCGCCGACATCACCGCCAGGTGGCGCAGTTCGGGCCGCTCGGCGACCTGAACGCCGGTCAGGTCGAGCATGCCGATGCAGTCGCCCTGCGGGCCGAAGAGCGGAGCGCCGGCGCAGGTGTAGATGCTGGTGTCGTGGAAGAAGTGTTCACCCTGGTGCAGCCAGACCGATTCGCGTTCGGCCAGCGCGGCGCCGATGGCGGTGGTGCCGACGGCGCGCTCCGACAGGTCGACGCCGACGCGGGCGATGTTGCGCGCATGTCGGCCGGCGGCGTCGCCACCGGCCGGCAGTGCGCCGATGTCGACGACGATGCCGTCGGCGTCGGTGAGGATCGCGAAGTAGCGCGTGTCGGCAATCGCGCGCGAGAGTCGGTCGAGCACCGGCCGGGCGGCTGCGACGAGTTCGTGGTGGCGCTCGCCCACGCGGTGCGCGGATTGCGCCGACACGGCATCGAACACCACCCGTTGCTGAGGCCGATGGCCGAGTGCCAGGCAGCGTTGCCACGACCGGGTGAGCCACGGTTCGACGCGCTGAACCGAGCCGGGCGGCGGCGCGAGGTCGCCGTCGATCCATTCGCGGCGGGCCCTGGAAATCGCCAGGGAACGCTCCGTGGAATGCGCGGCGGGTGAGAGATTCATGGATGCGGCGACGTGGGGTGGATCGGGTCCGTCGACGGTTCGGCAGGGTGGCGAAGCGGCGCAGGGCGGAACTGTTTCATTTTGAGAATTTCAGGAGCAACAAGCAAGCGACTAGGGTTTTGCCTAGCATGGGGGGCTTGCCCCACCGCCAAGATTCGACTCGCACTTCAGCCATCACCTTCCCATCGGAGACAGCCACATGCAGGTTCCATTCACGATCAACGGCCGCGAGGTCACGGTCGATGCGCCGCCGAACACCTTCCTGGTTCACGCCATTCGCGAGCATCTCCACCTGACCGGAACGCATGTGGGCTGCGACACCGCGCAGTGCGGCGCGTGCACGGTGCTGGTCAACGGCCGCGCGATCAAGTCGTGCAACGTGCTGGTGGCGCAGGTGTCCGGTGCCGAGATCACCACCATCGAAGGCATCGCCGAGCCGGACGGCGCGATGCACCCGATGCAGGCGGCCTTCAAGGAGTGCCATGGCCTGCAGTGCGGCTTCTGCACCCCCGGCATGGTGATGAGCGCGATCGACCTCTGCACCCATCACCCCAAGGCGAACGAAGCCGAGATTCGCGAGCTGCTCGACGGCAACATGTGCCGCTGCACGGGCTACCAGAACATCGTCAAAGCGGTGCAGATGGGTGGCGAGGCGATGTCCGCCGCGCCGGCCCAGAAGACCGTCACGGCCTGAGGAGCACGACATGGGCGCACCCGACTTCGCAGGCCTGCCGCACATCGGCGAGGCTCTCCGGCGCAAGGAAGACTACCGCTTCCTGACTGGCGCAGGCCAGTACACCGACGACGTGACCATGGCCAACCAGGCCCACGCGATCTTCGTGCGCTCGCCGCACGCGCATGCGCGCATCAAGGGGGTCGACATCTCGCAGGCCGAGAAGATGCCCGGCGTCATCGGCATCTTCAGCGGCAAGGACATCGAAGGAAAGATGGGCGGCCTGCCGTGCGGCTGGCTCATCAACAACCCCGACGGCACGCCGATGAAGGAGCCGCTGCACCCGATTCTTGCGATCGGCAAGGTGCGCTACGTGGGCGACCACGTGGCCATGGTCGTCGCCGAGACCGTGGAGCAGGCCAAGAACGCCGCGGAATCCGTGCTGGTCGACTACGAGCCGTTGCCCGCGGTGGTGAGCGTGGCCGACGCGGCAGCGAAGAAGAGCGGCGTCACCCTGCACGACGAAGCGCCGGACAACCAGTGCTACAAGTGGACGCTCGGCGACAAGGCCGGAGTCGACGCGGCCTTTGCCAACGCGGCCCACGTGACGAAGCTCGACTTGGTCAACAACCGCCTCATTCCCAACGCGATGGAGCCGCGTGTGGCCATCGGCAACTACAGCCGCGCCAACGAGGAATACACGCTCTACGTTTCCAACCAGAACCCGCACGTCGAGCGGCTGCTCATGACGGCCTTCGTGCTCGGGTTGCCCGAGCACAAGGTGCGGGTCATCGCGCCGGACGTGGGCGGCGGCTTCGGCTCCAAGATCTATCTCTATGCCGAGGACGTGTGCCTGACCTGGGGCGCCAAGCAGCTCAACCGCAGCATCAAGTGGACCGGCGAGCGCTCGGAATGCTTTCTTTCCGACGCGCATGGCCGCGACCACGTGAGCCACGCCGAGATGGCGATGGACAAGGACGGCAAGTTCCTCGCGATGCGGGTCCACACCGACGCGAACCTGGGCGCCTATCTGTCGACCTTCTCGACCGCCGTGCCGACCATCCTGTACGCGACGCTGCTGGCGGGCCAATACACCACGCCGCAGATCTACGTCGAGGTGGAAAGCTGGTTCACCAACACGGCCCCCGTCGATGCCTATCGCGGCGCGGGACGGCCCGAGGCCACCTACCTGCTCGAACGGCTGGTGTCGCGCTGCGCCTGGGAAATGAACCTGAGTCAGGACGAGATCCGCAAGCGCAACTTCATCACCACCTTCCCCTACCAGACGCCGGTCGCGCTGCAGTACGACACGGGCGACTTCCACGCGTCGATGAACAAGGCCAACGAACTCGCCGACGTGGCGGGCTTCGCCCAGCGGCGCTCGGCCAGCGAGGCTCAGGGCAAGCTGCGCGGCATCGGGTATTCGAGCTACATCGAGGCCTGCGGCATCGCGCCGTCGAACATCGCCGGTGCGCTGGGCGCGCGGGCGGGGCTGTTCGAATGCGGTGAGATCCGCGTGCACCCGACCGGCAGCGTGACGGTGTTCACCGGATCGCACAGCCACGGCCAAGGCCACGAAACCACCTTCGCGCAGGTGGTGGCGGCGCGCCTGGGCATTGCGGTCGACGCGGTCGACGTGGTGCACGGCGACACCGGCCGCGTGCCCTTCGGCATGGGCACCTATGGTTCGCGCTCGATCTCGGTCGGCGGCGCGGCCATCATGAAGGCGCTCGACAAGATCGAGACCAAGGCCAAGAAGATCGCCGCCCATCTGATGGAAGCGAGCGACGCCGACATCGAGTTCGCCAACGGCGAATTCACCGTCAAGGGCACCGACAAGAAGATCCCGTTCGGCCAGGTGGCGCTCACGGCCTACGTGCCGCACAACTACCCGCTGGACAAGCTGGAGCCAGGCCTGAACGAGACCGCCTTCTACGACCCGACCAACTTCACCTTCCCGGGCGGCACCTACATCTGCGAGGTCGAGATCGACAAGCAGACCGGCGAGGTCCGGGTCGACCGCTTCACCGCGGTGGACGACTTCGGCACCATCATCAACCCGATGATCGTCGAGGGGCAGGTGCATGGCGGTCTGGTGCAGGGCATCGGCCAGGCGCTGATGGAAAACTGCGTGTACGACAACGAGACCGGGCAGCTGCTCACCGGCAGCTTCATGGACTACGCGATGCCGCGCGCCGGCGACTTTCCGCAGTTCAAGATCGCCACCACCTGCACGCCGTGCACGCACAACCCGTTGGGCACCAAGGGCTGCGGCGAAGCGGGCGCCATCGGTTCGCCGCCGGCCGTGATCAACGCAGTGCTCGACGCCCTGGCGCCGCTCGGCGTCAAGGACTTCGACATGCCGGCATCGCCCAACCGCATCTGGGAGGCCATGCAGAAGGGCCACGCCGACACCATCCAGCAGCCGTCGCTCGCGGGCAGCACCCAGGGCCGTCCGGCCCCCTGATCACCCCAGAAGGAAAATCAACATGTACGCCTTCACCCTCGAACGCCCCGTCACGCTGGCCGACGCGGTCAAGCTCACCGCCTCTGGCGCCAAGCCGCTGGCTGGTGGCCAGACCCTGCTGGCCTCGATGAAGCTGCGACTGTCGTCGCCCGGGCAACTCGCCGACCTGAGCGGCATCAAGGAACTCACCGGCATCAGCAAGCAGGGCGACCAGTTGCTGATCGGTGCGATGTCGCGGCACCTCGACGTGGCGAACAACGCCGACGTCAAGGCCGCCTATCCGGCATTGGCCGACCTGGCATCGCGCATCGGCGACCGGCAGGTGCGCGCGATGGGCACCATCGGCGGCTCGGTCGCCAACAACGACCCGGCGGCCTGCTACCCGGCAGCCGTGCTGGGCTCCGGCGCGACCATCATCACCAGCCAGCGCGAGATCGCGGCCGACGACTTCTTTCTCGGCCTCTTCACCACCGCCCTGGACGAAGCCGAACTCATCAAGGCCTTCCGCTTCCCGGTGCCGAAACGCGCGGCCTACGAAAAGCTGCGCCAGAAAGCGTCGCACTTTCCGCTGGTCGGCATCTTCCTCGCACAGTTCGACAGCGGGGTGCGCGTGGCCGTGACCGGCGCCGGCAACGGCGTCTTTCGCCATGCGGGGCTGGAGGCCGCGCTCGACAAGAGCTTCACGCCCGAGTCGGCCGCGAGCGTCAAGATCGATGCGTCCGACCTCAATGCCGACCTGCACGCGTCGGCCGCCTACCGCGCCAATCTCATCAGCGTGCTCACGCAACGAGCGGTCGCCAAGGCCTTGGGCTAAGCTGGCGAGATGACCGACACGACGACTGCGCCCACGCCCTTTTCCGACGTCGACGCGGTCGTCCACGGTCTGCAGCAGGCGGGCTATTTCGCCGACCGGCGGCTGGCGACGGCGGTGTTCCTGGCGCTCAAGTTGCAGCGGCCGCTGCTGCTGGAGGGCGAACCCGGCGTCGGCAAGACCGAGCTGGCCAAGGCGCTCTCGACCGCACTGCAACGCGAGCTGCTGCGGCTGCAGTGCTACGACGGCCTCGAACAGCGCGAGGCGCTCTACGAATGGAACTACGCCGCGCAGTTGCTGCACATGCGCGCTGCTGAAGCCCACGGCGCGTCGAGCGATGTCGAGTCCGAGGTGTATCAGCCGCGCTACCTGATCCGCCGGCCGCTCTTGCAGGCCTTGCAGACGGCGAGCCCCGGCGCGGTGCTGCTGATCGACGAGGTCGATCGCGCGGACGAACCCTTCGAGGCCTTTCTGCTCGAATACCTGGGCGAATACCAGGTCAGCATTCCCGAGGTCGGCACGGTGCGGGCGCTGGTCCCGCCGGTGACGATCCTCACCAGCAACCGCACGCGCGAACTCAACGACGCGGTCAAGCGCCGCTGCCTCTATCACTGGCTCGACTACCCGGAACGCGAACGCGAGCTCGCGATCGTGCGCGCGCAGGTGCCCCGTGCGAGCGAAGCGCTTTCGGCGCAGGTCGCCGAATTCGTCGGACGGCTGCGCAGCGCGCCGTTTTCCAGCGCCTTCCAACGCGCGCCGGGCATTGCCGAAAGCGTCGAATGGGCCCGCGCGCTGATCGCGCTCGATACCATCGAGCTCGACCCCGAGATCGTGGTAGACACCGCCGGCATCCTCTTCAAGCAACGCGACGACGTCGCAGCCCTGACGCGCGAGCTGGCCGGCGACCTGCTGAAGCCCGAGGAGGCTTGAGCCCCATGCGGCAGCAGCTCGGCGATGCGCGGGTCGGCAAGCTGGCCGGGAACATGGCCGCGTTCGGCCGCGCACTGCGGCGGGCCGGGGTGCGCACCGATGCCGCACGCATCGCCCTGGCGACCGATGCGGCGATGCTGGTCGGCGTCGACGACCGCCACGATCTTGCCGCGGCGATGGAGTCGGTGATGGTCAGCCGCGAGCAGGACCGCATGGTGTTCCGCGAACTGTTCGATGCGTGGTTTCGCGATCCGGAACTTGCCAACAAGCTGCTCGCGCAGATGCTGCCGAGCGCCGAGGGCAAGGCCGAGCCTTCCAAACGTCGGCCGCGCGTGCGCGAAGCGCTGACGCCGCGGCGCCCTTCCGTCGCGCCCGCGCAGAACGAGCGTGAGGTCGAATTCGATGCCGCCATGACCGCGAGCGAGCGGGCGCGCCTGCACCACGCG
>JAHJOG010000099.1 GCA_018820395.1 Gammaproteobacteria bacterium | reverse complement strand
GTCGTGGAAGTAGGTGCTCGCGCCGGCCCACATCGGAAAGATCAGCAGACCGCCGAGCCCGAAGGTGAAAGCCAGCGGCGGCGAGCCGATCACGATGTCGCTGCTCTGCGCGCGCAGGATGTGCCGTGGCCAGGTCTCGCACATGGCGAGCACGTCGCGGTGCGTGGTGACGGGGGCCTTGGGCTTGCCGGTGGTGCCGGACGTGAAGGCCAGCAGTGCGATGTCGTCGGCCGCGGTCGGGCAGGCCGCGAAGATGCCGTTCTTTCGCGCTGCCAGGGAAGAGAGCGAATCCGCGGCGTCCGGCTGGTTGAAGGCGACGAGCTTCTGGAGCGTGGGATGCGTCTGCTGCGCCTCGCGCAGCTCATCCATCAGCCGGCCGTCGCACAGTGCGACCGCGGGCCGCGACTTGTCGATGATCTCGCCGAGTTCCTTGGCGCGCAGCAGCGGCATCGTGGCCACGGCAATCATTCCCGCCTTGACCACCGCGAGCCAGGCGAGCGCCATGCCGATCGAATTGCCTCCGCGCAGCAGCACGCGGTTGCCCGGCACCAGTGCGAGGTCCTCGACCAGCACCTGCGCAATGCGGTTGACCTCGACAGCGGCTTCGGCGTAGCTCAGGGTCTGCGTGGGCGAGCGCAGCATCGGCAAGTCGGCGAAGCCCTTGGCAGGCGCCTTGTCGAGCAGCTCTTCGACCAGGTTCAGCTGGTCGGGCAACTGCAACTCGGGCAGGTCGTAGCGAAAGGTCGGCAGCAGCGCGTCGGCGGGCAGCCGGTCGTGGACGAAGCGGTCGATCTGGGCGCTCATCGTCAGGGGCTCCTCAGGGCGGCTTTGCCGATGATCAGCTGCTGGACTTCGGTCGCGCCTTCGTAGATGCGCAGCGAGCGGATGTCGCGGTACAGGCTCTCGACCTTGGTGCCGACCTTGACGCCCAGCCCGCCATGCATCTGCACGGCCATGTCGATCACGCGGCTCGCGTTTTCGGTCGCGCACATCTTGGCCATGGCGGCCGCGGCGCTCAGGTCGCCTGCGGGCGGTGCGCCGCGCTCTTCGCTCTCGTCGCGCATCCAGGCGGCGCGGTAGGTGAGCAGGGCGGCGCTGTCGATCAGCGCGGCCATCTCGCCGAGCTTCGCCTGCGTGAGCTGAAAGTCCGCCAGCGTCTGGCCGAACATGCGGCGCTGCTTCGCGTGGCGGATGGCCTCGGACAACGCGCGCCGTCCCATGCCGAGCGCCGCCCCGGCGACCGAGGCGCGGAAGATGTCGAGCGTGCGCATCGCCAGCTTGAAGCCGCCGTGCAGATCACCCAGGCGGGCCTCGGTGGGCACGGTGCAGCCGTCGAAGCGCAGCGTGGCCAGCGGATGAGGCGCCATCACTTCGATGTGCTCGGAGGTGTCGAGCCCGGTGCTCGACGCGTCGACGATGAAGGCGGTGATGCCGCGCGAGCCCGCCTCGGGGTCGGTCTTGGCGAACACGCAGTAGAAGTCGGCGATGCCGCCGTTGCTGATCCAGGTCTTGTGGCCGTCGAGCTGCCATCCGTCGGCGGACTCGACCGCCGTCATCGCCATGGCGCCGACGTCGGACCCGGCCTCGGGTTCGCTCAGCGCAAAGGCGGCGATCTTGTCGCCGCGCGACACCGCCTGCAGATAGTCGCTGCGCTGCGCCGGGCTGCCGGCGAGCGTGATGGCGCCACTGCCCAGCCCCTGCATCGCGAAGGCGAAGTCGGCCAGCGGCGAATGGAAGGCCAGCGTTTCGCGCAGCAGCACGAGCGCGCGCGAATCGAGTCGCTCGAGCGCGCCGCCGGATTCGGCGGGCACGCAGTAGCGCAGCCAGCCGCCGTCGCCGAGGCGGCGCACCCATTCGCGGCAGGCGGCCCGGTCGTCGCGCTCGTCGACGGATTGGGCGGACGCCCAGGGCAGCAGTTCGCGTGCGAGCGCGCGGTGCGGCTCGCCAAAGAAGGGCAGCGCCAGATGCGTGGTGGAGGGATCGACGTCGGATGCGGCCATGGACGTTCAGTCTCCCGCGAAGACGGGCTTCTGCTTGGCGGCGAAGGCGTCGTAGGCGCGCTTGAAGTCGCCGGTCTGCATGCAGATCGCCTGGGCCTGCGCCTCGGACTCGATCGCCTGGTCGATGGTCATCGACCATTCCTGCGCCAGCATGGTCTTGGTCATGCCGTGCGCGAAACTCGGGCCTTCGGCGAGTTCGCGGGCCATCGCCGTGGCGGCGCCGAGCAGCGCGTTGCTTTCGTGCAGCGCGTTGAAGAAGCCCCAGGCGTGGCCTTCCTGCGCGCTCATCGCGCGGCCGGTGAAGAGCAGCTCGGACGCGCGGCCCTGGCCGATCATGCGCGGCAGCAGCGCGCAGGCGCCCATGTCCGCGCCTGCCAGGCCGACGCGCGTGAAGAGAAAGGCCGTGCGCGTGGCCGGCGTGCCGTAGCGCAGGTCGCAGGCCAGCGCGACCATCGCGCCCGCGCCAGCGCAAATGCCGTCGATGGCGCCGACGATCGGTTGCGGGCAGTGGCGCATCGCCTTGACCAGGTCGCCGGTCATGCGGGTGAACTCGAGCAGCTCGGGCATCTGCATGCGCGTGAGCGGGCCGATGATGTCGTGCACGTCGCCGCCGGAGCAGAAGTTGCCGCCCGCGCCGGTGACCACGACGGCCTTCACGTCGGTGGCGAACTGCAGCGCGCGAAACAGGTCGCGCAACTCGGCGTAGGAGTCGAAAGTGAGCGGGTTCTTGCGCTCGGGACGATTCAGCGTCACCGTGCCGACGCCGGTTTCGTACGACCAGTCGAAGTGCTGCGCACGGAATCCGGCCTTGGGTTCGAACTGTGCGCGCATGGGGCTGTCCGCGCCGATGTAATGCTTCATAGGGTCTCCGCGAGCTGTTGATGCGAATGCTGCTTGACCTTGCCGAGCAGCTTGTGGAGTTGGGCGATCTCGCGCGCGTTCAGCCCCGCGAACGCGTCGACGATCCAGGCTTCGTGCTGCTGCGCCATCTCGTTGAAGAGCTTGTGGCCGCGCGCCGTGAGCCGCACGCGCCAGGCGCGCCGGTCGCCCTCGACGTCGACGCGCTCGACCAGGCCTTCGGACACCAGCTGGTCGGTGATGCCGGTCACGTTGCCGCCAGTGACCATCATGCGGCGCGAGAGCTCGTTCATCTTCAGGCCCTCGGGCGAGCGCTCGAGTTGGGCCATCAGGTCGAAGCGCGGCAGGGTGGTGGCGAACTGCTCACGCAGTTCGTTGCGGACCTGCTTTTCGATCAGCTGCGCGCAGGTGAGCAAGCGCAGCCACAGGCGCAGCTCGTCGGGATGTTCGCTGTGCGCTCGGGCTTCCAGGTCCATCACTGCTCCTCTTCGGGCTGGCGCACCGGCGCGGCGGCCATCGCCGCGGCCAGCTGTTGCTGCTTGGCGATCTCGCGGTACATCTGGTCGCGCCCGCTCAGGTATTGGCGGGGCCATTCGACGTCGCGGCTCTGCAGCTTGGCGGCCTCGTGCAGCGTCCACGCCGGGTCGGCGAGATGCGGGCGCGCGACGGCGCACAGGTCGGCCCGCCCCGCGGCGATGATGCTGTTGGCCTGGTCGGCGTCGGTGATGGCGCCGACCGCAATGGTCGAGATGCCGACCTCGTTGCGGATGCGATCCGCGAACGGCGTCTGGTACATGCGCCCGTACACCGGCTTGGCAGCGCGCGTGGTCTGGCCCGACGACACGTCGATGAAGTCGCAGCCGGCGTCCTTGAAGGCGCGCGCGATCTCGATGGCGTCGTCCGCCGTGTTGCCGCCGGGCGCCCAGTCGTGCGCCGAGATGCGGACGCTCATGGGCCGTTCTGACGGCCATGCGGCGCGCATGGCGGTGAACACTTCGAGCGGATAGCGGCAGCGGTTGACGAGGTCTCCCCCGTACTCGTCCGTGCGCCGATTGGTGAGCGGGCTCAGGAACGACGCCAGCAGGTAGCCATGGGCGCAGTGCAGTTCGAGCCAATCGAAGCCGGCTTCGGCCGCGCGCCGGGTGGATTCGACGAACTGATCGCGCAGCGTGTCCATGTCGGCGCGGGTCATGGCGGCCGGTGTCTGGTTCTGCTCGCCGTAGGGCAGGGCGCTGGCCGCGAGCAGCGGCCAATTGCCATCGGGCAGTGGCTCGTCGGTGCCTTCCCAGCCGAGCTGCGTCGATCCCTTGGGCCCGCTGTGGCCCAGCTGGATGCCGATGCGCGCGCTCGACTGCGCGTGGACGAAGTCGACGATGCGCTTGAACGCGGCCGACTGCGCGTCGTTGTAGAGGCCGGTGCAGCCGGGGGTGATGCGTCCCTCGGGCGTGGGGCTGGTCATCTCGACGAAGACCATCGCGGCGCCGCCGAGCGCCCGTGCGCCGAGATGCACCAGCAGGAAGTCCTGCGGCACACCGTCGACGGCGCTGTAGGTGGCCATGGGCGACACCACGATGCGGTTCTTGAGCGTGAGCCCGCGCACCGTGAGCGGCATCAGCATCGGCGCGAGCGGCTTGCCGCCGGCCAGCCAGCGCTCGTAGCCGCCGAGCCATTGCGTGTCGCGCAGCCGCAGGTTCTCGTGGCTGATGCGCTGCGAGCGCGTGAGGAGCGAATAGGCGAACTGCTCGATCTCCATGCCGGTGTAGCGCGACACGTTCTCGAACCATTCGGTGGAGTTGCGCGCCGCGTTCTGGATCTTGAGCACCTCGACGCTGCGGCGCGCCTCGTAGGCTTCGAGCACCGAGTCGATGCCGCCGCCCTGCGCGAACTCGTTGCACAGGTCGATGGCGTCTTCGAGCGCGAGCTTGGTGCCGGAGCCGATGGAGAAGTGCGCGGTGTGGGCCGCGTCGCCCATCAGCACCACCGGCACGCTGCGTCCGCCGACGCCGATGCGGTGCGTCCAGTGCTCGCAGACCACGCGCGGAAAGCGGATCCAGTTGGCCGAGCCGCGCAGGTGCGTGGCGTTGCTGATGAGCGCATTGCCGTCGAGGTACTTGGCGAAGAGCCGCTCGCAGAAGGCGATGGCCTCGGGCTGCTCCATCCGGTCGATGCCGTGCGCCTTCCACACCGCTTCGGGCGTCTCGACGATGAAGGTCGAGGTGCTGTCGTCGAACTGGTAGGCGTGCGCCTGGAACCACCCATGCTCGGTCTGCTCGAAGGCGAAGGTGAAGGCGTCGAAGGTCTTATGCGTGCCGAGCCAGACGAAGCGGCATTCGCGCAGGTCGATGTCGGGCTGGAAGGTCTCGGCGTAGCGCTGGCGAATGCGGCTGTTGAGGCCGTCGCTGGCGATCACGAGGTCGGCGTTGTATTGCGCCGCCAGCGCCTGGTCGTCCGTGACGTCGGTTTCGAACTCGAGCCGCACGCCGACCGCCAGGCAGCGTTCCTGCAGGATGTTGAGCAGGCGCTTGCGGCCGATGCCGCAAAAGCCGTGGCCGCCCGAGCGCACCTGGCGGCCCTTGAAGAAGACCTGGATGTCGTCCCAATGGTGGAACTCGCTGCCGATGAGCTGCGCGGTGGGCGCGTCGGCGGCGGCCAGGTTGCCCAGTGTCTGGTCGCTCAGCACCACACCCCAGCCGAAGGTGTCGAAGGGCCGGTTTCGCTCGACCACCGTGATGTCGAGGGCGGGCTGGCGGGCCTTCATCAACAACGCGAAGTAGAGCCCGGCGGGGCCGCCGCCAATGCACAGGATGCGCCGAAGGTCGGTGGTGAGGCTATTCATGGATCAATAGTTTAGACCTAAACAATATCGTGTCAACACCGCCATGGGTTCGGCCGAAGCCAGTTGACGCGGGCATTTCCGCTGGGAAGAATCGACGATATGCAGAGCCTGATCCCGAAAATCGAGTCCCAGCTTTCGGCGTTGCCCGTTCCCATCACGCTCCAGCTGCCCGACGGCCGACAGGTCGCGAAGCCGGGCTCCCGCATCACCCTGGCCTTCAAGGACTGGTCGGCACTCGCCAAGCTCGGTGCACGGCAGGTCGGCGCGATCGGCGAAGCGTACGTCGAAGGCCGCGTGCAGATCGAAGGCGCCATGCGTGACCTGATCGACGCCACGGTCAGCCTGCTGCCAGGAAATCCGGCCGAAACCGACACGAGCTGGTGGAGCCGGCTGCAGCGGCGCGCGAAATCGCGTGGTTCGCATTCGCTTGGCAAGGACGCTGCACAGATCGAGTTCCACTACGACGTGTCGGACGACTTCTACGCGCTGTGGCTCGATCCGCGACGCGTGTATTCGTGTGCCTATTACGCGAGCCCCGACATGACGCTGGCCCAGGCGCAGGAGGCCAAGCTCGACCACATCTGCCGCAAGCTCATGCTGCAGCCCGGCGAGCGTTTTCTGGACATCGGCTCGGGCTGGGGTGCGCTGCTCATGTGGGCAGCGGAGCACTATGGGGTGGATGCCACCGGCATCACGCTGTCGAAGAATCAGCACGCGTACGTGCAGCGGCTGATCGAGAAGAAGGGCCTCCAGGGCCGCGCGCGCGTCGAGCTGCTCGACTACCGCAAGTTGCCGGAAGACCAGAGCTTCGACAAGATCTCATCGGTGGGCATGTTCGAGCATGTGGGCAGCGCCAACATGTCGACGTACTTTCGCAAGATCCACGCGTTGCTCAAGCCGGGCGGGCTGGTGCTCAACCATGGCATCACTTCGGGCCGGCTGGACTATCAGCAACTCGGCGCCGGCATGGGGGACTTCATCGAGAAGTACATCTTTCCGGGCGGCGAACTGCTGCACGTGACGCACGTGCTGCGCGAGACGGCCGCCGCAGGGCTGGAAATGCTCGATACCGAAAATCTGCGCCCGCACTATGCGCGCACGCTGTGGGCCTGGTCGGACGCGCTCGAAGCGAAGCTGGACGAGGCGCGCGAGGTGCTGACGCGCGCCGGCGGGCGTCAGGCCGAGAATGCGCAGCGCATCCTGCGGGCCTATCGGCTCTACCTGGCGGGTTCGGCCATGAGCTTCGAGCAGGGCTGGATCGCGCTGCACCAGATGCTGTCGAGCAAGCCTGATGGGCGAGTGGATGGGGGCGCGATGCGCGGGTCACAATCGGTGTACCCTTTCACTCGAAACCATATCTACAAGTAAGAGCCAGCCAACATGCTTTACCGATTTCATTCGCGGGCGACCGCTCCTTTCGTGATGCTCGAAATCCACGCCCGCCAGATGTTTTCGATCATCGGCAAGGCACCCGAGCAAAAGGGTGTGATCACGATCGAGCAGATGCCCGCTGCCATCGCCGCCCTCGAAGCGGCAATGGCGAGCGAGCATGAGAATGCCCACAACGACGACAAGTACGCCGTGGAAGCACACGCGGACGACGCCGAGCGCATGCATGTCGGCATCCGGCAGCGCGCTACGCCGCTGCTGCACATGCTGAAGGATTCGTTGGCGGACGGGAAGAACGTTACCTGGGACGTTTGAGTCGCTGAGGGTCGGTCGGCGGTCAGCGGTCTGTGCGTGTGCGTTTGCGCCGTATCGTGTTCGTTGGTTAGAGCGCCCGTGTGGCGGTGTGCGGCGGGCCTGCTTCACTGTGCCGGCCCTTCGGGCTTCCCTGCAGTGCTCACGACAGGCGGGGTCCGCAGAACTCGCCTTCGGCTCAAACAGCTG